>JAYKJI010000420.1:0-35276 GCA_035285405.1 Snowella sp. | reverse complement strand
AAAATGTTCAAATTACCGAAGACCAGTTTATGCAGGCAATGGCAGAAATTGCGGTGGCTTGTTGGCATGGGAACGGACGCACGACAACGGTAGCGGAAATCGAGAAGCATTGTCAGCACAGTGGCATTGGTTCAGTATTGGAAGTTTTTAAAACATCAGGCTCCCAGGGTGTAACCCAACTATTGACAGCTTTTTATTTTCGCCAACAGGGAGTACAGGGAACAGATAAAACCTTTGAGTTTACCCATAAGAGTTTTCGGGAATATCTCACCACGCGGCGCATGATCACGGAAATTGAAGCGTTCAAGGATGAGTTAGGAAGACATCGCAGTAATGGGCGGGGCTGGAATGAACAGGAATGTTTACGGCGTTGGGCAGTTTTGTGTGGAGCCGAAGCAATGGATCGTTATTTGTTTGATTGGCTTTTGGGTGAAGTGCAGTTACAACCTGTAGAACAAGTAGTAAAATGGCAACAATTATTTTGTGATTTGATTAGCTATATGTTGCGACAGGGAATGCCGATGGAAAAGTTAGACAGATTAACTTTTTTACAAATGAGCTATCAGTCTCGAAATGCGGAAGAAGCTCTGTTAGTTGTGCTAAATGCTTGTGCAAGCGTGACAAAAAGAATCTCAACAATCAAGTGGGAAAAGCGAGAAAGTTTTAGTGAATGGCTATCAAAACTACAAAAGCAAAGGATTGATGATAATCAAACTCTAGCTTTTGATTGCTTTAGTTATTTAGATTTAGCTGGTTGCCTACTACTTTTAAAAGATTTACGCCATGCGAATCTTGAAGGGACGGATCTGAAAGGAGCGGATCTGGAAGGAGCGGATCTGGAAAGGACACACATGGAAGGGGCGGTTCTGAAAGGGGCGGATCTGGAAGGAGCAGAACTGCAATGGGCGAATCTGAACGGGGCGAATCTTCAAGAGGCGAATCTGCGATGGGCGGATCTGCAAGAAACGAGTCTATTATGGGCGGATCTACAAGAGGCGAATCTGCAAAATGCAAAACTGTACGGGGCGGATCTGTACGAGGCGAATCTGAACGGGGCAAATCTGTACGAGGCGAATCTGCAAGAGGCAAATCTGTACGGGGCAGATCTGCAAGAGGCGGATTTGCAAGGGGCGAATCTGCAAGATGTTAGACTAAAGGGGGCGAACCTTCAAGAGGCGAATCTACAAGGGGCGAATCTACAAGGGGCGAATCTACAATGGGCAAAACTGTACAGGGCGGATCTGTACGAGGCGAATCTGCAAGGAGCGAATCTGCAAGGAGCGAAACTTAGAAAAGCAGACTTAGAAGACGTTAATACTGAAAATGTTGATCTTTCTGAAGTTATTTGGGTAGATGATGACGGCAATCCTCTTAACGAAAACCTATGATTTTAATTAATAATGGACAATTGAGAATGGATAATTATCAACCTTGGGAGTTGGTTTTTCAATCCAGAAATATTGGACGTAGAAACTAAGCCCCTACTCTAATATTAAAATGATTAAGAGGTGATCGCGTTTTTGAATCGGTGAGGTCATTAACTAGCCTTGAAATAACCTATCGCGGTTTACCGTTGGGATACGGACAAGGGTTTTAAAGCCCTTGTTGATAAAGATCGAGGACAACCCAGCAACATTAATGCTGATATTTTGCTTAGGTAAACCTTCTGGAAAGCAATTAATTATTACTTTGAATGGCGATCGCTTGGTTAAATTCCTTGGTGATAGAATTCGTACCTGGTTTAGAGAAGCTTACCGTAAATTTGGCTGGGGTTTCTCCGTCATTACGGCGTAGAGTATAGCGACCTTGATAGACACCCTTTTTGATCTCTGTCATGGCGATCGCCCGATTATTATTTAAACCGATTAATTTAAAACTAGCGTTCGACTTTGGAGTCCCATAGGCAGTTACTAATAGCTCGTCCCCTTCATTCAGGGATTGAATCGCCGTGGTGTTAATTTCGATACGGTTGATTTCTAAATTGGCAACCACAGGAAAATAATTACTATTGCCATTTTGGTTGGTATTAATCGCAATAACTTGATTAAATTTTCTTGTGATTGGTTTTAGATCAGCTTGAGTCAGACTAACCACCAGCTTGGAATTCATTTGTCGGTCATTACGACGAATCTGATAACGACCTTCATAGATACCATTTCCCACTTCCATCATGGCGATTGCCCGATTATTATTTAAGCCTAGCAGTTTAAAACTGGCCCGTGAGTTGGGTGTACCGTAGGCAGTTACGAATAGCTCGTCTCCTAACCCTAAACCATGAAGGCTGGTGGTGTTAGTTTCAATGTTTTGTATGACTAAATTGGAGACCGTGGTGGGAGTAGGATCGGTGTCAACCCCTAGCATTCCCACTGTTAGCGGAGTCAGGGTTTGGTCTCCTCGCTTCACTAAGGTTTGATACATTAGGGCGGCCACTTCACCCCTTGTTGCTAAATTATTCGGATTAATCCGACTCGCATCAGGAAAATTGACTAAGATGCCTGCATTGGAAGCTTTAGAGACACTTGCTGTGGCCCAATCAGGTATGGCTTGGCGATCGGAATAGCGATTAAATTGGTTAGGATTGCTGGTGATCTGGTTGCCGAGAGCTTTAGCCAAAATTACCAATACTTGTGCCCTGGTAATTCGCTCTTCTGGACGAAAGGTTCCATCGGGGAAGCCTGCAACTAAACCTGAGTTACTGATGGCTCGGATAGCAGGAGAAGCCCAGTAGTTTGGCTCTACATCAGTAAAATCATGATTGTTATCGCCAGGGGGAAGTTCAAGGGCTTTAACAGCGATCGCGGCAAATTGAGCGCGAGTAATATCGGCATTGGGTTGAAAAGAGCCATCAGGAAAACCGCTAATAATACTGCGATCCGCTAAGGCAGTGACATATTGTGAGGCCCAATAGCCTTGCATATCGTCAAAGTTAGAGTTTTGGGCTAATAACTGAGGTACAAAAATTAAGGTGCTTAATCCCGAAACGATAAGTGTGTTAGATAATTTATTCATGAGGTTTTTCCTGAAAATAGCCATTTAAAAGGGCAGTTATTTTTTAAACTTTTGATTAGCAGACGTTGAAAAAGAGCTAACGACATGATTAATCATTAGTAATGAGTCAAAAAAGTTATTTCTTTGATATGATTAATAACAACGAATTGACCGGATAATCTTTTCGGATTTCATCGGCTTTCATAGCGGCGACGATGGAGCGAACTTTTACCTTGAGCAGTTTTTGTTTGCCAAGCTGACTGAGGTTTAGGAGCACGCAACAAGTCTTTAGAATCACTTGAGGATTCACCGATCGCTTCTTGAAATTTATGATTGTTAGTGGAAGGATCTGTCTTATCTTGATCGTGGAAAGTCATAATAGACTCCTGATTAAACGGGTTGAAGGGGAGAATTATCTATCTGGTGAGAGCCAATAATTCTGCTTCTGATATCAGCCTGACAGATGCTTGCTTGATTTCTTGCTTGAATTGGTTAATTTATCATAAATTGATTGAATATGATACAAAACTTAATTAAGAGGAAATTTAAAAAGTCAAAAGACTACCCTAGGTAATGTGATAGCATAGATAGTCGATAAATCAGTAGTAGTTTTATTGTCGTGATAGTAGCCAAATCATGATTCAGTCCATATCTTATGAAAAACACCTTTTATCCATTTCAGCGATCGCCATTGTGGGGAAAAATTTCAATCTAGTTTAAAGCTTTGTCTTAATTATGATGATATTGATCCAAAATCTTGTGAATCAAAAAATTAAAAAATATCTGCAATGGCCCGCCTGGCTCAATCGAATCTTTATTTTTGGGCTAAGTTTAGTGATTGTCCTTAATACATCTCCTTTCATTCAAGCCCAAACACCAAATCTTCCTAACAACGTCACCGCACTCATCAGAAATGGCTCCAGACCGCTCTCTGGACAGATTGGCAATTTAGTCTATGCTCCCGTAAAAGTTGATGGTATTCCGCTTTTTTATGTAGCCGTTCCAGCCTCAGTTGAAGACGATAAAGGCGAAAAAGCCACTGCTCCTCTACAGGATCGAGTCACACGGATTCAAAATAATATTAAAGAAATTATTGAGCGCGGTTTTGATCCCGATACTCTTCAGGTTTATCCTTCTGTTCTCAATGGACAGACTGTTATTCGCGTGAGTGATCCTAATAATCTTAAACCCCAAACGATTGGAACGATTACGGAAAATGATGCCCAGTTACATGGTCAAGCGATCGCTGAAATGGCACCAGAGGCAGCCAACCAATTACGTCAGGCATTGATTAGGGCCAGACAGGAACGTCAGCCAGAAAGTCTACAAGCCCAGGGGTGGCTGGCAGTTAAACTATTCTTTTCCCTCGCCCTTATTAGTCTGATTCTGTTAATCATTCAGTCAGCTTTTACTCGTTATATCTTCTCTCTTAAAAAAGCATTAGCTCAATTTCTTGAGAATAATCAGGACACCGATCTGATCAATGCTATTTCAGCCAATCATGGAGCTACTAATCCAGCATCGGAACCCTATCAACTGAAAAAAAGTTTATACCTTATTTTTGAGATTTTTTCCAAAAAATTTCAACCTCAATTTATTGTTTCTCCTCAGAGTGAAGAACTGCCTGAAAAGAAAATTCCTCGTATTATCAGTAAATATCTGTACTGTCAAACTAGAGAGGATGCCAAATTAATCTATCAACGACAAATTAAAATCATTATCTTTCTAAGAAGATTGTTAAGTTTTTTTCAACTGTTATTGTGGTTAAGAGGCTTGGCCTTTATTCTTGCTCTTTTTCCCTATAGTCGTGAATTGGGTGTCCAAATTGCAGGCGCACCGATGTCATTAATCTTAATTTGGCTGGTTATTTTAGTTTTACTTAAAATGTCTGATTTCTTTATCGATAAAATGTTACAAATCTGGGAAGAAGATATTAACTTAAGAGACAAAAATTCTAATCGTGGAATTCTCAGGATACCAACCATCAGTAATGCTCTAAAAGGAATTTGTCTTGTGTTATTGATCAGCGCAGGAATCATTTTATCTCTTGGTATTTTTGATTTTCCGATCGCTACGATTTTAGCAGGGGCTGGAATTATCGGTTTTGCCATTTCCTTTGGTTCTCAAAGTTTGATTAAAGATGTCATTTCTGGTGTTATTAATCTCTTTAATGATTCCTACGCAGTCGGTGATTTTGTAATTATTGCTAATGATGAAGGCTTAGTAGAAGATCTCAATTTATTTGTCACTCGTCTTCGTAGTAGCAATGGCGATTTGATCACTATTCCTAATGGTTCTGTCGGTATTGTTCGCAATCAAACCAAGGATTGGTCACGGGTAGATTACAGTATTCAGATTTCCTATGATGCAGATATTCAACAGGCATTAGGTATTTTAAGGCAAGTGGCTGAAGAACTTTATCACGATCCTCAATGGCATTCTCGCATTTCAGAACCACCGGATTTAAAGGGCGTGGAAGATTTATCTCATTTAGGGGTAAGGCTACGGGTCTGGCTTAAAACGAAACCTGGTGAACAATGGATTGTGGCTCGTGAATTGCGTTTACGCTTAAAATCAGCCTTTGAAGCCGCTGGAATCAGCATTGGTATCCCCCAACAAGCTTTCCTATTCCAAAATTCGGGCGATCGCCTTTCTGGTGAATAAATGGTCTCTGCGGACTGAATTGAATCGGAATGTGTTTGAGCGCAGTGGCTCGACTGCCAATCCTAGGGTAAATTGCTATCATGGGTTCTAATAGGGCTAAATAATTGAATAGACCTAGTACTTTTGCTGGATGACGGCTGTTTAATAACAATTGTTTAATAACATTTTAATTGCACTAACCTGAATTAAATTGATTGAATTATGAGTAGTCAAAAAAAGCCCTCGTTATCACAATCCATTAAGGCTCAAGTTCAAATTTTAGGAACTTTAGTGGCTGTTTTTTGGATTTTAGAAATTCTAGACACCTTTGTTTTTAATCATCAGTTAGATCAGTATGGGATTGTTCCCCATTCTTTTATGGGTTTACGAGGAATTCTATTCGCCCCTTTTTTGCATGGTGGCTTTGGTCATTTAATGGCTAACACTGTACCTTTTATTATTCTGGGCTGGTTAGTAATGCTTCAGGAGATTAGCGACTTTTGGATCGTTACTTTTGTCACAATGATTGTGGGAGGACTAGGTGTTTGGATCTTTGCTCCTAGTAACACAGTACATATTGGAGCCAGTAGTTTGATTTTTGGCTATTTAGGCTTTTTATTACTACGAGGTTACTTCCAGCGTAATTTAGCTTCTATCTTTCTTTCTCTATTGGTTGGATTTCTTTACGGAGGCTTAATCTGGGGCGTTTTTCCCCATCAACCAGGCGTTTCCTGGCAGGGTCATCTCTTTGGTTTTATCGGTGGTGTTTTAGCGGCGAAGTTAATTGCTAATGAGAAACGATATAACACTTTGCGCTAGAATAGTAGACAACAAGAAAGAGGAGAAAAAGCCAATGACAATCCGCCAATTCAATAACGAAGTGCATAGAAATCCTCTTTTTTGAGCCATATCGGGAAAGGAGTATATGCCATTGAAAAAATTTTATTTTAAGTTCAGCTGCCCAACAATTGTAATTTTTATTTAATACTTATTTTTGATTTTAAATATTTTGGTTATCAAGGTTTTCGTCCACTAAAAATTTACCATGCTTATTTGAACTTGTGTCCGTCTTGCTAATAGGCGATCGCGTATGCCAACAGGATTAAATCGTTTTTCAGCTTCTTGTTGAACAAAATTAGCGAGATTTTGACGATCTAAAAGATAAGCATTAACTTCTGTTTGATGCTGTAGATAATAACTGAGAACCGCATAAATATCAGCCAGTTCCAGCGATGAATATTGCTCCCGAATTTCTTCAGCAGTTGCTCCTTCCAGAAAAGCAGTAACGACAGTATCTAACGTAATACGAGTTTGATTGACGCGAATAACACCATTAGCATCAGTCTTTAGAGGGACAGAAAAAGTCTGGTTGATTAAAAGCATTTTAATATCTATGAGTATATTTTTTTATTCTTCAAAAATCTGAACTGTTCAAGTACGATGTTAATGAATCACTTTTTCTAATCTTACTATCTGTAATATCTACTTGAGGAGTAAAAATCTTCATTTTTTCATATTGTTTATGGTTTTTAATTAGGCCTAGCCAAAATACTTTATCAGGAATATGATCTTGCGGGATTCGATGATAACTCGGAAAGTGTCCACCAATATAGTTTTCTACTACTTGCTCAATCTGACAGTTTTTAATAATCCAGTCAAATGCCTTTTGATCTAAATCACCACAATAATGATAGCCTCGGTCAGTTCCCAAATAATGTTTTTTATTAGCAACAGTGTATTCAAAAATAGTATAAAGTTTCCCAGGGTAATGATATTCACATTCAGGATATTTTTTTAATTCATCTTCAAATAAAATTTTATTCGCAATGAGATTCCAATGATTGATTTCAAGATTATTGGGTAAACAAAGGGTTCCCTCTTCATAAAGTCCTTGTTTATAAATACGGATATCTTGTAATCCATATTTACAATACAACAGATTTTTATTAAGATGTCGATTACCAAATAATAAATCCAGAACTTGTTCATGATCTTTTTGGTGAACAACAGTTTCTATCATAATTTCAGAAAATTCTGATGATCCAGTATAAAGATTTTGACTACCGAGTAATAAAACGCCTGATCTTTCAAAGAAAATAACCTTAGAATGTAGTTTTGGCACCGAGTAAATTTCAAACCAAGGGTAACGTTTTAAAAATTCTAGAGCAATGCTTTTATAATTTTTGTAATCAGCAATATAAAAAATAGATTCTGGCCGTAGTTTTGCCCAAAAATCGAAATTTTTATGATTAAAACTCATTGTTGCAACTCTTACTTTGCCGTCACGCCAAGGATCGTATCGCTTAAAGAAATCTTCAAAAGACAAATCACGATATAAATGGTTGAATGGTACTTGATGGAGTGTAAGTTCTTTACTCATTGCTGTATCTCTCTAGAAATATTAAATTTTCATTACCTGTTTAATACTATTTATAGTGTAAAACTATTTAACAAAACCGAGTATTCGGTCAATTTTTAGGCAATTTATATTGAGCGACAATTTTTTTCGCAAACTCTGGCACATGGGCCGCTAATTTTTCGGGATAATTACGACGAACATAAAGATAATTCCGCGTGAAATGGGAATCAATACTAAAACGGGCATACTCCAAACCCTTCGGCCCAATTTTTTCGATCACAACTCCCATTAATTTGGCTGCCCACATGGGTAATGTCACCGCTTTATCGTAGGCCGGAATACTTTGTTGTACGGCATTTTTGCGATCGCCTTCCGAACTCACTGCTTGAATATCTAACTGATCTTTAATTAGCTCTAACATCTCACGCCCTGTCTCATTGCGAACCACAATCCACTGCCAACCAAACGGTGCGCCCATATAACCCACCACTAAATCTGCCAGGGAATTTACATAGTCAAAACAACTCATACAGGAAGGCGCGAACACATCCTTTAATTGATTTGTTTTTAATCCAAAAAAGGGGACTAATTCCGTCGAACCATCTTCGTGTTTAAAATGTACCTGAAAATCCTGCATAAATTCATAATGCACCACTGTTTCCGGCGATCGGCTAGTGGTTTCTAAAAACTTTTTCAACCCTTCCCGCGAAACATTATCCACACAGGGCGTTCCCAAAATATAGAGCTTTTCCAATCCTAAGGATTTCTCTACCGCTCGCAAGGCTTGAATTTGGCAACCGACCCCAATCACCAACAATCGTTTCATTCCCGATTTTTCCACTTCTTCCAATACCGAAAGATTAGGAGATAAAGTCGGTTTATTCACCTTGGCCGCTAAAACCTCGTCCGGCGATCGCGCTACAACAATTTGAGGCTGAAAACGATCTTCCTTGGTATTTTGAACACAAATAACCCCTTCCACTAAACCTCGATTTAACATCTCACAGGCCAAAGTACTCACAATTCCCGTCCATTGCGCTCCAGGAATGGGTTGTTGTTTCTTGGCCGCCATCATTTCCTGATGTACCCCGAAATACAGATCATTCTCATTTTCTAAATCCCGACTGCGGCCATGGGCTTGGGTTTCCAGGCTGGCAATCTGCTGATTTAAAAAAGCACAGGCTTCTTTGACATAGTGGATGTAGTAGGTATCACAAAGACCACACTCGCTACAGAGAGCTTTGGCAGGACGGGGGCTATTCGGCTTTAAGGCTTTGGCTTTTTGGTGAGGAGCGATCGCAGTCATGGTGATTTAGGAGGGTTACAGAAAGGCTTTGAAGAATAGACAATCTTCTCCTACGGTATCCTAGAACGGAATTCTTGGGGAGAACCCCAGGCTGCCAGTAAGAAGAATTTGCTTTGCTGTTTGTCAGGATCTAGCATTTTTGTGCAACATGAAAGGCGGATAGATAGAAGAGAGGCAGACGATTTCCGAGATTTTGCTCAATTTTTTCTCTCAGAGCCTCAAATAAAATGGCCCTTTGCTCTGCTTCTAACTTCAGGTAAGGAGAATAGGTATTTAAAAGCATCAAATATTCATCAATAGTATAAGAAACTTCAGACCGGAAAGTGCCCTGAACCACTTTTTGAAATTGCCCAGAATCAGTAATAATTTGCCCTAATCCTTGCACGATTTTTTCCTGAGTTTCCCGATCTTCATAGCGATCAAGAAAGGGGGCATGAACTTGATACACCTCTGATAAAAGTAGAGATACATCGTAGGATGGTTGTAATTCTTTATTCCACAATAAAATGAGATGACCCTTTTCTCGTAACGCTTGGGCTGCTTTGGGATAACCAATTTCAGCTGGAATCCAATGAAAGGAACTAGCTGCTAAAACGGCATCGAAACAGTCTAATTCTAACGGCCATTCTTCAAAGGAAAGATTTTTGATGCTAACCTGGGGATAGGCTTGGCAATTAGTTTGAGCTAATCGACAAAAGTGAGGATTGGGTTCTAGGCAAAGCATTTTGGCTCCTAGGGGTGCGAAGGCGACTGTGGCAGTACCGGGGCCACAACCTACCTCAAGAATTTTTGAATCGGCTGTGAGGGGCGCGATCGCCAATACTTGCGAGATGAAGGGCTGAGGATAACGCGGTCTAACCTGGTTATAGGCATCGGCGGCAGGAGAATACCAATCTTTGCGCTCTTCTAAACTGGTGCTGGCATAACTAACAATGGCGGGACTCAGATCATTATAATCCATGAAAAAGTCGCTCTCTTGCAATAAACTGATGGGGATAGTTTAACGAATTTTGCGATTGAGGCGATTTTAACCTGATCCTGTTGCAAAGATTGAGCCAGTATGAGTTTGTTACAACAGAAAAAGAAAAGCATTAGTTTGTTAAGTCTATTGGCGATCGCGGGTTTAGCATTACACGCCCTAGCTTTACTCATTTTAATTATTCAAGGCATCAGAATTCGTCAACTGAGTTTGAGACAACCGGCCAATTTTGTTCAACTTATCGCCGGACAACGACCCCAGTCTGAAGATCCGTTATTGAGAGAACCGGAAGCGATTCGGCAATTTGTCAATCAAACCATGACGCTAATGTTTAACTGGTCGGGAATGCTACCAGCTCAAAGTCTAGAAGAGGTGGATAAACCCCAACGGGATCAGGGGCTTTTTATTCCCACTCCCCAGGGCGGTAATCAAAAAATTTCGACCAATAGTTGGGTGGCTAGTTTTGCTCTCTCAGAAGATTTTCGCAAAGGATTTTTAAAGGAAATTGCAGCCATGACTCCACCCGAAGTTTTTGCCAGTTCTCCTGCTCAAAAAATGTCGGCCCAGTTACAAATTAAACGCATTGATCCACCCCAATCCATTGGCACCGGAAAATGGCGAGTCGGTATTGTGGCTGATTTAATTCAAACTAGACAGAGTAACGGACAGAAACTCATTGTTCCTTTCAATAAAGATCTGTTAGTCAGAGCCATTGATTATTTTCCCTATAGTTCTCCTCGTGATTTGACCGATTTACAAAAAGCGATTTACAATATGCGGATAGATCAGCTAGAAATTTATGAAATTCGTAATCTATGTTTACTGGATAATAATAGCCGCCAATCAGGAGAATTAGGAAGTTGCCAAAGTTCATCAGAGAGCTTTTTACGTTAATCTTTTGAGGCTTTGGCTATAAATTTTGTCCCCTAATCATTAAACTGGTTAGAGTGAGAAATTGCTTAAAAAATCACTGATGCCTTAAATCTTACCTTGAGCCTAACGAGGAAAAGAGGGAAACTGCCTTTTTTCTTAGGTCTAGTGAGTATATTGTCATTGGCTTTTTCTCCTTTTTCTTGTTGTTTGCTATTCTAGCGCAAAGTGCTATCATTTCATTTCTCTCATACCTCATTTTAATAAAAAAAGCTATAAATTTGTTTCACTATTGATATTCTAATAATGTCCAGTACTTGTCACTATTGGGAAATTGAGCGAGAACCATAATCTTACCGGGGTCTATATTTACTGTTCCCGTAAATAGATTGCCATTTTTATTTAATTCTGTCCATTCATTACTATTTTGATTCAGGACAATCACTTTAGTTGCCTGATCGATTTTTAACTGAAAAAAGGATGTTTGTTTAATCGGCAAAGATTGGGTTAATGGCATTTGTAAATAGGCATTATTTTCGATAAAAGTGCCATAGGTGAGAGGAAAGGGTTCGCTGGCCGCATTGGCCGTAATTTCATGGGTGACAGCTTGACGATAGGTATTTTCCTCGGAATTTTTAGAAAAAATGGTGAGCGTATAATCGCCCGCATTCGGAAAAGCCACACTAACAGTTACTTGAGAATTCACTCTTTGCACAAAGGTATAGTTATTTTCCACGGCTAAACCCGATCGCGTTTTTAATTGAGCCGTAATTAAAGTTGACTCTGGAGCTTGAAGAAAAAGATCTAACTGACCATTAGCTTGAATTGCTTGCTGAGGATGGCTTAACAACTGCAATTGATCTTGAAAGAAACGAGGCGTAACATCTGGTAACTGATCAAATTGGGCACGATCATAGGCAGGAAAAAATAATTGCCATTGACTTTCTTTGGGAAAATGACTGTAAATTAATTGTCTCGGAGGTGTGGCAAAATAGTAAGGCTCAAAATGGGCTTTAAATTGCTGATCATTAATCGAACCGGCTCCCCAGGTAGTATCCAATAAATACCAGACTCCCTGAATCCGTACCCCATTCCAGGCATGATTGACTTGGGGATCTTTGCCCACTAGTCCACTGCTTCCCCTCGCGTAGCCTTCAATAATAATGGCTTCCAATCCCATTGCCTGAGCGATCGCCTGATAGAGATTGGCATAACCCGAACAAATCGTCCGTCGTCTTTGTAAAACTCCTGGGGGACTGAGATCATCAATATTGCCGCTCACGGCCATCGCCACATCGTAGCTGATATGTTGGGTAATCCAGCTATAAATAATACGAGCTTTATCAGCTTCCGTCACCGCATGAAGGGCTAACTGGTTTGCTATCTCTTGCACCGAAGTACCAGAATAGTTGAGAGAAGCCGCGATCGCATCCAATTGACTATTGCTTGCCAGATTCTCTGAATTGCCTGGAATAGGATTATTAACTCGCTTAGTAAGAACTAAATTTTTAGGAGGAAAGACCCTTTGTATTAAAGGAAGAGCCGTTGTATTGGAAACCTTAGACAGCGATCGCCAGGCTTGGGGAGAAACGAGAATCATTGCCATAGCCACTAAGGCACACAAAAGGGGCAAACCCCAAAAAGCAGAGGATTTTCTGGCTCTAGATTTCCGCTTAGACATTTTTAGGAGTTACGTATTGACAAAATTTGGCCAATTCAAAAACGCCAATTTAAAAATGAAGTGCATAAACTTTAGTCCTAAATGCTCGTATTACTGTCATAACGCAAATCCCAGACGAAAGGAATGATCTCTAATGCTCAAAGTGGCTACGGTTCAGCAGATCGAGCCATCGGTTTACAACACCGGAATTTCCATCATTCCTTGGCTGACCAAAACTGATGAGCCACCAACGGTAATTTTTTTGATGCCATCGGCCGATTGAGTAACCTGAATTTTTAATAAACTGGGGCGACCCATTTCGATTCCCTGTTCCACTTGCCAAGTTAACAATCTTTCTTGGCCAGACTGTAGGCACATTTGGCAATCGCGTTGGGCAAGATAGGCTCCTAGAACAGTGGCGGCGGAACCAGTGGCGGGATCTTCTTCAATACCAAGGTTTGGAGCAAACATTCTGGCTCGCAGATCGATCAAACTGGAACGGGTATCAAAGGTGAAGACATAAATGGAACTGGCCCAAAAGGAACTCAGATATTGCTGCCATAGTTCCCTACGCAATTTAACGGCAGCGATCGCGCTTTGATCCCGTAAGGGAATTAATAAAAAAGGAAGTCCAGAGGAAAGAGCTTGGGGAGCATATTCGCCTGTTAAGATTTGGCCAGGTTTCAGGGATAAAATCTCTGCCAAAAAGTTAATAGGAGGCGGTTCCGGCCCGATTTCCGGTAATTGAGCCGCAGTTAATTCACTATAAACAGGCTGATCATTTTCCCAGAGAACTTTAACAGGAATGATCCCTATTTCTTCTTCAAAATACAAGGTCATTTCTGGGCCAGTCATGGGAACAGCAGCGATCGCCACTAAAACAAAAGCCGTTCCCACCGTGGGATGACCCGCAAAAGGAATTTCCGCTTTGGGAGTAAAAATACGAAGGCGTTTCGTCCCGTTAGGCGTTGCAGGCGGAAAAACGAAAACCGTTTCCGAGTAATTAATCTCTGCCGCCACTTTTTGCATTTGTTGGCCGGTTAAACCCACTGCATCGGGAAAAACGGCGAGGGGATTACCGCCAAAGATGGTTTCAGTAAAAACATCAGCAGTGTAGAAAGCGTAACGCATGACAACAGAGTGGGATTAATTAACCAAAGCGACCACTCACATAATCCTGGGTTGCCGTTTGGGTGGGATTTTGGAAAATGGTCTCTGTACGATCATACTCGACCAGATAACCGACCTTGGCCCCTTTCTGAGTCGCTTCTGCATTAAAGAAAGCTGTGTAATCAGATACCCGCGATGCTTGCTGCATATTGTGGGTGACAATGACAATAGTGTATTGCTGTTTAAGTTCGTGAATTAGTTCTTCTACTTTGAGGGTAGAAATCGGATCGAGAGCCGAACAGGGTTCATCCATTAAAATTACCTGGGGTTGAATGGCGATCGCCCTAGCAATACAGAGTCGTTGCTGTTGACCTCCCGATAAAGCTAAACCACTTTGACGCAGTTTGTCCTTGACTTCATCCCAAAGAGCCGCTTTTTTGAGGGAAGATTCGACTAACTCATCCAGATCGCCTGAATACTTATTTAACTTGGCCCCAAAGGTAATATTTTCATAGATTGATTTGGGGAAAGGATTGGCCTTTTGAAACACCATGCCAATGGAACTGCGCAGACTGACCGGATCAACCTGGGCATCATAAATATCTCGACCGCGAAAAGTGACTTTTCCCTCTACTTTGGCACTGGCAACCAGATCATTCATGCGATTAAAACAGCGCAAAATCGTACTTTTTCCGCAGCCAGAGGGGCCAATAAAGGCGATCACATTAAACTCTGGGATATCCACAGAAACTTCCCGCACCGCTAAATGAGAGCCATAGTAAACATTCACATTTTGGGTACGAAGCACAGCCTCAGTAATGACATTTTTATCAGAAACCATATTTGTTAAAACCATTGTTAATAACCTAGAGGATAATTATTTCCCTTTAACCAAAGCGTCCACTCACATAATCTTTAGTTTCTTGTTCCTGGGGATTGCTAAAAATAAATTCGGTTTTATTAAACTCGACTAAATAGCCCACTTTGTTACCGCGATCCGTTGCCACGGCGTTGTAGAAAGCCGTCATATCAGCGACCCTAGTGGCCTGCTGCATATTATGGGTGACAATAATAATCGTGTATTTTTCTTTCAGTTCGTTCATTAATTCCTCAATTTTCAAGGTAGAAATGGGATCTAAGGCCGAACAAGGTTCATCCATTAATAATACTTCCGGCTGCATAGCGATCGCCCTGGCAATGCAAAGTCGTTGTTGTTGACCACCGGAGAGGGAAAAACCACTAGCCTGTAATTTATCTTTAACTTCATCCCAGAGTGCGGCTCGACGCAGAGACTTTTCCACTAATTCTTCTAAATCGCCCTTAAATTTATTGACCCTGGCCCCGTAGGCCACATTATCAAAAATAGTTTTAGGAAAGGGATTCGGCTTTTGGAAAACCATGCCAATATGTTTACGAACCTGTACCGGATCGATCGTTGGGTCGTATAAATCTTGACCATGATAGGTGATTTTTCCCGTAACTCGAAAGCCATGCACCAAGTCATTAAGACGGTTAAAACAGCGCAAAATCGTACTTTTTCCGCAACCCGATGGCCCAATAAAGGCGGTGATTTGATTTTTGGGAATGGCTAGGGAAACATCTCGAACGGCTCGATAGTCTCCATAGTAGATGTCAGTGTTTTGTACCTGAAGTACTGTAGTCCTTAATTGTGTTTTCTGATCGTTTTTTGAGTGCATAAAAACTCTTGGAATGGTGGACAAAAGGTTAAAATCTAGACTGTGCTAATAGGCCTTGCGACGAGTTGCGAATCGCGCCAAGACACTGGTCGTCAGAACTAGAAAAACCAGAATGAGAGAGCCCGCCCAGGCAAGTTCCTGTTGGGGTTTGAAAGGAACAATGGCAAAGTTGTAAACTAACACCGATAAAGTAGCAATCGGCTCCCTAATACCATTAGGCCAGAAATTGGAGTAAAGTGCGGTAAAAATTAAAGGTGCGGTTTCCCCTGCTGCCCGTGCGATCGCCAAGGTTACTCCCGTTAAAATCGAAGGTAAAGCGGCTGGCAAGACGATAAATAGAACCGTTTGATAGTTATAAGCCCCCACACCCACGGCGGCCCAGCGAATCTCCTGGGGAACAATTTGAAGAGCTTCATCGGTTGTTCGCACAATAGTGGGTAACATTAAGACGGCCAGAGCCACCCCACCCGCGATCGCCGAAAAACCGACAATGCCCGTTGCCACTAAAAGACCAAAGGCAAAAATTCCGGCAATAATGGAAGGTACACCACTTAAAATGTTGGTCGCAAAACGAACCCAACGAGCCACCTGATTATTATTACTAAACTCCGAAAGATAAACCGCCGCTAAAACCCCAAAGGGAACAGCCATTAAGGTGGCCAATCCCACCACAATCAACGTGCCAAGAATGGCATTAGCAATTCCACCACCGGCTAATCCTGGTGGAGGCGGTAGTTTGGTGAACAAATCAAAATTAATATTGCTTAGACCTTGAACTGCCACATAACTTAAAACGGCAAATAACGGAATCAGGGTAATGACAATACAAGCCCCGGCAATTCCCGTCATAATTAAGCCAAACAGGGTTCGAGGACTAAATTTCTGTCTTTTCAGGTTTGAAGGATTCATGGTCAAAAATGAGGAAAATACAAAGTGAACTGATTGTTAATAAGCTTGCAGCAACTCAAACCACATCCTTAATTTGGAAACTAAAGTTTTTTTAGACATATTCCGGGGACAAGTCCCCCTTAAGAAGGGGGATTTAGGGGGATCGACAAACTGATAAATTTTGAGCTTTTTAAGGGAAATTGAGAGGGATAAATGAGCGATCAAAAATGATGGGTTTCGAGTTAGATGGAGTTTAATCAAAATCCGGTGAAATATCTAGGAATATTTAGCTTTCACTTTATTAACAATTAATTCCGCCAGTACATTAACGACCAAGGTTAAAACCATTAACACTAATCCGGCATACATCAAGGCTGATACCTGTAATCCCGATGCTTCTGCAAATTGGTTGGCCAGTAAAGAGGCGATCGTATTGGCGGGGTCAAGTAAAGAAATACTTAATTTATTGGAATTGCCAATGATCATCGTTACGGCCATGGTTTCTCCCATTGCTCGACCCAAAGCCAACATAATGCCGCCCACAATGCCAGAAAAAGCAGCCGGAACCAAAACCCGAAAAATCGTTTCCCAACGGGTTGCACCTAACCCTAAAGAAGCCTGTCTTAATTCGGGTGGCAGAGATGCTAGAGAATCACGGGCGATCGCCGTAATAATCGGCAGAATCATAATACTGAGAACCATACCGGCGGGTAACATACCTGGCCCGGCAGGAGCAGTATTGAAAATAGGCATCCAGCCCAAATTATCGTGTAACCAAAAGCCCCAAGGTTTAATCAAAGGAATTAACACAAAAATCCCCCAGAGTCCGTAAACCACGCTGGGAATAGCCGCCAACAATTCCACTAAAAAAACCAGCACTGTCCGAATATTAAGAGGAATAAAATCTTCACTTAAAAAAATAGCTGTTCCCAAACCTAACGGTACCGCCATCAACAAAGATAAAGCCGCACTGACTAAGGTTCCATAGATAACGGGCAAAGCACCATAAATATTTTTAACAGGATCCCATTGGCTTGCAAACAAAAAGCTTAGGCCACTTTGCTGCATGGCCGGAATCGATTCAAAGAAAACAACGATCGCAATAATAAGTAACATTAAACCAATCCCTACCGCAAAGGCCAGAGTTGCCATCCGAAAGATTTTTTCTAGCAGTTTTTCGGTTTTAGAACGGGATTTTAAAGGAGCGGCGATCGGGGGATTAGAGGAAGCCATAACAATATTAACGGGGGAAATTAAAAGAGGAGGAAAGGGTTTAAACAGAAGATTTCCTCCTCAAAATTGACTCACTACTTGATAGTGATTTGATGATCAGGACTAATCACATCTGCGGCCTTAGCGACTTGCTCAATCACGGTTGCGGGTAGCGGAATATAGCCCAAAGCACTACTTTGTTTTTGTCCTTCCGTTAACCCATATTGAATCATCACTTCCATTGCTTTAGCTTTTTCCGGATCATCGTATTTTTTGTAAGCCAAAATCCAGGTATAGGTGACAATCGGATAGGATTTTTCGCCATCAGGATTGGTAATAAATAACCGTAAATCGGGGGGAAGAGTTGCCGCAGCTAAGGTATCGGCTGCACTTTCTTCATTGGGTTCTATAAATTGTCCGGCTTTATTTTGCAGACTGGCTATCGTCAAATTGTTATTTTTGGCATAGCCATACTCGACATAACCGATCGCACCTTGGTTTTGTTGAATCGATGCTGTTACCCCTTCATTACCCTTGCTACCGATAAATTTACCCTTAGCAGTCGGCCACTGTACACTTTTCCCTGAACCAATACTCTTTTTCCATTCGGGACTGATCGCATCCAGATATTTAGTAAAAACGCCTGTTGTACCACTACCATCGGAACGATGAACCACCGTGATCGGACTATCCGGTAGTTTCAGATCAGGATTATCCTTGACCAATTTAGGATCATTCCACTTAGTAATCTTGCCGAGAAAAATATCGGCTTGGTTGGCTTGAGACAGTTTTAATCCTTCGACTCCAGGTAAGTTATAGCCCAAAACAATACTACCGGCGGTCATGGGCAACATCAGCACTCCTTTACTGACCTTGGCAATTTCTTCATCCTTCATGGCCACATCACTGGCCCCAAAATCCACCGTGCCTTTCGTAAACTGTTCAACCCCTGCCCCACTACCAACGGACTGATAGTTAACTTGCAGTTGGGGAACAGCTTGATTTAATTGTACAAACCAATTTTGATATAACGGTGCGGGAAAGGACGCTCCAGCCCCCGTTAAAGCGACATTACCTTTAAAATCAACTTTAATAGCACCCGCCTGACTCATCTCTCCGCCAGGAGTAGCTGTATTCTCTGACTGACCACCACAGGCAGCCAGGCTTAGGGTGAGGGCCAGGGCCGAGAATAGTGAGACAGATTTACGGGAAAATTGCTTGGAGCCACGAGAGATAGTCATAAAACCAACTAAAATGATCAAATCACTTACCGATAATATATGTACAAATAACATTTATGGGTAAAGGTAAGATTAAGAGGAAAAAATTGACGAGTCTCTAATATAAGTTGTTTATAGCTTATAATCCTGTGATAGCAACGCTTTTAGAGCGATTAGAGGGATTAGAGTGATTGAGGAAATAATCCAATTGGTATAACGACAACTTTAGTTTTCTCAATTTTGTTCTCTTAATTTAGTATCTAGTTTTCAATTTGTTTCAAACCGATTCCCAGGATTCGTAAACAGGACAATATCCTTCCGGGGTGACGCGAAAACCGGCCAAGGGAGAAAGGGTATTCCAACAGCGTTGATGGCGGTAGTGGCGACAATTACTACAACAATCTAAGTCTTCCTGTCGTTTGGACTCTTGGTGTTGTTTTAAGAGTTCCCGTTGACTGATACCCCGCAGCACTAATTCTTCTCCCTGCCAACGTCCTTCAATTAAGCCAGTATTAGCAAAGGTCTGCCAACGGGGATCTTCAGTCAGGCGATCGCTGAGGGTAATGGTAATACTAGGGGCCAATTCACCACTGCTGGAATCCAACTCATTGACTTCACCTTCATAAACGGTGGGAGTGGGAGAAGGCGGTTGTAAAAAGCGATCGCCCAGGGGTAAATCAACCAGAACACCGGCGGAGGGAGAATGAAGTTGATAACGATTTTGTAGTTCTTCTAAGGCCGTCAGATCACTGATGTCCGGGGCAGAACCATGCACAAAAACAACATGTTGGGGGCGGACATTGTGAATAAATTGCGTTGTATTGCGTCCGTCGCTATGTTCTGCTAATAAATAGGTTTCAATTGCTACTCTTGGACTGGGTTGAGCCGCCAGGTTATTAAAATCGGGCAGACTTTCTTCGGTCGGAAATTCCGGCAATAGCACTGTCCAGACTCCCCTTTGCCAATCCTCACTTTGCCAAAAAGTTTCCCACTGATCGGTGAGGACAATATAGGGCTTATCGGTGACTGTCTGCTCTTGTTTAACGACTAAAGGGCGCAAGCGGGGACAAACCCGTTCATCCCAAAAGAGCGGCTGATGTTTAGCAAAATTCTGAACGGCCAGAGGAAACTGCGGTAAAAGCTCCAGGTAGCGATCGCAAGCTTGTTGCAAACTACCACCCACCCAAATATCGAGATCCTGTCCGGTAAATTGATGGTGCGATCGGAGTAACTTCAAAATTTCTTGACCCAAACCCAAGGGGGGAACCGGCAACAACACATTCCGACCCCGTTGCAAAGCTTCATTAATTTGTTCCATCAACCGTTTTTCCTGTTGTCGGCGATGGGGGTGACGGCGAGTACCGTAGCTACTTTCCACAATCAAAACATCGGGAGCCAAGCCTCGCAAATTCTCTAGGGAAAGCCCTTCTACCAATTGAAGATTGGAAAGGGAAAAATCTCCCGTATAAAGCACCTTATAAGTACGATTGGGTAACTGATAGGTTAAAAGAATCAAACTGGCCCCAGGCAGATGGCCCGCCGGAATTAATTCTAGGGAAAGATTTTCAAAGATCGGTAGGGAACTGCGCCAGGGTAAGGGCTGACAAAAATCGGAATGAATCTGGCGATCAGGCCAATGGAGCGGTAATAACTGGGCCGTCACCTCACTGGCATAGATGGGTAAAGTGGGAAAGGTTTGATGAAGGGCGTACAGTCCTCGAACATGATCGCCATGAGCATGACTACAGATGACCACATCGGCTGGCGATGTACCATCCGTTTGTAAGTCTGTAATATCGGGCAGTCCACAATCTAATAAAATGCGATAGGGGCCTAGGCGCACTAATAGACATACCCCTTCTTTTCCGTGACCCACCGCATAGGAAAAACAGGATAGTAGTGATTTGGAAGGGGCCGAGAAACGACGCTGAGGCATAACTAATGGGCGGAACCATTGCCATCATAATTATCAGTATCATAGAACCCGTTTTTCGTGCCAAAAAAGAGCGCGGAAACAATAAAAATCCCTGTCAGTACGATCAGGATTATTTTGACATCTACCATCGTTTATTCCTCACAGCGATTTTCCTGTCCATCCTATCGTGTTTTTCTAATCTGGGCAGTATTTAACAACGCTTTGTTAAGATTTTGTACCCAGGACAAGGACTCTATCCACGTTAGCAGGGGGGCCAAGGCCGAACGGGCCGTTAGGGATTGAGCCAAAGCATTCGGTTCGTAACTTTCCAAATAGATTTGTAAATTGCCGGTGTTTTGGCAATCCAGACCCTGCTCAAATTTAAAAATAATTCGAGAACCATCGGTTAAGCCCAGACAGTAGCCTCCCTGTTCAATGGTCTGAAATTGTCTCTGGTCATAGTATTTGAGCGGATAACGATAGACAATCTCATGATATCCATCGGTTTGCTCTCGAAAATCTTGATTTTGTAGAGATTCCCAGCAAGGATAAAGAATTTCTAAACTGATGTCTCGATAGGTTTGACAAAGATGGTAATTGCGTCCGTATTTTAACCAATGGGATTGAAGAATGGTTTCTACGGATTCCTGACGAAGAGCAATGATATTCAGCCAAAAGAGGAGGGCCCAAAGTCCATCCCGTTCTCGACTAAAATTAGCCCCTAACTCCCCCTGCTCATTACCCGCTAGGGTGATACCCGGACTTTCCAGACTCTCACTTAGAAATTCCCATTGATGAGAGCTTTCGTAACAGGGAAAGGCTAAACGAGCGCAAACATGATCGACGGCAACACTGGCAAAGGGCGATCGCGCCACGGTAATCTCTTGACCTCGGTAAGCAGGAATGAGAGTCGTATGAGCGACTAAAATGGCTAGACTATCACTGGCTGTGACCCCACGTTCCTTGCCAAAAATACCATAGCGATGGTGCGTTAAAACCGCCGTCAAGGAGGGAGGATGATTGCCCCTGGGGAGATTAATACGGGCTTCTAGGGTATCTAAGAGGGGAGGAAAGGTTTCAAAGGAGACGGTGCCAATCGGTAATCCTAGGGTTTTTTCTAATAGAAATTGACCATAGGCATAGTTAACGGGATCAAAGCATTTAACCGCAATCGGGTAGGTTTTTTGGCGTAAATAATCCTGAATCGCATCTAAATCAAACAGTGAGGCTAACAATTTGCTATAAATCGTCGCAGAATTGATCACTTCTAAGGTCAAATTTTCTAGGCTAACCACCATCGCTCGATTGAAGCTGAGATCCGGTATATCTAACAACTGATAGTTCTGAATAATTTGGCTCCGTTCTTGCAGGGCCTCCAGGATATGGGAAGATGCAATTCTACCGTTTTTCTCGTAGTAATCTAATTGGATGTCTCGTACATTCTCTAACTGTCGGGAAGAGAGCAGTATGCCGCCGATCGCCCGATAATGGCCAATCAAATAGGAAAGCATTGACGGAGAAAGAACACCCTGCCCACCGATAATAATGCGACTCAGCCCACTAGCCGCCGCAATTTTGAGCACCATTTGGAGCAGTTCCTGGGTCATCATCTGGCCATCTCCCCCAATGACCAAGGTTTGACCCTCTCGATCGCCCAAAATCCCTAAAAAGCACTGTACTAAATTCGCCAGGTAATGAGGCTGTTGAAAAATACTGAGGGGTTGACGTAGCCCTCGCGGCAGTTGACGATGTTCAGAAAAAGGCTTGGTAGCAACAATTCGCAGTTCAGTCATGGGGCTGGGGATGACGAAGAAGCAGGGGTGACTGGCTCAACGGTCGGAACAGTGGTAACCCCAATGGGACTTACTTTAGCGCGGTAGAGGAGTTTTTTGCCCTGACGATAACCCACGTAACGAACAATGACTGGAGTTCCTGGCTCACTCGGCACTTCGCTTTCCATTAATTGATGCCATTGAGGATTGAAAGGAACGGTTTCACCCACGATCGCAATCGCTTCTACCTGCCACTGTTTCAACAAATTTGCCAAGGGTCGCACGAGGGGAAGTAACTTAACGGCGGGCCATTGGGGGTTTTTCTGGGCAGCCGCGGCCGCGGTGGGCCATTGTAATAACCAGGGTTCTAGGATTCTCAGGACTTCCTGTTGTAACTCTTCCTTGACATTTTCTCTTTGCTCCAGAAGTTGTATTTCTAACCGTTCATAGTCCGCCGTCAGACGTTCAATTTCTGCCTGGCGATCGGGAGGCGTGGGAACGAGGGGTTCCTTGGAAAGACGATTTAAAACAACGGCAAGCGGCAAATTGAGAGCCTGGGCTAACTGCACCAAAGTCTCGACCGACATTTTAGGCAATAGCCCATATTGAATACGGCTTAACTGCCAAGCAGACAATCCAGAAGCTTTCTGCAAGGTTTCCAGGTCGGCAATACCAGCCTGCTGCATCAATTGCGCTAAGGTCGAACGGTAGGGAGGATTGGGCATCGGACAACCTGAAAATCGATAATCCCATCATAACGAAGGAGTGATCGCCTAGTGATATGGGTGGCAGAAGATTGCCGTTCACTGAGAACTAGGATAACGAAAGGGAGACGGCGTAATCCGATAACGGTAGAGAAACTGATCAATCGATTTTAAAATGGCTAAATCCTCTAGGGGTAAAGGATAATTTTCTGGAATCAGGCATGCCTGGTCGCGAGACAATTGTTTATCTAAAAAGGCAAAAGCTTGACGAAATTGTGGCGGAGTCACGGCCAAGGGTGCGTCAAAGTGACAGGGAATCAGGCGATTAAAGTTCCATTGAGTAATTTGCTCTGCCCAGTCTAAGGTTTGCTGAGGTTGACGGTTGAGAATTAATTCTTGCAGAATGGGAGCAACTAACAAACGGCCATTGCCCCGTAACTGCTGAAATGACTGGGGCCAACTGCTTAACCATTGAAAAGGAAAGATCCCCCAAAAAGCCTTTGCCGAGCGATCCCAAGCCTGTTGAGCCTCCTGAACCGCTTGGGAAAATTTAGCCACTTCTAGGGTACTGGCTTGGAAATACAAAGCAAACAGACAAATCCGTTGCCAACCCTTGCGACGATTTTCAGGACTATCCAGGATGCGTTCCCTGGCCTGATCCTTGGCATGAAAAAGCAGGGGATAGGGATCAATCTGTAAAATCGGGGGTGGTTCCTGGGGAATGGAAATCAGGGTATCCGTCACTAATACCGTCTGCGATCGCCGATGAAAGAGAGCCACCTCGCCAAATTGTCCCAGATTTAGATCAATGGGGCCAAGCATTCGATAGTCAAATTCTGCATAAAAAGGAGTGGTACTGCTATCAACCGGCAAAAAATGAGTGCGTTGGGCGGGAAATCCCAGCCAGGACAAAGGTAAATTGAGAGGAAAACTCCATTGGCCAGGAGCGACATAAACTTTTGCCTGGGGAAACTGGCGAGCAAAGGGGCCAACAACGGCCTTATGTTCTAATCCTGATACCGTAGGCAGAATAATATACTGAACAGCACCGTATTGGGCTTCTAATTCTCGCACTAAACCTAAGCATTCGGACGTTAGGGCGATCGGTGCATAGACCAATAATCCGCCTGATTCCAGACGAATCACCGTCATCCGAATGGGAACGACGACATAAAAAATGCCCTGGTATTGTTCAAAGCACCAAATCCAGTTAGGAACCACCTCAAATCGGAGCGTTGGTTTTTGGCTATAGGGATAAAGGGGAACCAGATACCACCAAGGATAGAACCGCTCCGGCGATTTTGAGTGTGTTTGCTTGCTCCACTCCTCTCTAGTCCACTGCTTCATAATCGCTAGAAATGGTTTCATCAGCATCAAAGTCAAAACCTTCATCATCAGGAAACTGATAAACCGGGGATGTCTCCGCATAACTAGGCATCGCTTCCGTCGGACGAGAAGAGGGACGAGGCATTCGCTTTGTTTGACTTTCTAATTGAGTATCAATGGATTCTATTAAATTATTGCCAAAGGTTTCAAAGGGATGAACACTGCCCACATTGGCTTGCTGATAAACTTCCGTCCCAATCAAAAGAATAATCTGGCGAAAATCCTCAACCAAAACCTGAAGTTTTTCTACGGTGACATTTGGAGTTCGCAAGGCCACAGCCAACTGTTCTTTCTTACGGCGACTTTCCTGTTTGAGTTCTTCGCGGATAAACTGGCTATTTTCCTTAAGGGTTGTATCGTAGGTATAGAACAAACTATCAGACTGATTCCGTAGTTCCATCATGCGCATACGACGGCGATCTTCCTCTGCGTACCGTTCTGCTTCCTGACGCATCCGTTCAATTTCATTACTTTTTAGCCCCCCCGTGTGACTAATTAAAATACTTTGCTCTCTTCCCGTTCCCTGATCTTGAGCTAATACCTTAAGAATGCCATTGACATCAATTTCAAAACTAACTTCAATTTGGGGAAGACCTCTTGGCGCAGGAGGAATGCCCGCTAAGAGAAACTTGCCTAAACTTTTGTTATCGTTGGCCATGGCCCGTTCGCCCTGAAGCACATGGATTTCAACGGAGGTTTGACCATCCGCAGCCGTAGAAAAGACTTCGGATTTGCTCGTCGGAATAGTGGTATTGCGCTCAATAATTTTGGTAAAAACTTCCCCTAGAGTTTCAATACCTAGGGAAAGAGGAGTGACATCTAACAACAACACATCATCCACTTCTCCTCCTAATACCCCCGCTTGAATCGCTGCTCCCAGGGCAACTGCTTCGTCAGGATTAATGGAGCGATCTAGTTGACTGTGGGGAAACAGTTTTTGGATCATGCTCTGGACAGCCGGAATCCGCGTTGACCCTCCCACTAAGATGACACGCTGAATATCCCCAGGCTTTAATTCTCCATCACTGAGGGCCTGGGTAAGAGGGGTTAGGGTTTCCTGTAACAGGTCTTTGCTTAATTCTTCAAATTGCGATCGGCTCAGTTCTGTTTCTAAATGTTTTGGCCCGCTTTCATCTGCTGTAATAAAGGGCAGGTTAATGGAGGTATTGAGGAGACTGGAAAGCTCAATTTTGGCTTTTTCGGCGGCTTCTCGCAGACGTTGAATGGCCATTTTGTCTGCACTAAGATCAATTTTTTCTCGATTTTTAAAGTTTTCTACCATCCAGCGAACAATCTTATTGTCAAAGTCATCTCCCCCTAGATGATTATTGCCAGAGGTTGAAACCACTTCAAACACGCCCTTACCCAGTTGGAGGAGCGATACATCAAAGGTGCCACCTCCCAAATCAAAAACAAGAATCAGTTCTTCTTCCGTTTGCTTATCTAAACCATAGGCGAGGGCTGCTGCTGTCGGTTCATTAATAATGCGTAGCACTTCTAGTCCAGTGATAGTGCCAGCATCTTTGGTGGCCTGACGTTGAGAGTCGGTAAAATAGGCCGGAACGGTAATGACGGCTTCGGTGACAGGTTCTCCTAAAAAGGCTTCTGCATCAATCTTGAGCTTTTGCAGAATCATGGATGAGATTTCTTGAGGCGTGTATTGCTGTCCACGGATATCCACATTGACGGTATCTTCCCGGCCCTTCACACAATTGTAGGGAACACGAGAACGCTCTTCTAGGGTTTCATCCCAGCGGCGACCAATAAAACGTTTAATGCTGTAAACCGTATTTTCGGCATTGGTTACAGATTGCCGTTTGGCTAATTGGCCAATCAGTCGCTGACTCCCCTTCCCAAAACCGACAATACTAGGTGTGGTTCTTCCCCCTTCGGAGTTGGGAATAACAATCGGTTTACCGCCTTCTAGAACGGCAACACAGCTATTGGTTGTCCCAAGGTCAATCCCAATGACTTTTCCCATGATGCTTATCGCGTTTTCGTCGGTTCAGGTATAAGGAGAGGGGAGTCAGCTTTTAGGTCTGCCGGCAAATAGTGGAGCAGAGGGAGGCTGCACTCAAAAGAAAGGTAGCGTTGTGGGGCTAGATTCAACTGTCTGTAGATTCTGATGGCTCTGTCGCCTCTCCTCCTGAGGGTATCACGGATTCTTTGGGGGTCGCAACTTTCACCATTGCGTGACGCAGAACGATTTCTCCTAACTGATAGCCTCGCACTAATTCTTCAATGACGGTTCCTTCTGGATATTCGTCAGTTTGTTCCCGGAGCATGGCTTCGTGATAATTGGGATCAAAGGGTTGTCCCTCTGGCCGCATGGGGGCAACACCTAAGCGTTTTAAGCCATCGACAAAGCTTTTATAGACACTTTGATAGCTTTTATGAATTTCCATTTCGCCATCGCTAGTGGGTTTGAGTTGGGTTCTGGCTCGCTCGAAATTATCGACAACGGATAACAGTTCTGTAATCGTTTTACCTTTGATCTGTTGTTCGAGTTCTTCCCTTTCTCGCTGGGTGCGTTTGCGGAAGTTGTCAAATTCGGCTGCCAGGCTCAGATACCGTTTTTTAAAGGCATCTAATTGTTCTGCTTGCTGGGCTAATTCCTGGCGATGATTGGCCAATTCCTGTTGTAAGGCAGCGATCGCGGTTTCTGAGTTAACAGTATCCTCATCCGGCTCTAAAGAAGTCGTGTCGGCCGTTTCTGCCGGACTGTCAGGATTGAGATTCGACATTTCCTCTGGGCTGGCCGTTGCCCCTTCAGGAGTTTCTAGGGTTGAGGAAAGATCGGGAGTTTCACTTATGACCGTAGAGACAGATTCCATAGCTTCGTTAGGGTCGTTCAAGATTTCTAAGGGCTTTTGGGCTTCATTCATAGGATACTTCAGTTATTGGAACTAAAGATATAGTTTATTAGTTTGTGTCATCAATTGTTCGCGAAAGCTGCAACCTAGTCCAATCTAATCTGTTAAGGGATGGTTTAACGGCTACTGTTGAGAAGTAATTTTGGTTTGCGGCGATCGCATAATGGAAATAGCCCCTCTTAATTCTAATGCCGACTGCCACCATGCCTGAAGTGTCTTTTACGACTACCAATGCTACCACCGATGTACAAGCCATTTTTGATCGCATTGCCCCTGTTTATGACTCCCTGAATCACTGGCTCAGTTTGGGGCAACATCATATCTGGAAGGCAATGACGGTTAAATGGAGTGGTTGTCAAATAGGGGATCACGCTTTGGATGTCTGTTGTGGTAGTGGCGATTTGACCCAACAGTTAGGGAAACGGGTTGGCCCCCAAGGGCAGGTTTTTGGCTTAGATTTTTCGACTCAACAACTGGCGATCGCTGCCCAACGTCATCAAGCTCTCAGCCACCTCTTACCGATCCAATGGCTACAGGGCAATGCTTTAGACTTACCCTTCCCAGATCAGACATTTGACTGTGTTACGATGGGCTATGGGCTGCGAAATGTTCCTGATATTCCAGCGGCCTTGACAGAATTGCAACGGGTGCTAAAAGTTGGCAAGAAAGTTGCTATTCTCGATTTTAATCATCCGAGTAGTGCTTGTTTAAAAGGATTCCAATCCTGGTATTTAGATAATATTGTGGTGGCAACGGCTCGTTATTTTCAAGTAACCGAAGAGTATGCTTATATTTATCCCAGTTTAGAACGCTTTCCGTCTGGCTCTCAACAAGTCCAATTAGCCTATCAAGCCGGTTTCTCCCAAGCGGTTCATTATGCGATCGCCGGTGGATTAATGGGAGTTTTAGTGGCCCAAAAGTGAAATTGACTAATTCAGCCAAACAGAGATAAATTCACCCAAAAATGCCAAGCCAATACCAAATCAACGCTTTTGATCTGAGCCGCCAAGCATGATCGAATTATCAAATTTATTGACCTTTGTTCTCCCGCCGATCGCCGGAGCCGTGATTGGCTATTTTACCAATGATATTGCCATTCAAATGCTCTTTCGTCCCTATAAAGCTCGTTTTATTGGCCCATACCAGATTCCCTTTACCCCAGGTCTCATTCCCCGCAATCAAGAGCGTTTGGCTAAACGGGTTTCTGATACTATTATGGGATCTTTATTAACGCCGGAAGAATTACAAAAACTCGCCCAAAAATTACTAGAAACAGAACGGGTTGAAGCAGCTTTGCGCTGGTTATTAACGGCGGCCTTGAAACAGGTTCGCAGTGACAAGGATCAAAAAACCTCTAAGATTTTAGCTAATATTCTCCGAGATCTCTTTAGTGAATCTTTGCCTCGTTTACTGAAGGCCCTTTCACGGCGAGAGGATTTTTTGGAGGAGCAAATTAATAGAATTTTTGATCAAATTTTGTTAGAATTCCAACTGACTGAACTACAAGCTCGTCAATTTGCCGATTGGTTACTGGAAACTGTTTTACCCCCCGATACTCTCCGATTAGCTCTGATTGATTTTCTCAGCGATCGCAATATTCAAGTTATTGATGAAGGCTTTCGAGAAAAAACCAGTGGTACTTATTGGGTCGTGGCTAATTTATTTGGGGTGAAAAATGCGCTGACTCGCTTACGGGAGTTTTGTGTACAAGAAAAAGAAGTTGCGAATACTCGTCTCAGAGAATTATTCCTCTCCTTAGAAGTTCGCGGCCGACTACGAGATTGGCTGCATCGGTTGTCCTTACAAAATTTACCCCTTTCTACGGTGCGACAACTCCGCAAAACAACAGGCGATGTGGTGCGAATGTATATTCGAGAAAGTGGCACTCAATTTTTACAGGATTTTGGACAATCGATCGATTGGGATAATTTGGCGATTGTCATCGTTAATCGGTTACAAAATTCCACTGCTTTTACGGGTTCTTTGACGGTGGTTAGTCAGGA
The DNA here is from genome assembly GCA_035285405.1 of Snowella sp. Taxonomy (GTDB): domain Bacteria; phylum Cyanobacteriota; class Cyanobacteriia; order Cyanobacteriales; family Microcystaceae; genus Woronichinia. Next base: position 5,691 of record JAYKJI010000420.1, on the reverse strand, counting down.
ATTGGCTCTTATTCTAGAACGCTATGTCGAAGAAGACTTGGAAAAACTTGTCCAAAAAATTATTCCGATTCTATCCCTGGATCAGGTGATTATTGCCCGCATTAGCAGTACTTCTCCCGCAGATTTAGAGGCGGTCGTCAATGGTATTGTTAAGAGCGAGCTACAGGCGATCGTTAATTTAGGGGGTGTTTTAGGGTTTATAGTAGGATTAATACAAACTCTCTTTCTCTGGTTTTCTCATCTGAATTAGGCAAAAAAAGAAGCCTGTCGATGTAATTACAACTAGCTACTCAGTCGAAGAGAAAAAAATGCTTTGTACTAATTGCGCCATCTTTTAACGTTTTTGGAGTGTTGCGAGATAGCCTTCATCAATGAGTAAATTTTTGCTATTGGCCGCCGCCACAGCCAGGCGATCGCAGCGTTCATTTTCCCGATTACCAGAGTGACCTCGTACCCAAACAAACTTGACTTCATGTTTTCGACAAAGGGATAGTATTTTCTCCCAGAGATCGGGATTTTTGGCCATTTCCTTCGCATTGCGTCGCCAATTATTGGCCTGCCAACGTTTGGCCCATCCTTTGGTCACTGCATCCACTAAATATTGAGAGTCACTATACAACGTCACTAGACTACTGCTTTCAAGGGCTTCCAGTCCGATAATCGCCGCCATCATTTCCATACGATTGTTAGTGGTGAGACGATATCCCCCAGAGAGTTCCAGACGTTGCTGCTGATTGAGTAACACTACACCATAGCCCCCTGGGCCAGGATTGCCTAAACAAGCACCATCGGTATAGATAGTGACAGCGTTGGGGGAATCAGTCATAGAAAATCACTCCGGTTACTTAACATTCAATTTTTCCCAGAAATTGCCTCTTCGTTATTTTAAAATTCGCAAAAATTCTAAAGGCAACCCATCTGTATCTGCTAAAAACATTACCTCATAAACGCGATCGCCGATCATTTGTTGGCAGGGTTCTAAGAGAATTTTGAGGGGCGGATATTGGTCAGATTGGCCAGGGTGATCCTGACTTACTTGTTCTAGAGTTGTCTGGAGAGATTGCAACCAACTGGATAAACTTGGTGCGATCGCCGTTAAATCAAAGGAGAGATGATAATAACCGACATAATGTTCATCGCCAAAGGCATCGGGAGCGGGTTTGGGTTCAGGAATTTGGATCAACTCGATTCTGCCGCCTAATCCTTCCAACCAACAGGCCAGGGTATATCCGGTGGTAAAACGTTCCTGGACTGTAAAGCCTAACATTTCATAAAAGGCGATCGCACGATGAATATTAGCAGTACGGATAGAGGCATGGTGCATAGGCAATGAAAATTTTGGGTGAAAACTATTCAAACAAACGGAAGTAGGGATAACGTTTTGGTACGCCCGCCTCCTTCTCTAGGTCAAAATTAATCACTTCCCAGCGATCTTCCTGGGTTTCCGCACTGAACTCGACCGGTAAACCATAGAGATGAGGAGTACTATTTTCTCCATTACCTCGCCAGGAAGTATTTCGTTCTAAATAAGCACTGACTAAACTTTGATAGCGATTAGCGATAATGACTTTGGTAGCCCGATAGCCTTGGGTATAGAGTCGATCTAGAGCTTCATGAATTTCAAAGCGGATACCATCGGGGTGAGTATGTTGCCGATACCATTCTCCTTTCCAAAAACGCCAATGTCGTCCTGATTGCAGATGCACTAAATCCTTGGTTTCAGGATTAACTTCAAACGCACCATGTCGATTACAGAGATAGGTATCAGTCAGAGTTAAGGCAGGAATCGTCTGCTGGCAATGGGGACAATGAATTTCGGGGCCAAAAATAGGATACTGTAAACTGGGATTCAGCATGGAGACTTCGTTTACGTTGAAGGTCGGGCGGGCATTGTGGCTATATTATATCGGTTAAATTTCAAGCAGTCAGACTAGATTGGAATTTTTGAGAAATTTTGAGAAACAAAACTGAGATTGGCCAGGGAGGTTAGGATGTCAACAGAGGGATAGCTTGAAAGCGGGTATCCTGGGTAACAAATAAAATGGTCAATGGGTTTAATCTTGACTGCCAATATTTAATGGCAACTTCGAGAATCTCTTGAGCCGTTTTCCAATTTTTAGGATCATGATTGGCTAGGTTTTCAGGGTCAGTATAAATTACCAGTCGCGGCTTGCGATCGCACCATCCCAAGTCTAATAGACAATCTTCAAAGGCATCCCAGTTATAACCAAAGTAATGGGGAAAATCTAGTCCGTCCGCCCAAGCTTTGAGAAAATTTTCTTTATTGTTTGCATTTTTGCCATCAACAACAAAGCCCTGCCACCTCATTTGTTCACAAAGGGTTAAGCTTTCTTCAATGGCGATCGCGGTATCAAGCCGATAAAGTCCAGGCGGACATTGGCGTTGCAAGAGTGCCAGTAGAGGGGTTGTCGTCATGGTTTTACGCGATAGAAACTACGGTAATGATCCTGAGTGTAATAAATTTCTCGTTTTTCTCCCGTGATAATTCGCCTAGCACCGCGATCACGCGCACCTGGGGTCGGTACAGTGTATTCATGGTAATAGCCAATCGGATTAAGGGGAAGACGTTTTTCCCGATTTCTGAATACAGTACCATCTTTGTCATAGGGAAAAGGGCCACCCTGTTGAATCAGTTTAAGCGTCTGTTTTGCTTCGGGGGGCAGTTGTTGGACAGTAATCGTAGGAAGTGGGTTCGTGAGAACAGTTTGAGGATTGGCAAAAACAGCTTGGTTGCGAGCTTGAAAGATTGTCCCGGTGGAAATGATGACAAATAGGGCCGCTGCTAAAAATAAGCTAAAGTATTTTTTGAGCATATACAGATTAGTAAAGATTCGTTTTTTAGTTTATAGCGGAGGGGTTTGATTCTGTAAAGTCGCTGGTAAAAAACAGTATTTACTGGATACAGCGCAACGGTTGTCAAAAAAAAGAAGACAAGAATAACAACGAAAATTTAGTAATATTACAAGGGAGAAATCAAGCGATCGCTCAATTAAAAAAAGAATAGAAAAGTTAGCTAATTGAGCAATCCCAAATATTTTCCTTGGCAAACTGACCTCACTTCCCTTTATATTACAAACAGAAATTGAGGATAAGTAGCTATGCAGATCGGTATTCCCAAGGAAATCAAGGATCAAGAGTATCGAGTGGGCTTAACCCCCAGTGCAGTTCGGGCCCTCACCGAGCAGGGACATTCCGTATTTGTAGAAACCCAGGCGGGTCTTGGCTCTAGTTTCAGTGATCGCCTCTATGAAGCGGCGGGGGCAACCATTGTGGAAACAGCCCTGGCAGCCTGGCAACAGGACTTAGTCGTCAAGGTCAAAGAACCTCTACCCTCGGAATATGGCTTTTTGAGTAAACCTAAACTGTTATTTACCTATCTTCATTTGGCCGCCGATCGGGTTTTAACAGAAGCTCTACTCGAATCAGGCATTAGCGCGATCGCCTACGAAACTGTGGAACTAGCCGATCAACGTTTACCGCTTCTCAGTCCCATGAGTATCATTGCCGGACGTTTGGCAGTTCAATTTGGGGCCCGTTATCTCGAAAAACAACAGGGAGGAAGAGGGGTATTACTCGGAGGGGTTCCAGGTGTTGCCCCTGGCAAAGTGGTGATTTTAGGGGGAGGCGTAGTCGGTACGGAAGCGGCAAAAATTGCTGTCGGTATGGGAGCCGATGTCACCATTCTGGATGTGAATGTTGACCGCCTAAGTTATTTGGAAACCCTCTTTGGTTCACGGGTGCAACTGCTCTATAGTAATGCTTCCCAGATTGAGGCGATCGTTCCCCAGGCAGACTTGTTAATTGGAGCCGTTTTAATCCCTGGTAAACGGGCCCCGATTTTGGTTTCTCGTTCCCTGGTGGCTCAAATGCAGGCTGGTTCGGTGATTATTGATGTGGCTGTCGATCAGGGGGGCTGTATTGAAACCCTCAGAACCACATCCCATAGTCAGCCCAGTTATGTGGAAGAAGGCGTTGTTCATGTTGGTATTCCCAATATGCCTGGCGCGACTCCCTGGACGGCGACCCAGGCGTTAAATAATAGTACTTTGCCCTACGTTCAACGGTTAGCTAATCAGGGTTTGGAGGCTCTTAGTCAGGATGCGGCTTTGGCTAAGGGTTTGAATGTTCACCATCATCGTTTGGTGCATCCGGCCGTACAGTCGGTTTTCCCGGATTTAGTGGCTTGATGGGGGGGGATCATGGCTGCTTTTCTCGGTATTGATTTTGGTACATCAGGAGCTAGGGCGATCGCCGTAGGCGCATCGAAGATGACCGCCGTCGATCATCAGGGCCAGATTGTGGCCGAACGTTCGCGGCGATTTACTCCCCAGGATAGGCTGGATTGGTGTGGCTGTTGGCAACGCACTTTAATGGATTTACTAGCTGATCTGCCCCTGCCAATTAGAGCTACACTGCAAGCCATTGCCATTAATGGCACATCAGGAACCGTGATCCTTAGCGATCGCACTGGTCAACCATTAGATCATCCTTTGCTCTATAACGAAGAGCGCGGTTGGGCCGTTCAAACTACCCTGGAAAAGCTTGTACCGTCCAATCATTTAGCCCGTAGCTCTAGTTCCAGTTTGGCCAAATTACTTTGGTGGTCTGAACAGGCTATTTTTGCCGAAGCCCATTATTTTCTACATCAGGCCGATTGGCTCGGTTTTTTACTCCATGGCCAATTGGGGTTGAGTGACTATCACAATGCGCTGAAACTGGGCTACGACGTACAAAAACTGGATTATCCTGATTGGTTAGCAAATACCTCTTTTCGGCAAATACTGCCCCAGGTTCTCACTCCAGGAACAGCGATCGCGCCCCTTAAACCTGATCTAGCTCAACAGTTGCAAATTAACCCCGATTGCCTGATTTGTGCCGGAACCACCGACAGTATTGCCGCCTTTTTTGCCAGTGGAGCGAATCAACCCGGAGAAGCAGTCACCTCCCTGGGGTCAACCTTGGCTTTAAAATTACTGAGCCAAACCTACGTTGAGGATTTCAGTTCGGGGGTCTATAGCCATCGTTGGGGCGATTTGTGGTTAACAGGAGGAGCGTCTAATGCGGGGGGAACGGTGCTTAAACAGTTTTTTAGCGATCAGGAGTTGATGGATTTGAGTGCTCAAATTGATCCTCAGATCATCAGCCCCTACGACTATTATCCCCTTCCCAAAAGCGGCGATCGCTTTCCCATTAACGATCCTCAATTGTCACCGCGATTAGAACCCCGTCCAGCCCGCAAAGTCGATTTTTTACAGGCAATCTTGACCGGATTAGCCAAAATTGAAGCAATGGGCTATCAAAAACTACAGGCCTTAGGAGCCACCCCTTTAACCCGCATCTATACGGCGGGCGGTGGAGCCAAAAATGCAACCTGGCGAGCAATTCGTTCCCAATATTGTCAGGTTCCCATTTTGCCTTCTCCCCAAACTGAAGCTGCCTATGGAACAGCCTGGTTAGCTTCTCAATCCTTCAATTCTCGAACTCAAACCTAGGACTGGCTGCCCCCAGATTATCCATAAAATCTTGAGCTTGTCACTAATTTGTAACTAGGGCTTGCTGAAAAAAGCTGAAACCCTTACGGAGAAAAGATAGTAGCCAAATTAAGAACAGCTAGAATGCAGGAAAATAGGTTAAAATGGCTCAAAACCCTTGCATTAAGAGGAGAGAAGA
>JAYKJI010000419.1:0-10836 GCA_035285405.1 Snowella sp. | reverse complement strand
GGTATTCAATTAGCCCTACAAACGGCTCTAGAAGCCAGTTATTTTGGCATTACCGAAAATGTGCCAGAGTTTAGTCCTGAAGCGACCAATCCTGTTGCTGATTTTGGCAATCAAACAGTGGCAGCGGCTCCGATTAATGTGCTCATTGAAAAGTTGATCGCAGCCGAAAAACAACTCTTAGCAGCCCATCCTGCCATTACCGGAGTTCCCTATAACGGTCTTTCTGAAGAGACCACTGAGCGTTTTTATCTCAATAGTGAGGGAGCGAAACGCTATGAAGCTCGTTCCTATGCCTCAATTTATCTTTATAGCCGCACAGAACAGGAAGGAAGAAAGCCCCGTAGTGCTGGAGAAATGAAGATTAGTCGCAGTTTAGAAAATCTCGATATCGCGGGTTGTTTACAAACTGTCACCGATAAAACCCTCAGCTATTTAGACTATCAGGCGATCGCGACAGGTAAATATCAGGTTGTTTTTTCTGCCACTGCTTTCTTAAGTTTATTAGGGGCTTTTGCTAATTTTTATAATGCCCAAAATATTTTAGATAAACAAAGTTTATCTAGTCCAGAAACCCTGGGTACTCAAGTGGCTTCTCCCTTACTTTCTGTCTGCGATGATGCCTTACATCCCGATAATATTGCCGCCGAAACCTTTGATGGTGAAGGAACCCCTACCCGTCGAATAGAGATTATTAAAGAAGGTGTGTTAACTGGCTTATTACACAGTGCTGGTACAGCAAAACGGTTTGCCACCCAACCCACTGGCCATGCCAATATTGGGGCAAAGGTGACGGTGAGTCCCCATTTTTATCATGTTTTCCCTGGGCAATCCTCAGAGCAGCACTATAGCCTAGAAGAAGCGGAAAATGTCATTTTCATTGATAAATTACAGGCCCTTCATGCGGGGGTGAATGCACTGCAAGGTTCCTTTTCCCTGCCGTTTGATGGTTGGTTAGTCAATAAAGATCAACGAATTAGTATTGATTCTGCCACTGTCGCTGGTGACTTTCTAGAATTACTCAACTCGATTATTTTTGTAGAAAGCGAACCAGAAGTAACCCCGAGGGGGGTTTGTCCCCGTATTTGGGTCAAAGAATTATCGGTGACAGGTGAGTAATGAGTAATGACCTCAAAACTGCCCTAGAACGCCCTAAATCGGAAAGCGTTTCATCATGGCCACTGCTTGTTTGGCATTCCGTTTAAGGGTTTCAGAAATGTGGGGAACCTGGGGAACTTGCCAGAGCAGATCAATGGTGCGGCGTAATAAACGAACCAGATCCCCTTCGTCTAGACTGGTTTGACGACACAATTCATCCCAGGTAATGCCTAGGGCCCATTGCTCTACTAAACCGAGTAATTCCACCTCTAACCAGAGAGGGATGGTAATGGCGTAGCGTTTTTGGGATTGAATTAATTTGCGTCGTATTTCCCAGAGATTGGTTCGTCCCAGATAATAGGCTAAAATCCCTAACTCCCAAAGGGTAGGATTGACGATCGCCGGAAAACGCAGCAGAAAATAGAGCAAATGCAGATCATGGGAAGGACGCAACGCCGCCAGTACGTCAGGTGGAGGAGCATAACGCGACCAGGTATCCGGTCGCAGGGTTTCGGTAATTAAACCACTCATCGCTGCCGCCAACTGGTGAGGAGCTAGATTGGTAAATTTTCCAGACATTAAAACGAGTCCTAGCCAAAGTTCATTTTCACCGCGCAAGGTAGCCGCCGCTTCTCCGAGGGGAGTGGGAAGAAATTCGTCTAAGGCCTCCAATTCCTGCAAAATGGCGATTAAATCTAGGAATTCTTGCCAGTAGTAGGATTGACGAGATTGTAAACGCACTAGATCATGCTGACGTTTTTCCAACTCTTCGCGCAGGGAAAGCCGTTGATGGTACTGCTCGATCGCCCGACTGGGTTGCTTATGTTGTTGCAGAGGATGGGTCTCTAAAATTTGTCGCACATGATTAACCCGTTGTTGCTGCTCTAAAATTTCCGTCGGTACAGTTAGGGGTAGAGCAATTTGGGCAATCTGTTGGGCCGCGATCGCGGTTTCGGGTGTTCCTTTTTGGGGTTTACCTAGCAATAGAGAGTCCAAGGGAGGCAAGGGAAGACGGTTCAGGGGAAAGCCCACCAATTTAGCCCCATTAATCGCAAACACATCACTGGCAGCAGTACGATACCAACGATTATCGGCCCCTAAACACAGCAATTCTGGAACCTTACTAAAGCCAGGTAGGGTAGCAATAAAAATAGCTAAAACGGGGGGAGAAACTTTAATAAATTTTCCCTTGAGATGGAGAATTTCACCCGGTTCGATTTGAGATAAATAGGGGACAATATCCTGTCTTTTGGCTTTCTCTGCCTGTTGTTCTAGGGTTTTGAGTAACCGTTCTTCTTCTCGTAAGCGGGCCCGGAATTTTTCATAACTGCGAATATCGGTTTCTTTAACGCCTGCTAATTTAAAATCTAGTTGGGCAATTTGACTGAGGAGTTGGGCGATCGCTTCCTGGGTTGGTTCCAAGGCCAGTTGCATTAAATATTCGGCAAAACTTCTTTCCAGCAGATCTTTCGCTTGCTCCAAACTGTGCTTTTGCAACAAATTCAAGACCATGCCATAGGAAGGAGTAAACCAACTTCGTAGGGGTTCTGCCTCAGCCATGGCCAGAAAAGAGGCCTCCTTGGGCCCTTCAAAGGGGGTTTGTACCGTCACTACCTGGCCCGCTTCATCCATTCCCCGACGACCGGCACGACCTGCCATCTGCAAAAATTCCGAGGGAGAGAGCATGGCATGGCCTTCGTCTGTCCGTTTAGAGAGAGCCGAAATTACGGTGGTACGGGCAGGCATATTGATCCCAGCCGAAAGAGTGGCCGTCGCAAAGACCACTTTAATTAAACCCTGTTCAAATAATTGTTCTACCAACTCCTTCCAACTGGGTAAGACTCCGGCATGATGCACTGCAATCCCCCGAATCAAGGGTTCGATTTGTTCAAAACGGGTCATGGGAGAAGATTGAGCTAACCATTGCCAGAGCCGCAGCGTTTGTTCTGGTTGAGTGGTAAGATTTTCCAACAGTGCTTCTGCTTGAGTTTGAGGACTTTCTAAAAAAGCTAAAATTTGGGTGGTTAATTCGGGAAAGCTATGACCAAAATCTGTTTTAAAACTTTCTCGTAACTCACGGTTATACCCTAGGAAAAAGCTCAGTAGAGTCAATTGAATAATCTGGGATTCCGCCGTAGAAACCAAGGTTAAATGACGCAATTCTTGAACGGCCTGTTCACAGCCCCGACGGCTAAAGATCACATAAATAGCAGGTAAAAAATCTCGTTCTCGTAACTGCTCTACAACGGTCAGAACAGAAGGGCAATCTTCTCGTCTTAGTCGGTTTTTGCGAGGATTATGGGCCTGTTTTTTAGGCAGTAATTGGGGGTTAACACCTGTCTTCTGAGTATTTAAGAGAGGAAATAAGCCATTTTTAGCACTGAAATGAAAATGTAGAGGAACGGGACGAAAATCAGAGTTAATTAATTCGCAATGATTCGGACTTTCATCCACCTCTTGCCGACGAATTTGTTTGAGAGATTTGCCTTTTCTAACCTGGTTGATCCAGTCCGTTAACTGTTCGGGGTTGCCGATGGTGGCTGATAGGGCCACGAGTTGAATAGAAGCTGGACAATAAATAATGGATTCTTCCCAAACTGTCCCCCGATCGCGATCGCTGATGTAATGACACTCATCAAAAACCACCGTTTCCACTTCTTCTAGAGAGGTTCCCACTTCACCAATGGGGGTTTCGTAGAGCATATTACGGAAAATTTCTGTGGTCATGACCACAATCGGCGCATTAGCATTAATGACCAGATCCCCTGTAATCAGTCCCACCGCTGTTTCCCAATCCCTTAAACCCTGCTGACGGAGTTTTTCTTGGAAGTCTCGCACTTTCTGATTGGATAGGGCTTTGAGGGGTGTAGTATAAAAGATGCGTTTCCCCCTGGCCAAGGCCCGATACATGGCATATTCTCCAATGACCGTTTTCCCAGACCCTGTCGGCGCACAAACTACTACCGATTTATCCGCCTCTAGAGCGGCGATCGCGGCCAATTGGAAATCATCCAGCTTGAAAGGAAAAAGATTGTTCAGGTCTAGAAGGGGGAGGGGCACTCAGTTTACCGTTAGAGAGAAGCAAGACTCGATGACTGTTATCCTAAGCAAAATTGTCTTAGATATTTCCATGCTAAGGCAGAATCGAATTACTGTTACAATATTAACCTTTTTCGCAGTTTATTAAAAATGTTGAATTCACGATCTGCTCAGCGGCTCTATTCCCTGTTTTCCTTGGGCTTAAGCTTTGGTCTAGCCGTGACCCCCCTAGCCGTTCAAGCCCAAACTCAAATTAGCTTTCCGAAAGGCAGTGAATGTGGCGGTTATGGTGGGAAAGATACCCAACTGCTGCTTAATCTGGCCAAAGATCAATGGTTAAGTGTTCAAAATACCGGCGATGTTCCGCTTAATGTAACCCTCAAACGTGGTAATTTCTCCCAAGCTTTAGTCGTTGGTTCCCAAATAACGAAAATTAAGCCTGGTGATTTTGCGGCTTCTGAGCGTATGAAAAAAGCGGGAGAATATTCTTTAGAGATCAAGTTATTGCAAAAACCGATGAAGGTGACAGGCTATCGTCTCTTTATTTGCGCTCAATATTCAGACTAAGGCATAATTAATCTTGAAGAACTAATCAGTAGAAGCAATATGGATGATTTCCAAAAACTGGATACCTTGCTGGATGCCTATCAACATTTTGGTGTGCGTTTAGGTCTAGAGAGGGTAGAAGATTTACTGGCCTATTTAGGGAATCCCCAACAGCAAACTCCCTTCATTCATGTTGCTGGCACCAATGGCAAAGGTTCCGTTTGTGCCTACCTTTCCTCTGTATTAACAACGGCTGGCTATCGGGTCGGACGCTATACTTCCCCCCATCTAGTTCATTGGACGGAACGTATTTGTATTAATGAACAACCTATTGACCCCAAACAGCTGGTCAGTTTGCTCAACAAAATCCAAATCTATACTGACGAAATTGCTGCACAAAAAGGAGATATTCCGACCCAATTTGAGGCTCTTACCGCCGCCGCTTGGTGTTATTTTGTGATGGAAAAAGTTGATATTGCCGTCATAGAAGTGGGTTTAGGAGGACGATTGGATGCCACTAATGTTAGTAATTCTCCGCTTGTGAGTATTATTACCTCCATTAGTTATGATCACATGAGTGTGTTAGGCTCTACTTTAGCGGAGATTGGTCGAGAAAAAGCCGGTATCTTAAAGTTTGAACGTCCAGCTATTTTAGGAGATATTCCCCCAGAAGCGATCGCTGTTTTTGAAGATAGACTCACGGAATTAAACTGTCCGGCCCTGTGGGTAAAACCCGCCCAGAAGATTGAAAAGAATGGTACGATCTGGGCGCAGTATAAAGACATTAGTTATCCGTTGGCCTTACTAGGGGATTTTCAGTTACTCAATTCGGCTGTGGCGATCGCGGCTTTACAAGTTTTACAGGATCAGGGTTGGCAAATCAGTCGAGAGGCCCTAGAGAAGGGCATGGGTTTAGCAAACTGGCCAGGGCGACTACAGTGGCAGCAATGGCGAAATCACCCCCTTCTAATTGACGGGGCCCATAATCCGGCAGGTGCGAGAGGACTGCGACAATATGCTGATCAGCTAGGGAAACCCATCCTTTGGATTATGGGAATGCTCAACAATAAAAATCATGCCGAGATCTTGCAAATTTTACTGCAACCAGGGGATTCTCTCTACCTTGTTCCTGTGCCGGATCATATTACGGCGGCTCCCGATCATTTGGCTCATCTTGCTCAACAAATTTGCCCTAATTTAACTGAAATTAGAACCTTTTCAGAGCTATCCCTGGCCTTAGATCAGGCGATTCTTTCTGAGTCTCCAACCCATTGTCCCATTCTCTGCGGTTCTCTCTATTTAATTGGCTCATTTTTAGCGGCCACGAAGTGTGCCTTCGGCATCGCTGTTTAGAGATCTGCATTTTGTTAAGAGCCGATAGAGTGACCTAAACTTGGGCAAAATTGGCTGGATCTTGATCCCGTCGATGTTTTAAGAGAATTGGAGTACCCTGCTCATTGCCGACTAAAGTGGCGGTAAATTCCAAAGCTTCTCTCAATCGCTTGGCTGCATAAATTGACATATCCCTAGGGACACAAATGCGATCGCGTAGATAACGGAGGGCTGAATCGGAGCCAGGGGGCGGTAAACAAACTTCTCCCGTGATCAGATGGGTTAAAGCACAGCGTAAGGCTTCCTCAAAGAGACTATCGCCCGCCGGGTTAACACGAATCAGATTCCGACGGTGTTTAATCACTCGTTGTAAGGCTTCCTGACGGGAATTTTCAGGTTCGGGATAGGTGACATCGGGTAGTCCAAACCAAGGGCCATTATCTACCTTGCTTTGATTAATTAAACGCTGGGGGTTGTCATTGTCGTAACAGCCACCCATTTGAGGTGGTAAATCATGGACATGGGTAGAAAAATCACTTTGAGTGCCGCGATAGGTCGGACGGCTTTCCATTGCATCGAACCAAGCCGATAGATGGGGATTTTCTTCCCGTAGAGAATAGCCTTTATAGTAAAAAAGACTGGCATTCATCCGTTCGACGTAGGGCGTAAAGATTACATCAACGGTGCTGAATTCTGATAAAAAGTAGGGGCCAGGGGTTGCTGCCAAGGCCGCTTCTACTTGAGCCACGACACTGGTAAATTTTTCCTGATGGAATTGATCATCGCGGGGCGATCGCCGAGGGTAACAAAGCCAGGAGCACCAGGCGCGAAATAACAGCCGCTCTAGTCGTCGTAGGGGAATCACGGTCGGGTCTTCCAGGCTCCAAACCAAGGGCTGGAATTCTCGTTCTAGGGCCAATAAAATATCATCGCTTTCGGTAATGATGCGTCCATCTAATTCAAGGGCTGGTAGCATTCCAGACAGGACTTTGCGCTGATACCAACTCTCCTTTTCGCCGTAACAAAACATGGTTACTTTGGCGATGCGGTAGGGAATTTGTTTTTCTTCTAACCAGAGCCAGACTTTTTGGCAATAGGGACACCAGGCATGGTGATCGCGATAGAGTATAACCCGCACGTCTGATTCCGAATGACCAAACAAACGTAACTGGGCTTGGGCATTAGTGAGTCCGTTAATGCGATCGATGGGCCAATCGGCGAGAGCTTCTAGTTCAGTCCAGCTGAGGGGAGAGGTTGTCATAAGTTAAAAATAACAGAACTAAGGCAGTAGCTTTTATCTTAATTGTCTGCTCAATTTTTTGTTGATTGGTCAGTGCAGATCTTCACCCCTCTCGGTTTTCATTACGGCTTAACGGGGCAATTAAGTCTTGATTCCTCTCGTATTGAGGTCACCTCTAAACGGGCTGGATGCTTTATTTTGGCTACTAATGTTCTCGATTCTCAGGTTTTAAATCCCGACCAGATGTTAGCTGAATATAAAGCTCAACAAGTCACCGAGCGCGGCTTTCGCTTTCTTAAAGACCCTTTCTTTTTTGCTTCTGCTCTTTTTCTCAAGAATCCTCAACGCATTATGGCTTTGATGATGATGATGGTTCTCTCTTTTTTGGTTTACACTTTGGTACAACGTCGGCTAAGACCGGCTTTGACTGCTGCCCATCAGACTATCCCCAATCAAAAAGGCATACCTACCGCATCTCCCACTCTGCGTTGGGTCTTTCAGTCTTTTCTGTTTATTCGTTGGTTAGAGATTGATGGCATTCCCACTATCGTTAATTTGACCTCTAACCACAAACATATTCTTTCCTGTCTTGGCTCTTCCTTTCAAAAATACTACGTTATCTCTTGAGCTACCTGCGGAATGTGGGATTGATAGGAGCACTATCTGTCCAGCGCGGTGATGATGTTAATTCTCCATTTTTTCTCTACTGGTAATCTGAGTCTATATCCGGCTATCTTTAGTCTAAACTTCAGTTAGAAGTATTATTGATTTTGAATATTTGGACCATAGTTTGTTGGATCAGCTTCATAGCTAGGAGCAAAGATTTTGATGCCCAACTCTTGACAACAATCCTGAATATTTTCATTTAATTGGGAACGAGTTTGTTCAATTTGTCTTTCTGTTTTGTCTTTAAAATAATCAATATCAATATAGACGTTTAGTAGATAGGTAACGTAAACTTCATTCAGTTCTCTTTGTAAGACAAAAGGAGAAGGAGATTTGAGTATTCCTTCTGTTCGTATGGCTGCCTGAAGGAGAGCTTGATAGGCCGATCGCCAGGGAACTTCATAGCCTAGATAGACTGAAACCCCAATGATAAAAGGCTCATTTAACTCCCGATGTCCAAAACTAAAATTTTCAATGGAACTGGTACTAATTTGAGAATTAGGAATACTAATAACAATATTCATGGAGGTCAAAATACGAGTCACTAATAAGGTAGTTTCTAAAACTTTACCGGAAATATCTCCAATTTTAATGCGATCGCCAACTCGAAAGGCACGAGTATAAATAATAATACTTCCTGAAATTAAGTTAGAGATAACAGAGGTAGAACCGAGGGAAATTACCAAACCTAAAAAGACAGAAATTCCTTGAAAAGCAGGAGACTGAAAACCAGGTAACAAGGGAAAAATAATTACAGACGCTAAGGTAATACTTAAAAATGTAATAATGCGATAGGTGGGTTTAGCCCATTCAGGGTAAAAGCCTGGTAGGGAAATGCTACCATTACCTAATTCCCGAAAAAATGGTTTAGATAAACGTAAAATACTAACGGTAATTGCCACAACAAAAATAATAATTAATAAACTTGGTAAATAATCCAGAAAAGCTGTTGCTACTGTTTTTAAGGTTCCTAAAAGATAGCTTTCTAAAATTCTAGCTAATTTTCTTGTCCAGGGATATTGCTCTAGCACAAAAGGAAGATAAATAGCTAATAAGCTTAAAATAATTACCGTTTGAGCAAGATGAACAATCCAAGTAATCACATCATCTAATTGATTGGCTCGAATCAGTTCCCAATTCCCAAACCTAACGGGGCGGATATAGGACTCTCCCCACATTTTTAAGCGATAATAAATTCTGCCAAAAATGTTATTGATAATTATCAGAATAATCATTAAAATAAAGGTAGCAATAACAACCCAAAGACTAATCTTTAAAAGATACTGAAAATTTCGTTCTTGACGATAACGTTTGACTGTATTTTTTATTCTATCAACATAAAATTGTGCTAGTTCTCTTCGCTCCTTACCGGTGACTTTAACATCATTATTGGTAATAAGCATTAACAGAATATTGCCTGCATTGATCATAGAAAAAGGAATATTATCTTCTTCGCCATCATAAATTTCTAACTGGGAGAGGGATAAACTACGATCTTCCGCAAAATCCTTTAAACGTTGACTAACTCTTTCTGCCCGTTCTTTAACAGATAATCCTCCTATGGGAGCTTTTAATACAAATAAGCTTTCATCTGCTAGTTCAACGATTCCTTCTTGCGGAGAATTAGTTGAAACCATTGGCGAAGGGATACTTTGGCTTACAATTGGGGCGATCGCCATTAGACTAAAAATGAGAACACAGAAAATATTAAATAATCGTCTATAAAATTTTGCCATGAGCTATTTCTCCACTGCATTTTTAATTTTTTTATTCTGAAAATAACTCGCTACTTTTAGGGCGACTTTCTCCAGAATAACATAGAGCTTTTGGGGAATAAGACGTATTAAGTAAGCCGCAGTGATGGTAGTAATTGTCCGACGCGGTTCTTGCCATAAAATTTTGAGATCACTTCTGAGAGCCTGATTAATAAATTTGACTGCCATTTTTCCATCTTTTAAGCGAATGGCACGACGGGACAAATAGCGAAATTGATGGGCCCTAGCTAGATTTTCTGTCTGAGCAATCATTTCAGGGGCATAGGTACGGACTTTTTCAACGACCTGTTCCCAGGATTCATGTTCTTTTAAGACATTGGAAGATAAACTATTGGGATTAATACGATAAAAGGCTAATGGCTCTGTAATTCCTTCTATTTTCCAAGCAGTTTGTAACAAAATTCTCAGCCAAAGTTCTAAATCTTCAGAACGTTGTAAGCGTCCATCAAAGTAACAAGTTTTTAGTTCTCCGCTCAGATTATCCTGAAATTTAATCGCATCCAATACTTGACGACGAATCATAGGGGTGGAACCACAACCGATCGCATTAGAACGTAAAAAAGCAGGGGCATCTAAATCCCTTAATTGGGGCATTTGATAAACTCCCAGGGGCGTTCCTGAATCATCCATAAAAGCAGCACGGCAAAAACTTACGCCAATATCAGGATTAGTTTCTAAATGGTGCAATTGTCGCTCTAATTTTTCAGGCAACCAATAATCATCTCCGTCTAAAAAGGCAATATATTGACCTTGACTGTGAAGAATTCCCTTATTTCTGGCACTAGAAGCCCCCTGATTTTTCTGTTGAATGAGCTTAATTCTAGGATCAGTAAATTGTTGAATAATGGCAACCGTTTGATCAGAAGAACCATCATCAATAACAATAATTTCAAAATCCTGAAGGGTTTGGGCCAGTACCGATTCCAATGTCTGAGCGATATAGTTTTCAATATTGTAGGCAGGGATAACAACGGAAAAAGTAGGCATTATTGTAAACCTCATTAAATTAAAAATAGGCTCTGGTGGGGCGACAAGAGAGCTAGAAGACAGACATAGCAAGCAACTTAGCCCTTTTACCTCGAATGTAATCCTTCAACCGATGGCGGCTAATTTGCATTAGCTCTTGAATAATTTTTTCATACA
>JAYKJI010000418.1:0-7359 GCA_035285405.1 Snowella sp. | reverse complement strand
CCAGTTTTTCTGGTGGCAATTTCTCTAAATTTTCCCTATCTAATTGCTGAGGCACTTCTTTTTTTTTCATTTCCTTAATCTACACTTTTTTTGGCTCCTGTCAACCCCCTTTCCTGAATCTTTACCTCTATTTCTATAACAATGGTCATAAATTCATAATTGAGGATTGGCTTATTAAGCTAAATGTGTACTGTAAGCCAGAATCTATTTCTATTCCATTTAATCATTTTGTTTATCGTGAAGAATTTATAGACAATGCCTTAGCATGGGTTGGCACTACTCAATTCGTCTATGAAGAGCAGGAACGTGAAATAACTATTGTTGTTAAACCTAGTGAAAATGAATTTTTTTCAATTACTCTAGTTCCCGATCCTAACCATCCTTTAGCTATACTTAACTTCGTTTTTTCTGAGATAGGCTAAACCTAAAGACTTAACCTATCTCAACCATAACATAACCCTACAGATAATCCTGTAAAGCCTTCACCTCCAAAGGATGCTCCTGTAAACTACGAATCGCTGCCACCGTTGCCCGCGCCCCTGCTAAGGTCGTGATAATCGGTAACTTATAATCCAAAGCCGCCCGACGAATGGTGCGCCCATCTAATTGGGACTCCTCTCCGCTCGGCGTATTAATAATAAATTGAATCCAATTATTCTTGATCCAATCAATCACATGGGGACGACCTTCATGGAGTTTTAAGACCACTTCAACCCCCTCAATACCGTTGTCTTTTAACACTTTTTGGGTTCCAGCCGTAGCCACCACCTTAAAGCCTAAACCCATTAAATCCTTGACCACTGGCACTGCCGCTTCTTTGGTGCGATCGCTCATGGAAATAAAGACCGTTCCCGTTGTTGCTAAATCCACATTGGCGGCCAACTCCGCTTTGGCAAAGGCTTTACCGAAATCACTGTCAATGCCCATTACTTCCCCAGTAGAACGCATTTCAGGGCCAAGCAACGTATCAGCCCCAGGGAACTTAGCAAAGGGTAGAACCGCCTCTTTGACTGCAACGTGTTTGGGAATTAACTCTTCCGTGACCCCCAACTCGGTCAGGGTTTTGCCCGACATCACCAAAGAAGCAATTTTCGCTAAGGGTCGTCCTGTGGCTTTGGAAACGTAGGGAACAGTACGAGAGGCGCGAGGATTCGCTTCGAGAATGTAAACCTGCTCACCCTGTACCGCGTACTGAATATTCATTAAACCGACTACGTTCAGAGCTTTGGCTAACTGCTCTGTCCATTGGCGAATGGTTGCTAACACAGGCTCCGACAAACTGGTATAGGGAATAGAACAAGCCGAATCCCCTGAGTGAATGCCCGCCTCTTCAATGTGTTCCATAATGCTGCCGATGACGACTTTTCCCGTACTATCCGTTAGCGAGTCCACATCTACCTCGATCGCATTTTCGAGAAACTTATCAATCAGAATGGGATGATCGGGTTCAATTTGCACCGCATAGGTCATATAACGCTCTAATTCCTCATCGGAATAGACGATTTCCATGGCCCGTCCTCCTAACACATAGGAAGGCCGAACAACGACAGGGTAACTAATGCGATTGGCTACCACGCGGGACTCTTCATAATCGCGAGCAATACCGTTCGGCGGCTGATTAATTTCTAACTCGTGCAGAATTTTCTCGAAACGTTCCCGATCTTCGGCGGTATCAATGGAATCGGGGGAGGTTCCCCAAATTTTGGTCTGTACGGGACAGTTAGGACTATTTAAGTATTTCTGTAGCGGAACTGCCAGTTTTAACGGTGTTTGACCACCAAATTGCACAATGACCCCGACGGGATTTTCCGCTTCCATGATGTTTAAAACATCTTCCTTAGTCAACGGTTCAAAATAAAGGCGATCACTGGTGTCGTAGTCGGTGGAAACGGTTTCAGGATTGGAATTAACCATGATCGTTTCATAGCCTGCATCACTCAAAGAAAAAGCCGCATGGCAACAACAATAGTCAAATTCGATCCCCTGTCCAATACGATTTGGCCCGCCCCCCAGAATCATAACTTTCGGTTTATCGCAGGGTAAAATTTCCGTTTCATCGGGTTCGTAAGTGGAGTAATAATAGGGCGTAAAGGCTTCAAATTCCGCCGCACAAGTATCCACTACTTTATAAACAGGAATAATACCTAACCCTTTACGATGGGCGCGAACTTCCTCTTCCGTTGTTTTCGTGGCAAAAGCAATTTGGCGATCGCTGAATCCCTGTTGTTTAATGGCCCGCATTTGCTCGGCAGAGATCACCTTGAGAGGTTGTTTTTTAATCAGTTTTTCCGTTTCAACAAGTTCCTGTAACTTATCTAAAAACCAGAGATCAATGGCCGTTAATTCGTGAATTTCTTCCGCCGTTAATCCCAATTTAAAAGCTTGATAAATGGCAAAAACGCGATCGGGATTAGGAGTCCGTAATTGGGAACGAACATGGGGAATGGTCGGCAAGGTTTCATTCTTATCACAACCAAAACCCGCCCGTCCTGTTTCCAGCGATCGCAGTGCTTTTTGGAAAGATTCTTGGAAAGTGCGACCGATGGCCATGGCTTCCCCAACAGACTTCATTTGGGTAGTTAAAATCGGTTCTGAACCAGGAAACTTCTCGAAGGTAAACCGAGGAATTTTCGTCACCACATAATCAATGGTTGGCTCAAAAGAAGCAGGAGTTTTCTTGGTAATATCATTAGAAATTTCGTTTAACGTATAACCCACCGCTAACTTAGCCGCAAATTTGGCGATCGGAAAACCTGTTGCCTTAGAGGCCAAAGCCGAAGACCGAGAAACACGCGGATTCATTTCAATCACAATCACATCCCCATTCGCAGGATTCACCGAAAATTGAATATTAGAACCGCCCGTTTCTACCCCAATTTCTCGGATAATTGCCATTGAATAATCGCGCAACCGTTGATATTCCTTATCCGTTAACGTTTGGGCTGGAGCAACGGTAATCGAATCCCCTGTATGTACTCCCATCGGATCAAAGTTTTCAATGGAGCAGATAATCACCACGTTATCCGCTAAATCTCGCATTACTTCTAACTCGTATTCCTTCCAACCCAAAAGGGATTTTTCCACGAGAATTTGGCTGGTGGGCGACTGTTCTAAACCGTAGGCCGCCATTTCTTCGTACTCTTCCTGGTTGTAGGCAATACCGCCCCCCGTACCAGCTAAAGTAAAGGCAGGTCGAATAATCAGAGGATAGGAGCCAATTTCGTGAGCCACCCGCCGCGCATCTTCCAAACTGGTGGCAATACCCGAAGGACAGACAGGAACCCCGATTCGAGCCATTGCTTCTTTAAATAATTCCCGATCTTCCCCCATCTCGATCGCCGCCAACTTGGCCCCGATCAACTCCACACCGTACTTTTCTAATACTCCTGTTTTAGCTAGAGTTACAGCAAGGTTTAAGGCGGTTTGTCCCCCCATCGTCGGTAACAGGGCATCAGGACGTTCCTTTTCGATCACCTTCTCCACAATTTCAGGCAACAACGGCTCAATATAGGTGCGATGGGCCAACTCTGGGTCAGTCATAATCGAAGCAGGATTCGAGTTGATTAAGACCACTTCATAGCCTTCCTCTTTGAGAGCTTTGCAGGCTTGGGTTCCAGAGTAGTCAAATTCGCAGGCTTGTCCAATGACGATCGGCCCTGCTCCTAAAATCAAGATTTTCTTTAAGTCGTTGCGGCGTGGCATAAACGGTATCCCTACGAGATAACTGCAATTTTGATCCCACTCATTGTATAGGCTCTAGAGATAATCAGGGGCGATCGCGTTTCTTTTCCATATCTAGGTTTATTGACTTTTGGGATTTATACTCGATAGGCAAATGTTACAAACCTTAAATAATTGTCCAATCTACAACTCTTAACTACAATGAGGATGTAAGGATAACAGGAATATTCCCGAAACTCCGAATTTAATCTTAAGAGGATTATCACTATGACTCTTGCTGAAAAATCGTCTGACCTTACCTTAAGCAAAGAAGAAATGATTCGTCAAGAAGCGATTCAAACGTTGGAAAAATTAGGCGAAAAACAAAATCAAGCTTCGTTATTACTTTTAAAGCTTCAACAACATCTTCTCACTTGGTCAATCATCACAGCAACTTCATTTGTTGTTCTAGTTTATTTTGGTTCTTCATTATTTTGCTTATCACCTCTACTGAAAGACGGCAATTTTTGTAGAGATAAAAGCTCAAATAATTCAGCTTTAATTGGTATTATCACCGCATCTATTTCGGTAATTGGTGTTATCCAAACTGCAAATAAAAGAATGTTTATACGCAAACTTACTTGTGATTTAGATCGATCCAGTATAAACTATAAGGCTTTATTTGATAGTGTTTATACAGACTCAAAAGAAAAAGAATCTAATTTGAATACTCTGTCTTCGGGGGGAGAGAATTAGGGTAGCCATTATTTGTCTGTCATTGGCTGTTTTACTACAAACTAAAATGATAAATTACTGCTACTAAATTTTCTATAAAAATGACTAATTCAAACGAAACAGAAAAAAATATTAGCCACGCTCAGGAAGGACTAAATTCGCTTAAGGATACACTCGACTTCTTAATGAAGAATGCGGAGCGGGCAGGAAAATGGGGAAAACCAACGGCTGCTGCGGCTTTTGGTTTGGGAGGTGGTCTTTTGATCGGAGTTGGTATTGTGACAACTCTTCCAGTACCCAATGAGTTTAAACCTGTTGTTGTGAGTGCTTCAGGATTGGCCGGAATGGGTGGTGCAGTATTCATTGTTATTGAAGTAGATGAGAGAAGAAAAAAAATTCAAGAAGAGCAACGTCTTGAAAGATTACAAGAAAGCCGAACATATACCTTAGAAATGCTTAATAAGTATCCTAATCTTGAATCTTCACTACGGCCAAAACTCGACTATGATTCTCAGACTGAAAGTGTCCTGCTTAGGGGAGATTCTATTGGCGCAGTTCAAGCTTTACCCTGGGGAAATAATTCACCATCAAATCCCCAACAGAACACCTTATCTCCAGCCCCAGATACCGAAAATCCAGCGTAATTTTCCGTTTATTTTTTTACTGGCGCGATCGCATTAAAATTAAGCATCAATGACAGCGAGTTGAGGAGAAAATTAAATGATACCAGTGCCATCTAAAAATACAACTTTAGCAGATTTTCTAGCCTTACCAGAAAGGAAACCAGTTTTAGAATACATTGACGGACAAATTTGTGAAAAACCAATGCCAAAAGGTAAGCATAGTACGCTACAAACGGAGTTAGTTTTTACCCTTAATTCTATTCTCAAGCGACAAAGAATTGCCTGGGCTTTTACGGAATTACGTTGTAGTTTTGGGAATCGGTCTATCGTTCCAGACATTGCTGTTTTCACCTGGGAGCAAATTCCCTGTGATGAGAATGGTGAAGTTGCTGACAATTTTTATCTGGCTCCAAATTGGATAATTGAGATATTGTCCCCAGAACAAAGCCAAACAAAAGTTATTAAAAATATTTTATATTGTCTGAATAATCAAACTGAAATGGGCTGGTTAATTGATCCTCAAGAACAGTCTATCTTTGTTTATCAACCCCAGCGATCGCCTGAAATTTTTGATGAAGAGGAATCCTTATTGTTGTTACCTAGCTTTGCCCAGGAAATCAAACTGACCGTAGGAGAGATATTTGGGTGGTTAATCAAGTCCTGATCTTTTCTCAGATGAGCAAAGGCGATCGCTTTCTTATAAATAGAGGAGCGGCGATTGTTCAATTTTTACCCTTAAATTAAAAATGTTATAATCTCCATACTAACAAAATCTTCCCCCAAAAAAAATGACAGCTACACAAACTTTTCCAGCTAATTATACAAATTCTGAAGACCTATTAAAACTTCAAGCCGGATTTAATGAACTTGCTCAGAAATGGGAACAAGAAACTTGTGGATTCTCTTCTATCACCAAAAAGATTACTAATCTTAATTACCTCAAAATTATTGCATTAGGAAAAATAGTGGTTCCCTTCATTCTCGAATCCTTACAAACCAAACCCGATCATTGGTTTCTTGCCCTCAAAGCTCTTAGCGATGAAGACCCTACCCAACCTGGAGATGATTTTGAACAGGCAGTAGAAGCCTGGCTTAATTGGGGAAAACAAAAAGGTTTTATTCGCTAATTTATCGTGCATGAGCATTTCATTAGAACTTCGCTATCCAAATTTAAGAAATAGCGGCTATCTTCTGACAAGTCCTAAAATACCAAACTATAATTGTGTGGCTTGGGCTGCGGGTGAAACGAATAGCCCTTGGTGGCCCATTCCCTATGATACGGCTCCCTATTATTGACCCTTGGGAGAACAGGATGATGAATTCTTAGAGGTTTTTATCGAATATTTTAACAGTTTAGGTTATGACATTTGTGACGATGAAAATTTTGAAGAAGGATTTGAAAAAGTGGCTATTTACATAGATGAAGATGGACTTCCTTGTCACATGGCACGACAACTCGTTGCTAAAAAACAATGGACAAGTAAATGTGGTGATCTTGAAGATATTTCTCATCCAAACTTAGCTGCACTAGAAGGTGAGCATCCTGCCTATGGAGAAGTTTGCTGTATTATGAAAAGAAAATTCAAACAAGTTTTATAGTACAAAAGACGGCGATCTCATTGGAATTAAAAATTAATGTCAGCCATCAATTAAGCCGAGAGGAGATTCAATCTATGTTTTTACTAACAGACATCAAACAAACGCGAGTCTATCAAGAGGCAAGGGAAGAAGGAAAGCAGGAAGGAGAAACTCAACTACTGTTGCGCATTTTATCAAAGCGTTTTGGGGCGATGGGCAACCGTCGTATTCAAGCCATTAATCAACTTTCTCTAGAGCAGTTAGAGGATTTGGGGGAAGCTTTGCTAGATTTTGATAATGTTGCTGAACTAGATCATTGGTTAAAGTCTCGTGTTGCAGAATCGTAAAAAACCCTGCTGACTAATATCGCGCTTCTTTCCCATATCTAGGTTTATTGACTTTTGAGGGTGAAAAAGGTGACAATGATTCTACAGGAAAAATATTGATCACTGTAAACTATGTATTTACTCACTCAAAAAAGGCATAACTTAGGTAAGTTTTTGAGATATTTTTCTAAACTATGAGAATGGCTATTCATTAACTTTGTAATATCTAAATTAATTATTTTTTTGTGGTTAGACCTGATAGGAAAAATACCACAAGGCTTGTGTTCATAAAAGCCCCAATGTCTAAATTCGTGTAACCGTTCAGGGGGTAATCAAGAAAATGCTCCACATGGAATTGGACGGAATCACGATGAAAAAGTAGTTGTAATTGATTTCATTGCAATAATTCTGAGTAGCAAAAGTCCTATGTCAAGTTG
>JAYKJI010000417.1:0-15079 GCA_035285405.1 Snowella sp. | reverse complement strand
ACTATTTAGCCCTGTCATCCCCCGTATTAAGCGATCTTGTTTGAATATCCTTTCTATATCTAGCATTCTTGGATTTTCTGGTCATTGCTTTTTTTCTTATTATCCCTTATAACCCAACAAGTCTTTTAAATTGGTCATCAATTTTAGACTTATGTTATTGGATAGTAAATTCATCACAAGAACTTCGAGATTGGAAAAAATATGATAATCCCCTTACACCTGATTGGGGAGAACCCCGTAGAGCAGTATTAGATATAATTGATATTGGCTTACGACTAGATGATTTTTTAAAGATCCCTTTTGAATTTTGTGAAAAAATATGGGATTTGTTGCTTCCAATAACAAGTGATCCCGATCCTACATCTGAACATGAAAGCAATTATAAAAAATGGAATGAAAAAAATGGATTTATTTCTAATGTTATCTCATTGAGACTTAATACCATACGAAGCAAAGCCATTGAAACTATAATTTGTTATGCACTTTGGATTCGGCGATATTATGAAAATGATTTAACTAATAATAAATTACCCGAACGAGAATTTAACTCAATACCTCAAATTACCCAAATCTTTCAAGTTTTGGAAGAACATCTTGATAAAGAAAAAGATTCCTCATTAGGTGTTCATGCTGTTTATGGAGCTTGGTTACTTCAATTAGCTTATCTCGATTCAAATTGGACAACTCTTAATATTTCAAAAATTTTCCCATCTGACAAGAATCTAGAACAGTTTCGTCGTGCGGCATGGGAAACATATCTTCAATTTAGCAATGTTAAGATCCCAATTTATGAAATGCTCAAAGATGAATATTTATATGCTATTGAAAATTTAAATGTCCGAGATAAAAGTTCTCCCTATCCCACTGAACCAGAAGAAGGATTAATTGATCATCTTATGCTTCTTTATAGTTGGGGAGTATTACATTTCGATCAATCTGATACCTTATTAAATAAGTTCTATGAAAAAGCATCTGATAATTTTCGTGGACACGCAATAGATTTTATTGGTCGTTGTTTATCAAATACTGGAGAAGAAATTGAGCCAGACATTTTAGAAAGATTACGTTATTTGTGGAAAAAACGTATTAATGAAGCCAAGCAATCTAGTAATACTGAAAATTATACCCAAGAAATTTCTGCATTCAGCTGGTGGTTTAAATCTGAAAAATTCGATGATAAATGGTCGGTCGAGCAACTAAAAGAAGCTCTAGCAGTCATGAAAAAAGTTGATCATCTTTTTCAATATCAAGTAATGGATCGCCTAATTCATTTAGCAAATAAAATGCCAATTGAAGTAATTGAGTGTATATTTTTAATGGTTAAAAAAAATGATGACTATATCAAAGAAAATGAAATCAAATTAATTCTTCAATTAATTTTTCAACTTGATAATGAAGAAGCGAGACAAAAAGCAGTTACTCTTGTACATTATTTAGGTCGTATAAATTATTGGAAATTTCGAGAATTGTTACCAAATTCTAATTAACTCTTTCCTGAAATATAACCTATTTTTTAGTTCATTCAAGGTGTTTTTTTGTAACAGTAGAGGATTTATCCCTTGAGCCATTGTTAATCAAGTTAAAATTTCTTAACTAATCATTTTTTGATAACGCACTAAAAGTGCGATCGGGAGCATCTCACCTTTGTAACTGCTAAATTAGGTTTTATGTCAAGATATTTTGAAAACCTTGCTACAAAACGATTTCAGACATAAGTATAATTACTTAATTGCATAAGTGAGATGCTCCCGTGCGATCTCCATCGCTGTAGGGTGCGTTACTCAACGCGCCTTTTTGATTTTAAACATAATGAACTTGTAATTATCTGATTTTTGGGATGTTTATTAATATGATCACCTCTTTCAAAATGATCGCCTCTCAACTTAAAAAGCGATACAATCGTTGTTGACCACGAGGTTATGAGCTATCCAGCGATCCGATACCTGTCACCATCACCTGATTGTATTTATTGATTTTTCATTGCATACTATTTTAAAAGAAACGTGCCAAAGACAAAAATTATCTTTTATCAAGAAAAAGAAGGTATCTCTCCCGTAGTTGAGTGGCTTCAGCAATTACTCAAAACTGATAAAAAAGGATTTGCCAAATGTATAACCAAAATTGAACAACTTGCCGCCCAAGGCCATGAACTGCGCCGTCCTGCTGCCGATTATCTCAGAAATGATATTTGGGAGCTTAGAGCCAAACAGGGAAACATACAATATAGAATCCTCTATTTTTATCATGGTCAAAATATAGCAATTATTGGTCATGCTCTTATCAAAAAAACTTCCGCCGTCCCCCCACAAGATATTGAGAGAATTATCCACAGAAAAGCACAATTCAAACAAAATCCAGAACTTCATACTTATCAAGGGGAAATAAACAATGTCTAAAACCACAGATGCCTTAAAAATTATTCACCAAATGATCGCAGATGATCCCACAATCCAAGAACAAATCGCTCTAGAATCTCTCAACGCAGAAATCGCACAACTGATTTATAACTCTCGTACAAATGCTGGATTGACCCAACAACAACTAGCTGACCTAATCCATGTTGAACAATCTGTTATTGAAGACCTAGAGGACGCTGACTATCAAGACAATCCCCTAATAATGCTACAAAAAATTGCCACTGCACTCAATCAACGAGTCAAAATGAGCCTTGTTAGCTAAAACCCTGCGATCGCCCCTTACCAATAAAGATAAAAAGCGATACAATCGTTGTTGACCACGAAGTTATGAGCTATCCAGCGATCCGATATAATCCCATATCAAAAAAGCATTATTGATCAAACACCATGCAATACAAATATGAATGGGATCACAACAAAGCACGTTCCAATCTTCGTAAACATAGCATCCAATTTGCAGACGCAGTTTCTGTCTTTAATGACAACTTCGCCATCATGATCAGCGATGATCATCCCGACGAAGAAAGATTTATTATAATAGGATTAGATTTTTTCAGACGAATTCTGGTTATTGCTTATACCCATCGAGATCAAAATACAATCAGAATCATCTCAGCCCGTAAAGCTAACAAAATTGAACGCCAACAATATGAAGGATAAATCATGAAAGAACAATACGATTTTAGCACTGGAAAACGAGGCGCGATCGATCCCATTCCCCAAGGAAAAACCCAGATCACCTTATATCTTGATGATGAAATTATTGACTGGTTTCGAGAAACGGTCAACGCCCAAAATGGCGGTAACTACCAAACCTTAATTAACCAAGCCCTACAAGACTATATTCAACAAAAAGGAGAATCCTTAGAATCATTATTACGTCGCATTTTACGCGAAGAATTAACCACATCTAAATAAAATAATGCGATCGCCCCTTACCAATAAAGATAAAAAGCGATCGCCGTATATTTAAACTTAAACCGAGAAACTGTTACTGATCACTAAAAACAGGTTTGCGATCAGAAGCATAGCGGTTATAGTTATTGGGCTTACCAGTCGGCTTATTGCTAAAGGACTTGCCCCCTTCCGGCTTATTAAATTTGCGTTTAATTAGGGGTTTCTGGATACCCACATCAGGAACTTCCCAATCCGTCTTCATCCAGTTAGGACAATTTTGATCGTAGATCATCTGGAGAGCCGCCGCCGCGATCGCCTGGGGATCATAATCGGCACTTAAATCTCGTACCAAGGGCAAGAAAGAGGCCATCCGTTCGCCTGTTAGAGCTTCTTGGATTTGATTTTGTAATTTCTCCAGACGTTTGGCTTCTACCTGGGAGCGATCGGGAATTTGGGATGTTTCAATGCGTTGTTTTAAGCGTTGTTCAATTTGACGCAATAGACGACGATCAATGGGTTCCACTAAGGCGATCGCCGTTCCGGTTTTACCCGCCCGTCCAGTACGACCAATACGGTGAATATAGGTTTCAGCATTATCCGGCAAGTCAAAATTAATGACATGGCTGAGATTTTCCACATCCAGCCCCCGTGCAGCAATATCCGTTGCCACCACCAATTTGATCTTATTATCGCGAAAACGTTGAACTAAACGTTCCCGTTGGGATTGACTCAAATTACCGTGATACTCATCTACCGTGTGACCGGCTTCTTGTAGCTTACTGGTTAACTCGGCCGCAGTTTGCTTAGTACGGACAAAGATAATGGCCGATTCAGGATTTTCCATTTCTAAAATGGGCTGAAGGGCTTTCATCTTCGACCAACCGCGAGGAACCATATAAACCTGTTGGTCAATTTTAGAGGGAGTGCTCTGTTGTTGTTTGACCGAAACCGTTACCGGATCCTTGAGGAATTGGTTGACCAAATCCCGAATTTCGCGGGGCATGGTGGCAGAAAAACAAGCAGTTTGTCGGGTTTCAGCCGGAGTCTTTTTGAGAATAGTTTTGACATCATCAATAAAACCCATACTAAGCATTTCATCGGCTTCATCCAGTACCACCCAATTGACGGTTTCTAGATTTAATTTACGACGATCTAATAGATCAATCACCCGCCCTGGGGTTCCGACTACAATCTGGACACCCCGCTCTAAACTGCGAATCTGGCGATCGATGGCTTGACCACCATAAACCGTCAGCACATAGAGGCGACGCTCATTGGCAAATTCTTTGATCGCTTCTGCTACCTGTTGGGCTAACTCACGGGTCGGGGTCAGAATTAAAGCTTGAACACCAGGACGACGTTCAATTTTTTCAAGAATAGGTAAAGCATAGGCTGCTGTTTTTCCCGTACCTGTTTGGGATTGGGCAACCATATCTTGGCCGTTCAGCAATAAAGGAATCGCCTCGGCTTGAATGGGGGTTGGCTCCGTAAAACCCAGACTTTCTAAGTGAATGGAACGCTCTTCAGATAAACCTAAGCTTTGAAAGGAAATAGTCATAGGATGGCAATAAATTTAAGTTGACAGTTGACAATGGAAATAGGCGTTTTTATAGAACTTTTTTATTCTAAGTGACACGCCGAGGAAAACAGGGAAAGTTGAGGAAGAATCAGCTTCTTAAGCCACTTGACCGTAGAGATCATAGACATCAGCCGCCGTAATTTGAACGGGAATCATACTGCCGAGCGTGGCTTCTCCCGTGACGTAAACCAAACCATCCACTTCAGGGGCAAAACGGGCCGAGCGGCCAATCAGTTCCCCTGTTGCCGGATTTTCTTGCTCAATCAAGACCTCAACGGTCTGACCGACACAGGCAGCATTTTTACGGGCTGAAATAGGTTGTTGACAGGCCATTAACTGTTCCCGTCTGGCCGTCATCTCGGCTTGAGTCATTTGATTGGGTAAATGGTAGGCTGGGGTTTCTTCTTCCGGGGAGAAGGTAAAGACTCCCACATGATCAAATTCATGCCGTTGGACAAAATCGATTAAATGCTCAAAATGAGCTTCGGTTTCGCTTGGAAAACCAACAATGAAGGTGGTTCTCAGGACAGCATTGGGGATGGCATCTTTAATACGGTGAATAATAGAATCATTAACTTGACCTTGCCAGGGTCGATTCATGGCTTTGAGAACATCGGGGTGGGAATGTTGCAAGGGTAAATCTAGATAGGGTAAAACATTGGGCGTTTCCCGAATCGCTTTGATCACCTTGGGCGTTAATCCAGTGGGATAGGCGTAATGAATGCGAATCCAAGGCACATCCACTTCACCTAGGGCATACAATAGTTCAGCCAATCGGGGTTCACCGTAAAGATCTAGTCCGTAATTGGTGGTAATTTGAGAAATTAAAATTAATTCCTGTACCCCCTGGGTGACTAGTTGTTTCGCTTCTGCCACGATGGATTCAATATGGCGCGATCGCTGATTGCCCCGCAGTTGGGGAATAATACAAAAAGCACAGCGATAATCACAACCCTCGGCTACACGCAGATAGGCAACCCCTTCCGTTGTGGTTCGATAGCGAGGCAAGTTTTCATCTGCAATAAAGGTCGGATGCTCAGAGATGGCTTTGACCCGTTGCCCCTGCTCAACCTGTTCAACAATTTCAACAATCTTTTGATAGTCTCCCGTTCCCACCACCGCAACGGCTTCAGGAATTTCGGTCAATAACTGCTCTTGAAAGTGCTGGGCTAAACAACCCGAAATAATGATTTTCTTCTTTGCTTCTGCCAGTTCCACGAGAGTCCGAACCGATTCTTCTCTCGCATCTTGAATAAAACTACAGGTATTAACGATAACATAATCCGCAATTTCTTCGTTGGCATCGACAGGATAACCTGCCTGAACCAGTAAACCGAGCATATGCTCTGAGTCTATTCGATTTTTTTCGCATCCCAGATGGGAAATGGCGATGGATGGCTTATTGCCCATGAATATCGATAGTAATGAGTCCGCTAAAGTTGCCCTAGGGACTAAAACCAAGCTGCTTGTCTCACTTTCACCGAACACGGCGATCGCGGGATCTTTCCTTGAGCTTCCTGCCCCTAATTTCGTATGTTAAGACATTGTAACAGATGGGAACAGGGAAAACACAGAGAACTGTCAAAATTTATTTAACGGTTTGCTGACAAAGGAGTTTATCGGTAGCGATCGCCGTGTGTTGATTGAGTTCTGAACATTCCTGGGCTGTCAAATCCCTTGCTGTCAAGTCTCTTCGTATTACCCAGCCATTAACCCCCGTAATCAGACGCGGTAAAATCTGACTATCTACGACCTTAAGGGTTCTCATGTCGTAGGTGGTATAAACGGTGGTGGCAGCATGGAGATCAATATCCACAATCGTTAGGGTTTTGGTTGGAGGAAGATTGCTATTTAGGAGTTTGCGCGGCCCGGCTCCTAAAGCTCCCGTATGTAGCAATTCTAATTTGCCCCGTTTGCCGGGATAATAGGCGTGTTGATGACCGCTAATATAGGTGTGAACTTGATATTTTTCCAGTAAAGCCCGTAAAGCATCGGCATTACTTAAAACCTCTCCAGCTTTATTGCGGCCCACAGCAACGGCGTAGAGAGGAATATGGCCGATCGCAATTCTCATTTTGGCCGATTGGGCGATAGGAGAAGCCAGACTGTTTTCAATCCAAGCTAATTGTTGCTCAGAAAAGCGATCCGTCGAAGCATCCCAAACCAGATAGAATACGCCCTTTTGCTGAAAGCTGTAATAAAAGGGAAATTTGGCTCGATCAACAAAGGTTAAGCCTGGATTATGGTCGGGCCGATTCCAATAGGCGGCGGCCAGTTCCCGTTCCTTTTGATAGGGTTGGACTCCTTGAACGATCGCCCCCGAAGCATCATGATTACCCAGGGTAAAACCGAGCGGTAAATTAGCCCGACGTAAAGGGGCCGCAATATGCAGGTCAAAGCCGGCCCACATGGCTTCAATTTGTTTTTTTGTTAATGACGCTTTCTGGCCAGCCACCATATCCCCACCACTCAACACCAGATCCGGCTGCCAATCAGGAATGAGGGCGATCGCCTTATCAACTTCCGCTTCGTAATCCGTTGAACCATACTGACTATTGAGATCACTAATTACCGCAATTCGCACATCTCCTCGGAGGGGAGCAGTTAGACCCGGAGGAGCCAGGGCTAATTTCTGGGGTTGAGCTTGAATACTGCCAGCAGTGACTTGAGATTGGGCGACGGGAGAAATCGAGTTTTGGTAAGTCCCATAACCCACCACCACCGTTAAACAGGCGATCGCGGCGATGACAATCAGGAGAATGTACTTGCGAACCATAGTAACCAATGGTCTAACCCAACAGCGATCGCGGCGATCAAAATCATCAACAAACTATTTGCCACTGGCTTTGGGACGAGGAAACTTCGAGGCAGCCGGAAAATATTCGACAGGTAAATCCTTAACCGCCTGAGACATAAATTGTCGCCACACCGGAGCTGCATAATGTCCTCCCGTAACGCCTTTCCCTAGCTGACGGTTATTGTCATCCCCAATCCACACGGCGGTCGCCATTTGGGGGACATAGCCCACAAACCAAACATTGCGCTCATTATCCGTTGTGCCGGTTTTACCCGCCGTAGGTCGTCCTAAATAAGCTAACCTTCCTGTCCCACCATTGACCACCGAGGTTAAAACGGAAGTCATCGTCGCTGCTGCCCAGGGATCGAGCACTAATTGCGGTTTAGGTGTATTATCCAATAGGACATTGCCCTGACTATCCGTCACTCGCAGAACTACCGTTGGCTCAGAATACCAGCCATTACTGGCGATCGTCGCGTAGGCCGTTGCCATATCAAGAGGCGTAACATCCACAGAGCCAAGGGGAAGAGATAAGACGGGTTGTAGAGGACTTTTGATCCCCATCCGATGACAATTTTCAATAACTTTACTAATCCCCACCTTGCTACCGATCAAGACGGCTGGAATATTTTGGGAAACCATCACCGCACTACGAATTGACATGGCCCCAGAGAAACCACCACCATAGTTTTTAGGAGTGTAATACAATCCGCCATCACGGAGTCGGATCGGGGCATCCATAACCACCGAATCGGGGGTATATTTACCACTGGCAAAGGCCGTGTAATAAACAAAGGGTTTAAAAGAAGAACCTGGCTGTCGTCGAGATTGTGTGACCCGATTTAATTGACTCTTTTTATAATCCCCTCCCCCCACGATCGCCTTAATAAAGTGAGTACTTGGCTCAACCGAAATTAAAGCCACTTGAGTGGTATTCCCACGAACCCGGCCCTTTAAATTCAGATAAGCATTATGAATAACATCCTCGGCCTTTTTCTGGAGATCATAATCCACCGTGGTTTGAATCCGCATTCCCCCCTTGAGAACCGCCTCCTTGCCAAATTTATCCCTTAACTCCTGCATCACCGTATCGGTTAGATAGGGCAATTTACTGCCAGACCAAGCCGTGAGCTTACCCAATTTTAATTTTTCTTTCTTAGCCAATTCTTCCTCTTGAGCTGTGATCCAACCTAGATCACGCATCCGAGCTAAAACAACTTCTTGCCGTTCCTTGGCTGCTTCAAAGTTTCCGTAGGGGCTATAGGCTTCCGGGGCTTGGATCATCCCTGCCAACATTGCCGATTCAGCTAAATCTAACTTAGCGGCGGGCTTGCCAAAATAACTTTCAGATGCCGTTTGTACCCCATAATTATTATGACCCCAATAAATATAGTTGAGGTACATATCTAAAATTTGATCTTTATTAAAAACCTGTTCTACCCGAATCGCTAAAACGGCTTCTGCTGCCTTACGGGTGAAAACCCGCTTTTGAGACAAAAAGATATTTTTAACCAACTGCATGGTTAGGGTAGAAGCCCCTTCCGATACACCACCACTTTTGAAGTTTGCCAGCACAGCCCGACCGATACTATTAGGGTTAATCCCCACATGATTATAAAAACTACTATCTTCAATCGCCATCACCGCCCGCTTGAGATTCGGTGAGATTTGATCTAAAGAGACAATTTTGCGGTTCGCTTCGTCATGCAGACTTTGAATTTCCCGACCCTTGGCATCATAAATATAACTCGTTTGGGCAGGAACATAGGTTTTGAGGCTGCGAACATCTGGAAGATTACGGAAGCTAATCGCCAATCCAACTAATCCGCCAGCCGTAATAGCACTGGTCAATAATCCTAACCCTAAAATAGTACCACTCGTAACCTTGAGTAACCCTTTAAGAAAAGAGGTTTCCTTCGCAGGTTGTTGTTCCGTAATGCTAGGGGTAGCTGCACTAGTAGTAGATGACACGGTACGTTGACTTCCTCACGCCAGAATATTTTAGATTTGAAACGAAATGTTAACTTGGTTTAAATTAAGGGAACTAATTAGTAACAAATTTAATCTTGTAGTCTTACAAGAGTTTAGCAATAAGTCAACTCCCCTTGAGTTTTGATGTCAAAGGGAGATTGAGATGTGACTTTTCGTTACAATTGTTTCAGATGCCAATCTCCCGTTTCAATCTAGCGTTTGGCCAGTTTTTGAGCGCGAATTTTACGTAGGCGAATCGATTGGGGCGTAATTTCTACAAGTTCGTCACTACCAATATACTCTAGGGCACGCTCTAGGCTCATATCGACGGGAGTCTGCAATTGCACTAATTCATCGCCAGTCGCAGAACGGTGATTGGTTAACTGCTTGGTTTTGCAGATGTTCAGGTCTAAATCCTGGGGACGGTTATGTTCCCCAATAATCATGCCTTTATAGACTTTAGTACCAGGCGTAATAAAGAAGATGCCCCGATCCTCGGAGTTTTTGAGGGCGTAGAAGGTAGCAGTTCCCTCTTCAATGGCAATAATCACGCCGTTATAGCGGGTTTCAACGCTTCCACACAGTGGACGGTATTCCAGGAAGCTATGATTCATAATCCCTTCACCTCGCGTCATCCGGATAAATTCACCCCGAAAACCGATTAAACCCCGTGCCGGAATCACAAATTCCAATTGGGTTCGGCCATTTGTTCCCGTTTGCATATCCTGCATTTCGCCACGTCGTTGACCCAAACGTTCGATACAGGAACCGACGGCTGCTTCCGGTACATCTAAAACCAGATATTCAAAAGGCTCACAAGGCTGGCCTTTAACTTCGCGGTAAATTACTTGGGGTTGGGATACCTGGAATTCGTAGCCTTCCCGACGCATGGTTTCGATTAAAATGCCCAGATGTAATTCTCCCCGTCCCGAAACCAGGAATTTTTCGGCACTGTCCCCTTCTTCTACCCGCAGGGCCACATTGGTTTCCAGTTCCCGATCCAGGCGATCGCGGATTTGACGGGAGGTGACAAATTTACCTTCTAAACCGGCAAAGGGAGAGTCATTCACCGAGAAGGTCATCTGTAACGTGGGTTCATCCACCTTAATCAAGGGGAGGGCTTGAGGCTCATCGGGACAAGTTAAGGTTTCTCCAATGTTGGCATCGGCAAAACCGGCCACGGCCACGATATAACCCGCACTGGCTTCCGGTAATTCCACACGTTTTAAACCATCAAAACCCAGTAACTTAGTGACCCGTCCTTTGACAATTTCGCCGCTATCTTTCACCAGGGCCGCCTGTTGACCAGCTTTAATCGTACCGTTGTGAATTCGACCAATAATGATACGCCCAAGATAGTCGGAATAATCTAGGGTAGTAACTTGCAGTTGCAGAGGTTTGTTGGGGTCGCCGGCTGGGGGGGGGACATGGTGCAGAATCGCTTCAAAGAGGGGTTTCATGTCTTCCCCTTCATCTTCTAGGTTTTCTTTGGCATAACCCGCCATACCAGAGGCAAAAAGAGTGGTGAAATCACACTGGTCATCATCAGCCCCTAATTCCACAAACAGATCAAAAACTTTATCAACGGCGGTATTGGGGTCAGCGCGGGGACGGTCAATTTTATTAACGACAAGAATGGGACGTAATCCTTTTTCTAGGGCCTTCTTCAGCACAAAACGGGTTTGGGGCATAGGGCCTTCGTTAGCATCCACAATCAGGACACAACCATCCACCATACCGAGGACGCGCTCCACTTCCCCCCCAAAGTCCGCGTGACCTGGGGTATCAACAATATTAATTAAGGTGTCTTGGTAATGAACCGCCGTATTTTTGGAAAGGATGGTAATACCCCGTTCCCGTTCCAAGTCATTGGAGTCCATGACGCAATCTGGAACCTCTTCCCCTTCCCGAAAAATGCCAGATTGTTTGAGGAGTGCGTCAACCAGGGTTGTTTTGCCGTGATCAACGTGGGCAATAATAGCGACGTTGCGAATGGGAAGGGACATAGAGAAACTTGCGTCTGTACGCAGAACGGTAACATTTTGTAATAATTCTAGCTTACAGACGAGACTTCTGACTATAGACTTCTATTTTTCGTAGGCATTTATGTGGGTCGATAGTAGAGTTGGGACTTGTTTTGTTAATGAGTACTGCGATAACCCTGAATCCCCGACTTCATTGGCCCATACAACCAAGTAAAGCGATCGCCTAACCCTGAATACTACTTACATTTGAGACTGCAAATAGTTCTGCAAGCCAATCTTTTCAATCAAACCTAACTGTTTTTCTAGCCAATAGGAATGATCTTCTTCTGTCTCTGCCAAAATTTTCAGCAAAATGTTACGAGTCTCGTAGTCCTGTTCCCTTTCACAGACCGCGATCGCGGTTTTCAGATCGCCAATGACCCGATATTCAAAAGCCAGATCACTGCTTAACATTTCCGGCACTGTTTTGCCAATATTTAAGCCATCCTGTTGGGATAAATCCGGCGTTCCTTCTAAAAACAAAATACGCTCAATGAGGGCCGCAGCGTGTTGAACTTCATCCTGCATCTCATGATTAATCCGTTCATAGAGTTTTGTTAAACCCCAATCAGCATACATTCGGGAATGGGTAAAATATTGATCCCTGGCCGCTAACTCCCCCCGCAAGAGAAGGGATAATTGTTGTAAAACTTGATCATTACCTTTCATCAAAAAAATCCTCAAAAATAGCTAAACCATAGATTGTAAGAAATTTGCCAAGCCAGTTTGTTCAATTAACCAGAGTTGAGACTCTAGCCAATCTATCTGTTCTTCCGTTTCCTTAACCAGTTTTTCCAGTAAATCCCGACTGACGTAATCCTGATGGGTTTCACAGGCAAGTACACCAGCGACAAGACCGGCTCGCATAGACTGACAAACTTGTAGATCATTTCCTAAAATTTCAGGTACATCTTCCCCAATGAGCAACTTGCCTAAATCCTGTAAATTGGGCAATCCTGCTAATAATAAAATCCTTTCAATTAGTAAATCGGCCCGCTTCATAGCCTTGATTGAGTATTTATACTCGCGCTGATTCAGATGCTCAAGTCCCCAACTTCCACACATACGAGCATGTAAAAAATACTGGTTAATGGCAGTCAGTTGACCCTTAAGGGCTTCATTAAGTTGACGCTTTACGTCTGGATGACCTTGCATATGGTCTTGCCTCCCTACAGCTTTGACAATCTTTGTCTATCATACTTGACGGATGACATATTTTTCGACATAATGAGAATTACTTGCAATAAAGAGCGAGCGTTTACCCCTTAACCCACTCCTTATTGCCTTTCCCAAGTTAGGGCCAGTTAACTATGTATGTTTGTGTATGTCATGCCGTTACGGAAAAAGAAGTTCGCAAAGCGATCGCGGCAGGGGTCTCTTCTGTGGCTCGGTTATCAGAACAGACTCGCCTAGGAACCCAGTGCGGTTGTTGCACCAATCAGGCTGAGGAAATTATTGCTCAAAGTTCTCAAGTCTAACAAGCTGATGGGATGAGGGTTGGTTAAAGGCTTAACATTTTTAATGCCACTGAACCTTGCTTCTTTCCTCAAAAACCTGTTGATAGACGGCGATCGTTTCCTTCGCTAATTTTTCCCAACTAAAGCGCAAGTCCAAATCTTGGTAGGCATTTTCCACCAATATCTTGCTGTAATCAGGATTTTTCAAAACTTCAACAATGCCCCAGGCCAGGGAATCAGGGTTATTCGTATGGGTGACAATCCCCGTCTGACCATGTTGAACCACTTCTGCTAATCCCCCTGTATTAGAGACAACCACCGGCACTCTGGCAGCAAAACTTTCCAGGGCCACAATGCCAAAGGGTTCATACAAGCTAGGGAATACGGCGCAATCTGCCACCGTTTGAAACTTATCAAGATCTTCGTCCGACATAAAGCCTGTGAAATAGCATTGCTCCCAAATCCCTAAATTCCAAGCCAACTGTTTGAGGCGATCGGTATCTCCTCCACCGATAATAATAAATTTGACATGATTATTGAGATGCTGTAGGACTTGAGGGGCAGCAGTTAACAAGACCGAAACCCCTTTTTCATAGGTCATACGGCCAACGTAATAGACGATTTTTTCATAATCGTGGGCAAAACGACGACGAAATTCCTGATAGTCAATATTGGGATCGCGCTTTTTTTTGTCGGGGCGAATGCCATTGTAAATCATGCTCATTTTGTCCCAGGGCGTACCAAAAACACGCTGCAACTCATGACGCATATAATTACTACAAACAATGATTCGCCAAGCATTGTAGATTAAGATCCCTTCTTTGCTGGCAATGTAGCGTTGAGTGTCATTATAAAGTCCGTTATAGCGGCCATGCTCGGTGGCATGGATAGTGACAATTAAGGGAATTTTGAAGTGATGTTTCAGGGAAATGCCCGCATCGCCCACTAGCCAATCGTGGGCATGAATGAGGTCAAACTTACCCTTTTGAGCAATTAGACTTTGGCTTTGCTGATCCATACTGAGGTTCATATTAGCAACCCAGTGGAAAAAGTCATTGCCGGAGGGGACAACGACTCGATAAACATGAATTCCTTCTACCAACTCATAGTGAGGTGCGTTCTCAAACTCCACCGTCAATAAATGGACTTCATGGCCCAATTTGACAATTTCTGGATAGAGTTCTGCTACGTGTCGAGCAATCCCGCCTACGATTCGAGGTGGAAATTCCCAAGCCAACACCAGGATTCTCATGAATTTGCCCGTCCTTCGCTCATCCTCACGTTCACTTTTGTCAATATAGTTTTATGCCGATTTTGATGGGATAGGAAATGATACCAAAATTTCCAAAATTTTTACGAGTTGTCCCATCATACTATTTTTGCTCATCTTAGATTTCATTCCGTATTTTCTAAATTTTACTGCCTAAACAGTGCGATTAGTAGAACAATATTGAGTTGACAGCTACCCTAATAAACGCTGAATCCATTTCAGTTTATGGAGATAGGGAGGGAAACGTAGATTAAATTCTAACCATAGGTCACGTTTAAGCACACTTTTATAATGAGAAAAGGTCTCAAAACTTGCCTTACCGTGATAGGAGCCAATTCCACTGGAGCCGATTCCACCAAAAGGTAGATTAATCGCTGAGAACTGGAGCAGGGTATCGTTAAAACAGATGCCCCCGGAAGAGGTTCTGGTTAAAACTTTTGCTTGTTGGTGTGGATTCTGGGAGAAGAGGTAGAGAGCGAGAGGTTTGGGGCGTTCATTGATGAAAGCGATCGCTGATTCTAGGGTGTCATAGTCAAAAATGGGAAGGATCGGCCCAAAAATTTCGGTTTGCATGACGGGAGCCGCCGGATCCACATTGATCAGCAGCGTGGGAGCCAAATAACAGCTTGAGGTATCCCACTGGCCTCCGTAAAGAATGTCACCATCG
>JAYKJI010000416.1:0-6236 GCA_035285405.1 Snowella sp. | reverse complement strand
CTTGATGTTGAATTCTACTGGTTTATGGAACTTCTATTTGAATGCTGCCTAATTGGTAAGAGATGATGAAATCCTTACTGTGCAAACTTTCTGTTTCTCTTTTATTTCCCAACAGGTCTATTGTCCTGCTCCTCTCATCAATCCTTCACAGGCCGACCAAGGTGCAATATGAATTAAGTTAATGGCTACAACTGTCGCGATCGCCGACGCTTGAAAGGGAAGTTCCCATTGGGATTGCTGAACATTGATATCAAAAGCCTCCGCTAGATTATCGGTTAGACAATCCTGTCGCCAACTATTGATACTGAGACGATTTTGGGGATCGGGATCGGACGGAAACCATTGACGAGGGGCAAATTGAGGCGCAAAAAAACAGGCATGTTGACCCGTACCACTAGCAATTTCAAGGATATTTCCTGGGGGCAGTATAATTTGCTGCAAAACGTCTAGAATGGGTTGACGGTTGCGCTCAGTGGCAGGAGCATAAAGCCGAGATTCATTCAAATTATTCATAAATCTAAATTTTAGTGATTCAGCAGAGATTTTAATAGTTTAATATACAAGGTTTTCAACAATTATCCCTTATTTTCTTAATATTCCTTTATGTTAGCCCAATACTAAAAAAACTTACTGCACTCGCTGTTTTCAAATTTTACCATTCTTTATTTTTTGATGGATGAACTTACTGAACGAACTCAAGACGCGATCACCCCGCAAAAACAGTACAGAATATCGCATTACAGCTTGAGAAAGAGAAAATACCATGAACTGCTCATCACATCATTAGACCTTATTGAACTGTTAACCAA
The DNA here is from genome assembly GCA_035285405.1 of Snowella sp. Classification (GTDB taxonomy): domain Bacteria; phylum Cyanobacteriota; class Cyanobacteriia; order Cyanobacteriales; family Microcystaceae; genus Woronichinia. The sequence goes on along the minus strand of JAYKJI010000416.1, from coordinate 5,427 downwards.
AGGATCATCTTCTGATGATTGTTCTTTAATGTCTCAACGTTAGAATTCAAAACTGTTGAGATATACCGCATTTTTAGTTAAAGAAAAATCAAGAGCAAAAAATCAAAAAAAGTCCTTATGTCTAATGTAAGTCGCAGACAAATTTTATATTTCTTAGGTGGTAGTGCTGGTGTCGCCGTTCTGGAGTCTGTATTAGGAGGACGCTCAACTTTATTACCGAGCGCATCGGCCCAAACAGCCTCTTTTACGCCAGTTCGTGTTCCCCATCCTCTCGACATTTATCAAGAAAAATCCAGTTGGTTATCCACAGGGGTGGGAACGGGAGAAACGCTTCCTCCTGCAACCAGTCCAAACCTAAGCAGTTTCAGTGTTACTGATGATGTCGTTGTCCCGCCAGAATTTGAACGTTATGTAATTGTCCAATGGGGCGATCGCGTTTTCCCTGATGCCGACGACTATTTTGGCTACAACTGTGACTACACAGGCTTTGTCCCCCTCAATAGCGAAAATAGTGGCTTACTTTGGGTAAATCATGAATATGTTTCTTTCCCGATTTCCACGTTAGCCCCTGGCACCCCTAGCGATCTTGCCACCTTTCCCACCTCCTTTGCGGCGGTGATTGGTTTCAATCTGCCTACAGCTACCAGTGTGTCAGCCCTATCTCCTACAGACAGAAGACTTTTATTCGGAGAATTTCTTTACAATCTGGGTGGTTCCATCGTTCGTATTCAGAAAAACCGCCAAGGACGTTATCAGGTGCAGCGAGATCCTCGTAATCGTCGGCTGACGGGACTTTCTGGCCTAGCCATTAATGCTAGTCGTTCTGATGCCTATAAGACGGTTATCTCCTGGGGAGCCACTCCCCACCAACAAGGGAACTACAATTACTTAGTGGGAACGGGCCCAGCCGCTATACAAGTTTTCAATCTCAGTACTGACGGTTTAGGGAATCGAATTATCGGTACTGCTTATAATTGCTCTGGCGGTACAACTCCCTGGGGAACAGTTCTATCAGGAGAAGAAAATTTCCAAGGCGATGCAACTTTCTTTGTGGGAGTAACAGAAGCGGTTCAACCCAATGGAACTCAAACCGGATATATCAGTGGAACGACCGGTGCGGAATTTGGCTTGGTCGGAGAAAAATACGGTTGGATGGTTGAAATTGATCCAGCAACGCCCTCTGTTCGAGCCAAAAAACATACAGCCCTAGGTCGTTTCCGCCATGAAAATATTGGCTTACGAGCAGAAGTCGGTAAAAAGCTGATTGCCTATATGGGAGACGATCGCCGAGGTGGTCATACCTATAAATTTGTGAGCAATGGCACAATCAGAGCTAACCTGGCCGATAAAAACAATAGCCAATTATTTGAGAACGGAACTTTGTACGTTGCTAAGTACAATGCCGATGGCACAGGACAATGGATTCCTCTCTTGATGTCAACCCCCACCAATCCCAATGTACCAAGCGTCCTATCTTCTGTACAGTTGGCTCAACAGGGAGCAATCAGTAGTAACGCCAACACTTATTTTCCACGTCGCAATGGCATTGCCGGTCAAACCGTTGACGGTGGAGCTTTTCAGATGACCGTTGCCAATGAAGCTACCTCTTTACCTGGCTATCAAAATAAAACCTTAGCGGATTTCTATACTAGCCAAGGAGCAATTTTGTGTGATGCCTATCTGGCCTCTAATTTGGTAGGCGGAACCCCCGGCGGTCGTCCAGAGGATCTCGAAGTTCATCCCCTCACCCAAGAAGTTTTCATCTCCTACACCGATAATCGCCCCTCCAGTGACGGCTATCCTGATTCTCGAATTTTTGTTGTCGCTAAATACAACGCGAATCTAAATACCACCCAACATTTTGGTGGACTCTACAAGATTACCGAAGATAGCAGCGATGGCAGTGGAACCACTTTTCACTGGCAAATTTTTAAACAGGGCGGTGAAGATAACACCACGGGTGGTGGCGGCATCAATGCCCCCAACGGTGCTGGTTTTGCCATGTCGGATAATTTGGCTTTCGATTCTCAAGGGAATCTGGTCGGCGTTATTGATATGTCAACAGATAAGCATAACGGCTTTTCCACCGGCGCGAATCCGACCCAAACTACCATTGATCACACCGTCGTCGGAAATGCTGAAAACCTCCTAGGTTGCTTTGGCAATAACTGGATGTATGTGATTCCAGCGAGTGGAACTGATGCGGGTAAAGTGATTCCTTTTGCCTATGGCCCGGTGCGCTGTGAAATGACTGGCCCCACTTTTGTTGGTAATACCCTGCTGTTATCGGTTCAGCACCCTTCGGAAGATTCTCCGATTGGTAATACTACTTTGCTAAATCGTCAGATTCAAATTCTGGCCTTAGATGGAACGACCTTTAATCAAAATCGGACGGTTCCTCGTGGTAGTAATTGGCCCAGTAACGTAATTGGAGATCCTTCTGGGCCACCTCGTCCGGCAGTTATTGGCATTCAACGACAGGGAGGAGGAGCTTTCTTTTAAGAACTCCTAGGGTTTATACTTTTCTGTGCTAGAAAAGGCAAAGGGGCTGTCAGCGTTAATACCGCCGGTAATTAAGACTTGGTTATTGGGAAGGAGTGTGGCTGTATGAGCATTACGCGGTAATAAAAGACTGCCAGTTAAACTCCAGATACCCGTGCGAGGATTATAGCGTTCAGCCACTGGAAAGTTGAAACAGAAACCAAACTCAGACTCACAGGAATTAATTCCACCAGCAACCAAAACCGTCCCGTCTAGCAGTAAGCTCGCCGTATGGTCAGCATGGCCAATCTTTAATGTCCCCGTAGGCAACCATTTATTTTGAGTGGGATCATATAGTTCTGTGGAAAGACGAACTTGTTGCCCGTCCCGTCCGCCCACGACCAAAATTTGTCCATTGGGTAGCGTTGTCGCGGTGTGATCGTAGCGCGCAATACTGAGATTGGGGCCCGGCTGCCATTGGTTAGTCTGGGGATCATAGATCTCCGAGCTATTAAGAGTTGCTCCCTGGGGCGTAACGCCACCTGCTACCAAAACCCGTCCATCCGATAACAAAGAAGCCGTGTGTTTACTGCGTTGAACTGCCATTGCTGCTGCCGGACTCCAGGTGTTGGTTTGAGGATTGTAGAGTTCTGCCACCGTTGTTGTATTGCTTCCCCCGGCGACTAACACCAAACCGTTTTTGAGAAGAGTTGCAGTCTGGTTTGAGCGATTAACCGACATCGTGCCAGCCAAAGACCAGGTTTTGGTTGCTGTATTATATCGTTCAGCTTGATTTGAGCCGCCCCCTGTCACTAAAACAATTCCTTGGGGTAAGAGGGTAGCAGTGTGGTTACTTCGGGCAAAGGTCATTGGGGCGATCGCTTTCCATTGATCGGTAAGATAGTTATAAATCTCTACTGTATTTAAAAACGCACTTCCCCCAGTGTTACCCCCAACCACCAATAGTTCTCCTGTTGGTAATAGTGTGGCCGTATGGTTCTGCCGAGCTTGTTTCATCTTTGCGGCTGGTGCCCAGTTGTTCGGGCCATCAACATAGCCAAATCCTTGTAAAGAAACCAATTGAGGACTATTCGGTGCATTGTTTTGTAAACTTAAGCTGGCATTGCGAATTCCATAGGCTTGGGGCTGAAAACGAACTGCCACTGTACATTGTCCTCCCGGAGTAATAGAAACCCCTAGACAGGTGGTTGAGGAACTAAACACATTGGCATCGGTTCCGGTGATGCCTACGCTGGTAAAACTTAATGGCCCATCGCCACGATTGACAATGGTGACTATTTGGGGAGAACTCACTGTTTGAGCCGCTTGATAGCTAAAAACAAGACTGGTTGGTTTCACCTCTACCAATGGCCCCGCCGCGGGCGTAAAGACTTCAGCACTGCTTAAGGGTGTATTGTTTTGTACTCCTCCTGCTGCCAACACGTTTCCATTCGGTAACAAAGCCGCTTTAGCATTGTCCCGAACTGTGGTTAAAGATCCCACTAATGCCCATAAGCCAGAGGTAGGATCATAAATTTCCGAGGTCGTATTACTAGCCCCACCAGCGATGAGTACCCGTCCATCCTTTAGAAGAGTTGCCAGGGTGTTATAACGCGAAACTGACATTGGGGTGATCGCCTGCCAAGTACCTGTTACCGGATCAAAGATCTCCGCCGACTTTTGAGAAAAACCGCCACTATCTAGACCCCCACTGACCAAAACTTTCCCTGATGTCAGCAGAGTCGCCGTCGCTCCAGTTCGTTTTAAGGTCATGGGACTAGTGCTTGACCAGGTGTTAGTTGTCGGATTGTAGATTGCGGCATCTAAGGTTGTACAGGGCAGTCCAGTCGAAACACAACCTCCTGTCATTAAAACACGACCATCCGAGAGCGTTGTTAGAGTATGTCCAATCCTCGGTTGAGGCATCGCAGCCCCTGTTCGCCATTGGCCCGTCGTTGGATTATAGATTTCTACAGAAGCTAAGGTATTGCAAATAGAGCTATTACAAATACCAATGCCACCGTTTACTAAAACTTCACCATTGTTGAGGCGAGTCATCTGGGCTGCATAGCGTCCCGTAATCATGCTTCCGGTCAAAGACCAACTTCCCGTATTGGGATTATAGGTCTCTGCGGTATTAGTACCTGTGCAAGGAGCACTGGCAATACAGCCGCCTGCCACTAACACCCTGCCATCATTCAGAAGAGTGGCTGTATGTTGATTACGGGTATTACTTAAGAATCCTGTTCCTGTCCAAAGTCCTGTTGTTGGGTTAAAAATCTCCGTTGTTGACGTTGGTACTACGCAGGAGAGATCCGTACAGCCTCCTGTCGCAAGAACCTGTCCATTAGCTAGGGAGGTTAACGTATAACTAGTTCGGGGAAAGGTCATCGGAGCAATCGTAATCCAGCTATTGGTTTGAGCGATCGCCGGTAAGTCTGCAATTATTCCGAGTAAGCCAATGGTTAGAACTGTAGCCTGTAAACGCATCATGGAAATAGCTCCTTATCATTTTATCGTTTTTTGATTATTTATGGGTTGTAATTCTCTAATATGGCATGAATTTATCATAGGATTTAAGAGCTGAATTGCAATCATTTTTTAAGTTTTATTAAGAATACTAATGATAAACCTATTGCTCTGTGACAAACGGAAATATAATTGCCATAATTAAAGCCTGTTGATAATACATTAAATCAAGATGTATTAAATACAGATGAAAACATATTTTTAGAGCAACAACTATCAAGGAAATCAATATTTTAAAGAGTATTTAGTAAAAATAAATTAAAACAAAAATGACAAACAGATTATTTATAGCCTGGTGGGGCGACAAGAGAGCTAGAAGACAGACATAGCAAGCAACTTAGCCCTTTTACCTCGAATGTAATCCTTCAACCGATGGCGGCTAATTTGCATTAGCTCTTGAATAATTTTTTCATACAT
>JAYKJI010000415.1:0-5631 GCA_035285405.1 Snowella sp. | reverse complement strand
GATTAAACAAAATTCGTATTTTGACTTCTCATCATAAGTATAAGTTATCTCTGCTTTTTCAGTTTATACTTCCCTAACCCACATTTCTTTCGTTTTTTGACTTTTTCAGCAAGCCCTAATTAAATTTACAGATTTTTCTACCTCTTCTGGCTTAACTATTTTAAAGCTTTTTCCCTAAGAAAAAAACTGTCTTGACAGACCATTGGTATATTCATTTAATCCTGATTCCGAATTAGTTTGTGTGTTTTCTTTTGTCTAAAGACTGCTCACCCAAGGGTTTTGGACAGGAAAGGTCTTAGGGACTGTAAACTCGTGCGGAACTAGGAATATTATAGGCATTTTGACTCAGAATGAAAAGCTGTAAACGAACCCGAATCTCAAGAAAATTTGCTATGCTGAAAAAAGTTGAAACCAGTCGAGGTAAAGCGAATGGCAATACTTTATGAACAAGATTACGGACTCTGGGCCGAGGAAATGGCGCGTCTGTTACAAGAAGGTAAATTTTCTGAGCTTGATATTGACAATCTAGTAGATGAGGTACTGGATTTGTCTAAACGGGAACGCGATCGCCTACTGAGCAGTATTCGCTTGATCGTACATCATTTGCTTAAATGGGATTTTCAGCCCCAAAAACGTTCCCGAAGTTGGAAAAACACCATTGAGCGAGAACGCACTAATATTAGTCATTACCTTAAAGACAGTCCGAGTTTAAAACGTTATCTTTATGAAGAATGGCTCAGTCATGCTTATAGTACCGCTCGGTTAGATGCTTCTAGTGAAACCAATTTAGATTTTCCGAAAGAATGTCCCTACACTATCACTGATGTTTTGGAACGTCCTATTTCTGGTAATTTCCCCTCTTCTTAAGCTTATCTTTACGCACATTCCCTCACCTAAAAACTCAAACAGAAATGATAAAAATTCGGGGCATTTCCCCCCTTTCAAAGGGGGGTTAGGGGGGATTCCATTTAATCCTTTAAAGATTCAGTCACGATCGCCTCAGCTTCAGTAAAAATCTGTTGCAAATGGCTCTCATCTTTGAAACTTTCCGCATAGATTTTATAGACATTTTCCGTACCAGAAGGACGGGCCGCAAACCAACCTGAATCTGTTGTGACTTTAAGACCACCGATCGCCGCTTGATTACCAGGAGCCTTGGTTAATTTGGCAGTGATGGCATCCCCAGCCAGGGTGGAAGCAGTAACAGCTTCGGGAGACAATTTACTCAGTTTTACCTTTTGTTCAGGTGTGGCAGGGGCATCCTTACGTTGATAGATGGGATTGCCTAAACGGGCGGTTAAATCTTGGTAATGTAAGCCAGGGTCTTTGCCAGTGATGGCGGTAATTTCAGCGGCCAATAAATCCATAATAATGCCGTCTTTATCCGTTGTCCAAACCGTGCCATTTTTCTTCAGAAAAGAAGCTCCTGCACTTTCTTCGCCACCAAAGCCGAAGGAACCATCTAAAAGGCCATCCACAAACCATTTAAAACCCACAGGAACTTCATAGACTTTGCGGCCAATTTCCTTAGCAACGCGATCAATCATGTTACTGCTGACCAGGGTTTTACCGATCGCACTTAAGCCCGACCATTGTTTGCGGCGAGTAAATAAATACCAAATAGCAACGGACAGAAAATGATTGGGGTTCATTAAACCGACACTGGGGGTAACAATGCCATGACGATCAGAGTCGGTATCATTACCAAAAGCAATGTCATAGTCATCCTTCAGTTTAACCAGATTGGCCATCGCATAGGGAGAAGAACAATCCATCCGAATTTTGCCATCCCAGTCCAAAGTCATAAAGCCAAAAGTGGGATCAACCTTGGGATTTACCACCGTAATATTTAACTTATAGCGTTCGGCGATCGGTTCCCAATAGGCTACATTGGAACCGCCCAAAGGATCGGCTCCTAAACGAATACCCGCAGCCCGAATGGCCTCCAGATCAATAATATTTTCTAGGTCGTTAACGTAGGGCGTAATAAAGTCAAAATAGTGGCAATTATCCGCTTGCAGGGCCTTTTCATAGCTAATGCGTTTAACACCTTGATTACTCTGTTTTAATAATTCATTAGCGCGATTTTGTACCCATTTAGTGATTTCGGGTTCGGCGGGGCCACCACTGGGGGGATTGTACTTAAAACCGCCGTCCGCCGGGGGATTATGGGAAGGGGTAATGATAATGCCGTCAGCGAGTCCCGTAGTTTTGCCTTGGTTGTAGCGCAGGATGGCATGGGAAACGCCAGGGGTGGGCGTAAATTGGCGATAATCGCTATCGGTATTGAGATAAACTTCGACTCCGTTGGCAATGAGAACTTCGAGGGCCGTTTTTTGGGCGGGAGCAGAGAGGGCGTGGCTATCCATTCCCAGGTATAAAGGCCCTGTAATACCTTGACTTTGACGATATTCAGCGACGGCTTGGGAAACAGCGAGGATATGGTCTTCATTAAAGGTGTGATTGAGGGAGGAACCGCGATGGCCCGATGTACCAAAACTGACTTGTTGGAGAGGATTGTCAGGGTCGGGACGGCGATCGTAGTAGTCTGCCAATAGGCGCGTCACATCAACTAGGGTTTCGGTGGGGGCAGGTTGGCCTGCTAGGGGATTTACGTTTGATGCCATAGAGTCCTCAAAGGGCGATCGGGTTATCAAAATCCTATGCTAAAAGCGGTTGTGGGACAAGATTTTCCCTGTTCAGTAGGCTTGCGGTTTAAAATAAAGAAGTAATGTTTTAGGGTATCGGTCAGAACTATGACAGTACAACGTTGGACGGATGAAATGCTGGATAATTTAGCTTCCAGTACGACCGAGTTACATGAAGGCTCAACTGAGTTACGCGAAAGTGTTACTGAGTTGCGGGGGAGCGTGACTGAGTTGAGGGATGGTTTTGCAGAAGTACGGGAAAGTATTACCGAAATCAAGGACAGCATAGATGGCTTGAGAATTACTTCCCAGGCATTGTTACAAGTGGCGGCCCAAAGTCAACGGGATATGGAAGCCATGAAGGAACGGCAAGCCGAAATAGAGCAACGGCAAGCGGAAAGTGATCAACGGTTTAATGTTTTATTGGAGGAGGTTCGTTTTTTGATTCACGGAAAAACTGATGATTAATTTAGGTTTTAAATCGCTTATTTAGTATTAATTTGTTCGGCGCGATCGCCGCTTTTGTAGTTTCTATTTAGAAGACTTACGGTTTAAAATAAAAGGAAACGTTTAGAGTTATTAATAAGAACTATGGCAGTACAACGTTGGACGGATGAAATGCTGGATAATTTAGCTTCCAGTACGACCGAGTTACATGAAGGCTCAACCGAGTTACTCGAAAGTGTGAGTGAGTTACGGGAAGGTTTTGCAGAGGTACGGGCAAGTATCACAGAGATCAAGGACAGTATAGATGGCTTGAGAATTACTTCCCAGGCGTTGTTGCAGGTGGCGGCGCAAAGTCAACGGGATATGGAAGCCATGAAGGAACGGCAAGCCGAAATAGAGCAACGGCAAGCGGAAAGTGATCAAAGGTTTAATATTTTATTGGAGGAAGTGCGTTTTTTGATTCGGGGCAATAATCATGGTTGAAATCAACCCTGTTTGTCAAGTTTCAACGATTACGTTGTACAATTCAATTATATGTTTTATTTAGGACTGAACGTATGAAAGACCATGCTGATTTAAAAATCATCGCCAATGTTAGCGAACAAAAAGAACTGATAGAAAAACTTGAGCAAAATTTCAATAATAGTGGATGGAAAAGAAATCTAGAAAAGGAAAAAAAATACGCACTCAAATATTCAGGCATTGGTGATTGTTTTATTTTTACTTGCTCGAAAACTGAATCGAGACCAGCCGCAGAATTATCTTTCCATCGTGATGAAAATGGTTATCTATATGTATCTAACATTGTTCCTGAAAATATTGGACGTATAAACGTAGATACTTACAACTCTATTTTGGAAGAATTTCTGACTGAATTTCTTGAACCCGCAACTCAAAGTCTAAACATAGAAATTATTCTGATTCCTAGTGAACGAAATATTGACAATTCAATGAGTCCCGAAATGGCTCAGTTGTTGAAAAAATTCTTGAGTATGGCTAATATAGCTGACGGAGGAACACACCAATTCGATGAGGAAAGGCTATTTGATTTTATTATTCAAGCTCACAATGAAAAATCATTACTAAAAGAACAGGTATTGAGTGGATTATTAGCTGATAATAATTGGCCCGAAATGCAAGCTCAAGAAATTGTTTCTAAGTATCTTTTTGGCAAAGATTTACTTAATCATTACTCAAGAACAAAATTCTAATTTTTAAATTGAATTGGCTAGAAGAAATTTAATGTTTTCACACAAACAATATCTCCGAAAAAATCATTATTGTTAAATGCTTTCCTGAACCTAATTTAATCATCTCAGATAACAATTTAAAGCTTCTTTCAAAACTTTTTAAAATTCAACCAATAATGATAATGATCAAAAAAGTAGCGATTATCCTCTTATTGACTTTAGGAATTATTAGCTTAATAGTTCCCGTGAGTGTAGTTTTTGATAAAAACAAAAAAATTGATAATACAAATACTATTTTAGGTGGTCTAGTAATTGGATTTTCCTCTCTTAGTATTGCTGGTTACTTGCTGTGGGATGATAAGCGTAAACGAGAACAGGAAAAATTTGATTCTCTTCGCAAGCTCTTTTTTGAAGTTATAGAATCGAGTGGTGGAAAGATCAACTCTTTACAATTTGCCCAAAAAGTTACTCTTTCAGGCAAGACTAATTTATCGGGCCACGAAGCAACGTTCTTTCTAGATCAAATGGTTAAGGAGTTTGGGGGGCATCGTGATGTCAATCAAAAAGGAACTATTTATTATGAGTTTGATTTGGAAGTAATTGATTTATTAGATGATGGAAATCTATTCGATGATGGAAATCTGCCCCCTAAAGATGAAGAAGTTGAGGAAGTTGAGAAAGAATGGCAAAATTCTAATGATGGACAACTCATTGACGAAGAAAAATCATCAGATTATACTGTTCCAGAGACTAAAGTGTTTAATGCTTTAGATGCTCAGTTGCTAGAATATCTTGAAGATCATTTATGCGTAGCAGAATGGCAAAAAGCCGATGAAATTACTGCAAAATTAATGCTAAAAGTAGCAAATCAAACAATGAGTTTAAACCCTGATGATATTGCTGATTTTCCCTGTGAAGCATTGAGAAAAATTGATGAACTTTGGCAAATTGATAGTCATAATCACTTTGGCTTTTTGGCTCAAACTGAAGTTTTTAATGATTGTTTTTCAACGAATTCTAATATTATTTTAACCCCCAAAAACTGGCAAAAATATGCTCAATCTCTAGGATGGTATGCCAATGCTCAATGGCCGAATCATCATGGCGATCTGAGATTTTCGTTGACGGCTGCTCCAAAAGGATATTTACCTTTTCTTCCTGTGTGGCAAGGGGCTTGGTGGGGTACTTTTCTTGATGGGCAAGGCGAAAGATTTCATTTGTTAATTAGGGCTTGCTGAAAAAAGCTGAAACCCTTACGGAGAAAAGATAGTAGCCAAATTAAGAACAGCTAGAATGCAGGAAAATAGGTTAAAATGGCTCAAAACCCTTGCATTAAGAGGAGAGAA
>JAYKJI010000414.1:0-9621 GCA_035285405.1 Snowella sp. | reverse complement strand
TATGAAAAAATTATTCAAGAGCTAATGCAAATTAGCCGCCATCGGTTGAAGGATTACATTCGAGGTAAAAGGGCTAAGTTGCTTGCTATGTCTGTCTTCTAGCTCTCTTGTCGCCCCACCAGCTCCTACAGATATTTGTCCAGAATTAGTGAGAACGACAACGGGAGGGGCACCAGCAGTTGCTTCCGACGATATAGGCACTTCTTATGCGGCTCCAAAAGTTGCTCATATTGCAGCAGTGTTAGCAGCAAATTTTCCAGACGAAAGTTGTTTGCTTTATAAGGCTTTAATTGTGCAGTCAGCACGATTACCATCTTGGACAGATAATGAATCCGATCTGTCGTCAGCTATTCGGATGATGGGATACGGTTTGCCTAATATCGAACGTGCGCTGGGAAATTCACCTAACCGAGTAACTTTAACGACAAGAGGAAATTGTTTTATTCAGGCTCGACAGGCACATATTTATCAGGTAATGATTCCGAATGAATTACAATCTCCTGCACAAGAATTTGATATTCGGGTAGAAATCACCCTTTCTTATAAAGCTGAACCGCGTCGAACTCGTCGTGATAAGCGTAAATATTTATCTACTTGGTTACATTGGGAATGTAGTGAAAAAGGAGAATCAGCAGAGTCATTTTTAAGTCGGGTACTCACAGAATCTAATGGCAATGGAGAAGGAATTTTTGAATGGACGCTTGGACAGAAAAAGAATTATAGCAAGCGTGTCAAAGATACTTCGAGAGGAGTTGGAACAATTCAGAAGGATTGGGCGATTGTTAAATCCTTTGATTTACGCGAGGCCTTTTGTATTGCGGTTGTTGCTCATAAAGGATGGAATAATGAACCTCAAATTCCTTATTCATTAGTTGTTAGTTTTGAGGCTATTAATTCAGAAATAGAAATCTATGAATCCTTTATCAAAGTCCAACCAGAATTAAAAGTTGAAGAAAAAGTTCAAGTAACTATTTCTTAAAAACACCCATTTTTTAGACTTTTGCATCAGGTAAAGCTTTCTTCATTTTACCAAACCACTCAATTAAATTCTCTAATTGTTGTTTGGGCTTAACTAAACCTAAACCGCGTACAATCACCTTTTTAGGACTATAGACAAAACGCGATCGCAGATGATTGGGGAGATTAGCTGCCAACAAATTCCAGGCTGGTTCCTCCATCGGCGTTTCCAAAACAATATTTTGCTTACCCTCAACTTTAATGCGTGAAAAACCAAGAGAACGAGCTAACTGCTTTAACTCAATGACCTTAAATAATTGCTCTACAGGGGAGGGAATTGCCCCATAGCGATCGCTCCAATCGGCGGCAATTAAAGCTAACTCCTTAGAAAATTCTACTGCCGTAATTTGTCGATAAGCAGCCATTTTTTGCTCTAGATCAGGAATATAATCAGCAGGAATAAAGGCTGTAATTTGTAGATCAATTTGCGTTTCCTCTACCTTAGGAATTTCTTGACCTTGAATTTCCTTAATCGCTTCCTGTAACATTTCCATATAAAATTCAAACCCGATCGCTTCCATTTGGCCCGATTGTTCAGCCCCTAAAAGACTACCCACACCCCGAATTTCCATATCACGAGTGGCTAATTGATAACCCGAACCTAACTGGGAGAATTCTTGCAGAGCGCGTAATCGTTTTCGTGCCGTTTCTGTTAACTCCCGCTTACTCGGATACAGTAACCAAGCATGGGCCTGAATCCCCGCACGACCGACCCTGCCCCGCAATTGATAAAGTTGCCCTAACCCAAACTTTTGAGCATCTTCAACAATAATCGTATTCACCCTGGGAATATCTAAACCCGCCTCAATAATGGTTGTACAAACTAAAATATCAGCCTCACCATCATTAAAGGCTAACATTGTACTCTCTAACTCTGATTCTTCCATTTGTCCGTGAGCGATCGCCAGTCTCGCACTAGGAACCATTTCGCGTAATTGTCTCCCCACTTCTTCAATACCTTCAATACGGGGAACTACATAAAAAACCTGACCACCTCGATCTAATTCATTACGAATGGCGGTGCGAATCACCTCAGGATTATAAGAAGATAAATGGGTTTTAATGGGACGACGAGAGGGAGGCGGTGTAGTAATTAAACTCATCTCTCGAATGCCCGATAAGGACATATAAAGCGTGCGAGGAATAGGGGTAGCGGTGAGGGTTAACACATCCACTTCAGTTTTTAACGTTTTAATTTTTTCCTTTTGATTAACCCCAAAACGTTGTTCTTCATCAATTACTAATAAGCCTAAATCCTTAAATTTTACCCCCTTGCCTAAAATGCCTTGAGTTCCTACTAAAATATCGAGTTCTCCCGATGCTAATCTTTCTAGAATCTCTTTTTTCTCAGAAGCAGTCCGAAAGCGATTTAATAAGCCAATATTAATCGGATAAGGAGCAAAACGTTCTTTTAAAGTATGGTAATGTTGTTGGGTTAAAATGGTTGTAGGAGCTAATAAGGCCACTTGTTTATGACCACTGGTGACAGCCTTAAAAATGGCTCTAACAGCGACTTCAGTTTTGCCAAAACCCACATCACCACACACTAGTCTATCCATTGGGCGATCGCTTTCCAAATCCCGTTTAACATCTTGAACGGCCTTAAGTTGATCGGGAGTTGCTTGATAGGGAAAGGAATCTTCTAACTCACTTTGCCAAGGCGTATCAGGTGGAAAGGTATAACCATTTTGTTGGGCGCGTTTAGCATAAAGATTGAGCAAATCTACCGCTAATTTCTTAATGGCTTTGCGAACTTTATTTTTGGTTGCCTCCCAAACTTTACCTCCCATTTTATGAAGTTGAGGAGCTTCACTACCTGTATGACGATAGCGCGATAAACTATCAAAATTATCCGCCGGAACGCGTAAAATACCATCGGCATATTGAATAACTAAATATTCACGGGTGGCTAAGGCTTCTAATTTTAAAAATTTGCCAATACCATGACTTTTATGAACAATAAAATCGCCTGGGGAAAGTTTATTAAGATCAACCTGTTTAGATGCCGCTCGACGACGTTTGCGAATATATTCTGGGGTGGCTAAGGATTGTTGCCCAAATAATTCTCGATCTGTGACAATCACTAAACGAAAAGTCGGAAGAATGAAACCCTCTAATTCCGCAATTCCCGCATACTTTAAAGCGATCGCTGTTTTTTGGATTTGGAATTTCTCAATAGCCGGATAATCCCTTGGATTTGGAATAAATTGTACGACACAATCATGTTCTTGCAAGAGAGAAACAGTACGTGACGGTTGGGCTGAAATTAACCAAGTGGCATAGCGTTCTAAGGTCATACCATGATAAATTTCCCGCTTACCGCGTAAGATTTCACTGAGTTTGGCAAATTGGTGAGGAGTGGTTGGAATCGGACGACTGGAAAGATCTAAACTTTCCTTATCGGTTGCATCGGTTAATTCCGAAAAATAGAGGGTTAAAAATTGACTTTCAATAGTAGCCAAAGAGGTTTGAAAAGGTCGATGAATTTTAGGAAAATTGACATCTCCTAAACCGACCCAATCCTGCTCTACTAACTCACACCAGCGATCGCTATGACTTTCACATTGCTCAACTTCATCAAAAACCCAAATCGTCTGTTCTGGTAAATAATCCTTTAAAGAAGCCGGTTGTTCAAAAGCAAAGCCTAAAAATCGTTGCATTCCCTCTGAGACAATTTCGGTTTGTAATTGCTCTTTTTCAAGTGCTGATAAATAGGGTTCAAGAATTTCTTTTTTGACTGATTGAGAGGTGATCCAGTCGAAGCTCGTAGGGGTTAAAATTAATTGTTCAATATTGTCCAGCGATCGCTGAGTTGCAGGATCAAATTCGCGTAACTTTTCCAACTCATCATCAAACCATTCCAATCGCACTGGCAATTCGGCTGAAACTGGAAAAATATCGACAATATCCCCTCGTCGGCTCCACTGGCCTTCCGTTTCCACAGAGGCAACCCGCTCATAACCCAATCTCGCTAAGGTTTGATCCAATAATTGACTACCCTGGACTGCTCCCACCCGCAAATTGAGACAGTAAGATCGAAAAACCTCTAGGGGCGGAAGATGGGGCTGCAAAGCCTTTTCTGTGGTAATGATCACGATTCCCGAACGGGTCTGTCCTAAGTTGGCTAAAACCTGCATCTGGCCCCAAACCATTTCCGACTCTTGATTGGCCGGTTCATAGGGAGAGGCTTCTGAGGTGGGGTAGAAATTGACACTTGGCCAACCCATGATTTCCAATTGCGCTGCCCAACGCCCTGCTTCTTCTAAGGTTGCTGTCACCACAACTAAATTCTGATTTAAGGATTGAGCCAACGTTGAAGCAATTAACCCCTTCGGCAAACGGGAAATCCCACTGAGGGAAAGTGATCGCGTTTTTTCCAGTTTTTGGCGTAGTTCTGCCGTTAAGGGCAATTTTTCAAGATGGCGAATTACAGACGAAAAGGTCATGACCAGAAATTAGAGGGATCGTTTACTAATCTTAACCTGTTGGCTCACGATCATCTAGTCTCTGATAGGCGACTAGTCTCTGATAGGCGACAAGCCTAGTCCGGCGAACTAACAGAAGAGAGATATTATTTTTCACAAGGTTTATCTTTGTTTAAGTCCAGATCATTCGTAAACATTTCATCAACAATGGCTCCCCAGTAACTAGTCACTTTTGTCACTACGCCCTGGTAATTTTCAGACATGATTTGTGTAGGAACCTGACGGCAGTAAGATTTCCATTTACGCTCATTTTTCCCTGTATTCCACCATTGGGGTTTTATCAAAATTATCCGTATTGTTTGCAGATCGGTATTGCGGCTACTAAATGCGACTCTGATTGCTTTTTGTAATAATGTTTTATCTAATGAGACAAAGGTTGCCAACAACATCAAATCATAAAGATCCTTGCCTCGCCATCGCTTTGCCCCTTGTTCAATCAAACCATGAAGCTTCCAAGCTCCCATCAGTTCTGGTCTAGCCGCTTGAAGTTTTATCAGTTCTGCCGTTACGAGTGTGGGGTATTGAATCCATTGGGTAGGGGGAACGAGCGGATCATGAAAGCCAACATCAATTTGTAATGGTTGATGATAGTCAAGTATTGAAGCATTTAAGCACAGACGAACTCCAGGGAAAGGGTCATTTAACCAAATCCCTCTAGATTTCAGAGAGTCCAGATGAAAAATCACATTATCGCTAAAATCATCACTGGCAAGCAACTCCCGAAAACGTTGCTCTGTTGACTCAACCCCAAACGGATACAACCCCATAAAATCGACATCAACAGCAATACGATAGCCGCAAGGAACCCATAATCGCGTCAACATTCCCCCTCGGAGAACTAGGTTTGCAGCCTGAGGGGAATAGGCGACACGACGTAACAGACTTTCTAAAAGGTGATAAGTTTTGACTTCCTCAAGGGGGCGTTTAATTACTTCGGAAATTGTCTGTAAAGTTTGCTCAATAACGGTCATTGATTTTACTTCCTAAGTGTTCATGAGCAGATTACATCGACCAACCCGCATCAAGCCCTAAGTTGCTGTCATAAACGGTATATTCTTGTTGAGGCTGCACAAGCAGAATCTGCTTTGCTCGTAGTGATGTTAGTAGGTCTTGAAAGCGAGCTTGAGCCGATCGCAGTCCACGTTGATAAACCCGTAACGTAATAAAGCGTTGATGCTGTTGTCCATTGATACTCAGTTTGAAAGCATTCACCGATAGATGAGCACCACTTTCAGCACAATTTTGCCGTAAGGCTTCCAAGTTTATCTCTTTTGAAAGTAAAGCCCGGATATGGAACTCAAAATAATTTGTTGCTCGATGTTGCCAGACTTCGCCATCTTGAATGGGAATATCCTGGTTGTACACCATGGCCTCAATTTTGACACGAATTACCTGAAAACCTGCTAACCACATTTGTTGAGCAAGATGTTGAGCTTCTGTCCAAACTTGAGTTAGAGTGCCTCGATGATAGGATGCTGACATGGGTTGGGTTCGTGTTACGCCACTCGGTAATTCGATGAGAAGACATTTCACCTTTAACTGCTGGCAAAAGCGTTGAAAGCGCTGTAGGGTGGCTAACGACTTTGTACAAATAGTAATGTGGGACTCAAATATTCCAGCATACTGGAAAGTATTGATGGGAGTCATAACAAAAAAGGGGGGAAATCGTACGCTAAGGAAGAGAAGAGATAGGAATTTTTAATGATAGAGAGTAAGAATAAAAAACTTGAGGGTTAATTAACGGTAACGATTAGTCGTCAGATGGATAAATGGTTTATGAGTTTTCGCCTAGAAATTGACCCAATACTAACGGAGAAGGCCAAGCCATCGGTAGGAGTTGATTTAGGAATTAAACATTATTGCTACTTTATCAAACGGAGAAGTGTTTGACGTAACCAAGGTTTACAAGCGCATTCAAGCTAAAATCGCTAGACTTCAATACGGCTTTCTCTCTTGCGGTGGCCTGTGGGGAAAGAGTAGTACTCTTGATGTGGATACGATTAGAACAGGGTAGTAGTAACCTAAACTTTGAGAAATACAAATCCTGGTTAGACAGGACTAAAGGCTATCTTCTATGGCGATCGCCCGAAAAAACTATCTTCCCGTCTTCTTTACTGTTACGACTTAGAATCATTAATTATGGCCTATTTGGCAAAGGAAATAATGGTTTTTAACATGACTCCCAATAAAATGCAGAACCTACTATTTCGAGCTTTTCGGAAATATCATCGTACTCTAGCAATTATTCTTTGCTTACCGTTGCTCCTAACAGTTATTACGGGAATGCTTTATACCATTCTAGTTGAGTGGTTGGCAATGGGGGATGCGGCGGAATTACTATTGGGATTGCATACCTTAGAAATTATCCATCTAGAGAAATTCTATCCAGTACTGAATGGCTTAGGGCTAGTGGGATTACTAGTGACAGGGATGACAATGACCAATCTTTTCAAAAAACGTCCCGCCATTAATCGAAATCCAGAATAGATTTTATGGATTTTTCTTTCCTTATTCAGCCCGATTGGCATCTCGCCTTCTTTGCAATAAATCGGATTTTGTCGGCTTAAATCAACCGGCAAATAAGGCCAAACTTTTTTGTATTTACCAAAATTAAGAAATCCAAGAACATTAACGCTATGAATCGTCGCAAGTTTGTTACTTTCGTTGCTATTAGTGGCGCGATCGCCGCCTATTCGACTCAATTTTTAACCAATCTGCCTCTGATCGGAACTCAGGTTGCCCAAGCCGATACGGAAAAAAACGAAACTCTGAAAAATCTGCAAGCTGCCTACAATGGGGAAAGTAACGCCCACCACCGTTATCTTACCTTTGCCAAAAAAGCGAATCAAGAAGGCTATAAACAAGTTGCTATTCTTTTTCGGGCTGCTGCCACTGCTGAAGCTATCCATGCCGCTAATCATGGAGCCGTCATTCGCCAAATGGGAGGAACACCCACGGCTAAAATAGAAACCCCAACGGTGGGAACCACTAAAGCCAATCTAGAAGCTGCGATCGCCGGCGAATCCTACGAACGGGACAAGATGTATCCCGAATTTATTCAACAAGCTCAAAAAGCTGACAATAACGCAGCAGTCAAAACCTTAACCTATGCCCAGGAATCAGAAGCTGAACACGCTAAATATTACCGTCAGGCTGCTGATAATCTGGAAACTTGGAAGGAAGTTAGCGTAAGCTTTTATGTCTGTCCTGAATGTGGTTATACCACTAGCGTTCTTAATTTTGAAGATTGTCCTGAATGTGACACGGATAAAGGACTATTTCTACAAATTAGCTAGGCAGTTGGCTTATCATAATAGCTTGTCTTCATTTAATCTCGGACTTTTAAGGACCTTAAACTTATGAATCGTCGTGAATTTGTCACCCTAGCAGGTGTGGGCGGTGCGATCGCTTGCGCCCCAGAAGTTATCTCAGCAGCAACAGAAGCCACTCAACCAAAACGCTCAGATGGTTTTGTAGCTGTCGGTACAGTTAAAGAATTAGACCAAAAAGGTCAATTACTTAATAAAAAATCCCCTTTGGGCCCTGTATTACTGATTAAAGAACCAGGCAGCCAAACGATTAATGCGGTTAATCCTCGCTGTACTCACGAAGGTTGTACTGTAAGATGGAAGGAAGAGAAAAAAATTCTGGCCTGTCCCTGTCATCCTGGAACTTTTACCAGTACTGGCATTGTTACTCATGGGCCAGCAAAACGGAATCTCAAAACTTATCAAACTAAAGTTGAGGGAAATGTCATCCTCATCAAAGCCTGATTATTTCAACCTTAACAATCTTGTCCCCATACCACTTTGAGATCGCCGTCATTCACCCCTCTGAAAACAATTAACGTTAACATGGGACATTGAACCAAGAGAAACTCTGAATCTTTGTAACCATGACTCTGAGCCAAGACCAACGCCAGGATTCAATGACCCCCTTACCCAGTTGGTTAAAACGGCCAATCGGGAGAGCGAGTGAACTGTCCACTGTCCAAAAAATTATTAAACAGCGTCAGATTCATACCATTTGCGAAGAGGGGCGTTGTCCGAATCGAGGTGAATGTTATTCCCAGAAAACAGCAACCTTTTTGTTAATGGGGCCAGTTTGCACCCGTGCCTGTGGCTTTTGTCAGGTGGATAAGGGTCATGCGCCTATGCCATTAGATATGGATGAACCTCAAAAAGTCGCTGAGTCGGTCAAACTGTTAGGACTGCGTTATGTGGTTTTAACCTCAGTGACTAGGGATGATCTGGCTGATGGTGGCGCGGCTTGGTTTGTAAAAGTGATGGAAGCAGTACGTCGTGAAAATCCAGAGACTCAGATTGAGGTCTTAACTCCTGATTTTTGGGGTGGCTTGGGTCGAGAAGAGAGTCAACGATCGCGGGTTTTGACAGTCGCTAAGGCCCAACCTGTTTGCTATAACCACAATATAGAGACGGTAGAACGGTTACAGGGTAAAGTGCGTCGGGGAGCTAAGTATGAGCGATCACTGTCAGTACTGCGTTGGGTAAAGGCATTTGCTCCTCAGATTGCCACGAAATCGGGGTTAATGTTAGGTCATGGCGAAACCTGGGAGGAAATTATCCAGACCATGCAGGATTTGAGGGCCATTCATTGTGATCGCCTGACCCTGGGTCAATATATGCAACCCTCTCTAGAACATTTACCTGTGCAGAAATATTGGACACCCGCAGAGTTTGAGGAATTGGGAGCCATTGCCCGTTCTTTGGGATTTAGTCAGGTGCGATCGGGGCCATTAGTGCGTAGTTCCTATCATGCCGGAGAAAGTTAATGGGGAAGTATCTTGATCATTTTGCATTGATGATTTTATGTTTTATTGTAGGGGCATAATACCGTTATGTCCTTGCTCAGGATTTAACAGTTTGAGGATTTAACGGTGTGAAAAAAACGACAATTACCGTAGGGACATAATATCATTATGTCCTTGCTCAAGATTTAACAGTTTGAGGATTTAACGGTGTTAAATTCCTACCAGGGCTATTTCATTTTCCAGTGTGCAGTTTTGTGCATCTACGAGGATACGAGGTTTTAGGCTGTATGAAGACTCGTTTTTGAGTGCTAAAATTCATTAAACTCGTTGCTATGATCGAGAATGAAA
>JAYKJI010000413.1:0-5222 GCA_035285405.1 Snowella sp. | reverse complement strand
CCCGCAAAATGGAAGAACGCTATGTTATTCCATATATTGAAGAGTCTTTCTATGGCATTGAAGATGTTAATAACTGTTTACGTCATATTGCCGAAAAAATTGGTGATGATACCTTAAAACAACGAGTTGAGAATTTAATTGCAGAAGAAACCGCTAAATTAGATCAACAATTAGCCCCCTACCGTGCCAAACTCAAGGGAAAACGAGTCGTTTTATACACAGGCGGTGTGAAAAGTTGGTCAATTATTTCTGCCACTAAAGATTTAGGGATGAAAGTAGTTGCTACCAGCACGAAGAAAAGTACCGAAGAAGATAAAGCTAAAATTCGAGTTTTACTCGGAAAAGACGGTATTATGATGGAAAAAGGGAACGCTCAAGAATTGCTAAAAGTTATTGCTCAAACCCATGCAGAAATGCTGATTGCCGGAGGAAGAAATCAATATACTGCTCTCAAAGCAAAAATTCCTTTTTTGGATATTAATCAAGAGCGTCATCACGCCTATGCAGGTTATCAGGGCTTAGTAGAATTAGCAAAGGAATTAGAAGAAACTCTCTATAGTCCTATTTGGGAACAAGTTCGACAGCCTGCTCCCTGGGATGAGCTAGTTATTCACCAAGTAACCATTGATAGCGAATAGTTTATCAGCATTGAATTCAATCTAATGCGAGATCGCTGCTTACGGAGAAAGAATCATTATTCATTGTTGATTATTAACTATCATGGCTACTATTAATCTTCCGAAAAAATCCGTTGCCATTAATCCCTTAAAGCAAAGTCAGCCTTTAGGTGCATCTCTCGCTTTTTTGGGAATAAAAGGCACGATTCCCCTCTTTCATGGCTCCCAGGGCTGTACCGCTTTTGCCAAAGTATTAATGGTGCGTCATTTTCGAGAAGCGATTCCTTTGGCGACCACAGCAATGACTGAAGTAACGACTATTTTAGGAGGAGAGGAAAATATTGAAACTGCCATTAAAACCCTCTTAGAAAAAGCCAAACCTGAGATTATTGCTCTCTTTACAACGGCATTAACCGAAACTAGAGGTGATGATATAGATGGCATTTTGAGAAGTATTCGTAAACGTCATCCTGAATGGTACGATTTGCCGATTGTTTGGGTTTCAACGCCCGATTATCGAGGAGCGTTACAGGAAGGTTTTGCTGCCGCAGTGGAAGCCATTGTTAAAAAAATTCCCCAGGCAGGTGAGCCACGTTTTGAACAAGTTAATGTGTTGATTAGTTCTGCTTTTACACCTGGCGATGTCCAGGAAATTGAAGAAATGATCACCAGTTTTGGTTTAAAACCGATTTTGTTACCGAACTTAGGAGCCTCTTTAGATGGTCATTTAGAAGATGAATTTCAAGCTGTTACCAGTGGCGGGACAACCTTAGCTCAATTACGAGAAATGGGCAGTTCAATCTTGACGATCGCCTTGGGAGAAAGTATGCGAGGTGCGGCGACCATTTTAGAGGAACGTTTTGGCATTAAGCAAGTTGTCTTTCCCCATTTAACGGGATTAGCTGCTAATGACAATTTTTTACAAGCCTTAAGTATTTTAAGCAGTAAAAAAGTCCCTGAAAAGTATTGTCGTCAGCGTCGTCAATTGCTGGATGCCATGTTAGATACCCATTTCTTTTTTGGCCATAAAAAAGTTTGCCTCGCTTTAGAATCTGACTTGCTTTTAGCAATGGTGGAATTTCTATTAAGTATGGGAGCAGAAATCCAAGGAGCGGTAACAACAACTAAATCTTCTAGTTTGGAAGCCATCCCGATTGAAAGTGTCACAATTGGCGACCTGGATGATTTTGAACAATTAGCGACTGGAGCCGATTTACTGATTACTAATTCCAATGGTAAACGGATTGCTAAAAAGCTAAAAGTTCCCCTCTATCATCAAGGATTCCCTATCTACGATCGCTTGGGTAATGGCTTTTTTAGTAAGGTTGGCTATCGCGGCACTATTCAGCTTTTATTTGACATTGGCAATATTTTCTTAGAGGAGGAAGAAAACCATGTTAAACATCCCTAGATTTATCTTTTTTTCCCCTAATTCCCAAACATTAGCCAGGATGTACATAAGTCTATTTGTCAACCTTGTTTTGCCCCCCCAGCCTCCCAATTTTGGGGAGAGTTCGGAGCCTTTATGAGTTTTAAAAGTCCCTCAGAATTTGGGGATTTAGGGGGCGAATTAATCTCAAATTTTCCAGCTTTGATAGTTAATATTTTCCTTGATTAATTATCAAATAATCTTAACGTTAAGGATTGACAAAGGAGTTAAAATCCATGAAAATTGCTTTTACAACCGAGGATCAAGTTCATATTAATTCCCATTTCGGTTGGGCTAAAAAAATTGATGTTTATGATGTCAGTGCCGATGGGTATCAATTCTTAAAAACCCTAACTTTTGAAGGGGATTTAAAGGAAGATGGTAATGAGGATAAACTCGTTCCTAAACTCGAAGCTATTCAGGATTGCACTATCGTTTATGTTTCTGCGATCGGCGGTTCCGCAGCAGCCCGATTAATTAAACATAAAATTACCCCGATTAAAGCGCGATCAGAAGAGGAAGAGATTGCTGAAGTTCTCACCAAATTGGTTGAAACTTTGAAGGGTAATCCTCCTCCTTGGCTTCGCAAAGCTTTGCAACAAAAAAGTTCTGCTTTTGAAGAATTAGCAGAGGAAGTTCCTGCGTAAAGAGTTATCAAGGGAATAAACCTTATGCTCTTATAAAAACTTTTCGGCGATCGCCATGCTATCTATGAAAGTTTTTGGGCGATCGCCATGTGCCCCTACGGAATTTGCTTTAATTGCACCTTTTCAGGGATAAAACCCCAAGATTGTCCTTCACTTTAAACTTAATTAAACCTATGACTGCTACCTTAACCGAAACCCCGACTATTGATATTGCCAAGAGTCCTTTTCTTAAAGCTTTAGCTCAACAAATCCGCGTTAATGATTCCTATGGAACGTTTCGTAATTGGAGCGATGAATTATTGCTAAAACCCTTTATCGTTACCAAAGAACAAAAACGCAAAATTTCTGTTGAAGGTGAAGTTGACCCCATTACCAAAGGCCGCATTATGGCTTTTTATCGGGCGATCGCCTATCGCATTGAGTCAGAAACAGGCCAACTAGCTCAGGTTGTCGTTGACTTAAGCCATGAAGGATTTGGTTGGGCTTTAGTTTTCTGTGGTCGTCTTTTAGTGGTCTCTAAAACCTTAAGAGACGCTCAACGCTACGGTTTTAATTCCTTGGAGCAATTGGAAGACGAAGGCGAAAAATTAGTCCAAAAAGGGATTGATTACATTAATCGTTTTCCTGAAGTTGCAAAAATTTAAGTTTGCTCCCCCCTCTTCCTAATCCTCCCCAATCTCCCACCAAATATGGTCGAAACTGCCGTTAATCCCGAAACGCTTAAAACCCAAATCAAGCGACTTAATAGTAAAGCGGGTCAAATGAAAATGGATTTACATGATCTAGCGGAAGGTTTACCTACAGATTATGAAAATCTAATTCAAGTCGCCAATGAAACTTACGCTATTTTCTATGAATTAGATCAACTCAAAAAGCAATTAAAAACTTTGGAGCAAAGCTAATGACGTTAACCCTAATTGATTTTAATCGCTTAACCACTGCTGAAGACTATCTTGAATATTTTCAAATTGACTATGATACTCAGTTTGTCAATATTAATCGTCTTCATATTCTCAAAAAGTTTTCTGAATTAATTAGGGAAGTTGACAACCATTTTTCTGAGTTAACAGAAACTGAGAAATTAGAGAAATATCGAGAAGCTTTACAACAAGCTTATGAAGTTTTTCTAACCTCCTCTCCTTTGGAAACTAAATTATTTAAAGTTTTCCAAGAAAAGCCCAAAAATATCGTCATGCTCAACGATCTTCAGAGTTAATTCTTGATCCCCCTGCCTTCGGCATCCCCCTTAAAAAGAGGGACTAGATTATTCGTCATTCATCGAGATTTAGCCCCTCTTATCAAGGGGGGTTGGGGGGATCAAAACTCCACTTAATCGTCAGTATCTCTAACTTGTTTTAATGCCATGCTTCCCAATCTAACTCCGAAAGAATTAGAACGCTATAGTCGCCAAATTCAACTCCCTGGTTTTGGTGAAGAGGCACAACAAAAACTCAAAAATTCCACCGCTTTAGTAACTGGAGTTGGGGGATTAGGGGGAACGGCGGCTCTTTATTTAGCTGTGGCGGGTATTGGCAAATTGATTTTAGTACGAGGTGGAGAATTGCGGCTTGATGACATGAATCGGCAAATTTTGATGACCGATGATTGGGTTGGCCAACCCAGAGTTTTGAAAGCGAAGGAGACTTTAGCTGCTATTAACCCTGATGTGGAGATTGAAGCAGTAAATGACTATGTAACGCCCGAAAATGTGGATTTTCTCGTTAGACAATCCGATATTGCCCTCGATTGTCCCCATAACTTTGTCGAACGGGATTTGCTCAATGAGGCCTGTGTCCGTTGGCAAAAACCGATGGTGGAAGCGGCGATGAATGGTATGGAGGCTTATTTGACCACCATTCTGCCAGGGAAAACGGGTTGTTTATCCTGTCTTTTTCCAGAGAAACCTGATTGGGATCGCCGTGCTTTTGGGGTCATTGGGGCAGTTTCAGGAACTTTAGCCTGTTTAGCCGCTTTAGAAGCGATTAAAGTCCTCACTGCCTTGGAAACGCCGCTTTTCTCCCAATTACTAACGATGAATTTGAGCCAAATGGACTTTGCTAAATATCGTACCTACCACGATCGCCACTGTCCCGTTTGCGGCCATCTCCACCCCGATCACCAACCCACTCAACCCCATAGCCTCCCCCTCTTCCAATCTTCCCCCACCCCCCAATCCTCCCCCACCTCCCAATCTCTCCTGCAAACCGTCTAACTCACCCTCAACTAACGACCATGACTATCATCCTGACCGAAAAAGCAGAATTTCGCCTACGGGCTTTTCTCCAAGGCTCTGGCAATTCCTCCCCCGACAAAGGCATCCGTGTGGGTGTCAACGACGGTGGTTGTAACGGCTATCAATACACCTTGGATATTGCCCAAGCACCTGACCCTGAAGACCTCATTGAACAACAGGGAAAAATCAAAATTTACTGCGATCGCCAAAGCCTACCTCTCCTCAACGGCGTAGTGATCGACTTTGTAGAAGGCTTGCTCGAAAGTGGGTTCAAATTTAGCAACCCCAATGCAACG
>JAYKJI010000412.1:0-8991 GCA_035285405.1 Snowella sp. | reverse complement strand
TTTTAATGTCCTTCGATCATCAGGCCTTTTTGATTGATTTTACCGATCAACAAGGTAATACTTTCGCAATGGAAACCATTGAATCTGTTAAACTTTTACGCCTAATTACTGAACCTGAATTAGTTTATTCCTAAAAGCTAGAATTCTAAGAAGCGATCGCAACTTGAAAACTTAGAACGCGATCACAGTGTAAGTTCTAAAAAGCCAAGGTGATCGCCATTTATCATTTTTTTACTAAATTCCAATTATGTTAACTCAAACCCTTTATGATCAAGACTTTCACCAATGGCTGGAAAAAACCATTAACCAGTTAGAACAGAAAGACTTTAATAACTTAGATATTGACCACTTAATTGAGGAATTGAAAGACTTGGGGAAATCCGATAAAAATGCCCTAGAAAGCAACTTAGTCATTTTATTGGCCCACCTACTTAAACTCAAGGTTCAGGCTGATGCTCCAGATACCATGAAAAGCAGTTGGTATCGTTCAATAATTGAACATCGAGAACGTCTTTTAATGCAATTAGAAAATATTCCTTCTCTCAAATCTTATTTACCCACTATTTTAAATACGAGTTATCCCAAAAGCCGAAAACTGGCTATCAAAGAAGGTAAACTAGCAGCATTTGGTATTCCCATTCCCGATGAAAAAGATTATCCCCTAACTTGCCCTTTCAGTCTTGAACAAATTTTAAATGAAGACTACTATAGTTAACTCTTTTTAAAGAGATTGATCGCCAACACAAACCTTAAAATCGCCCTAGAAAATGCGATCGCAACTTAAAGACTTAGAACGCGATCGCTGTTTAAGTTCTAAAATATAGATGGCGATCTCATCAGAGCAAAGATTATAATAATAAGTGACAGCTTGTTAATTTCTTTTTGTCAAATAAACCATGACTGACGACGAATTAAAACAACTGATTGCCTCCAATGCTAAAGCGATCGAAGCATTCACCAACGCCCTAACCCAGGAGCGAGAAGAACGCCAGAAAAAGGAACTTGCCTGGGAAAAAGACAGAAAAGGTGTGTATGAACTGCTGGGACGGGTAGCTCGTGGCCAATCGGATTTTTATGCAACCCAGTCGGACTTCTATCATCGCTTCGACCAAATTGATGAACGTCAGGCCAAAATAACTGAGATTTTGAATCGCTATCTCCCTCCTGAATCCTTACCGTAATCGTAAAGTTTTTGTCTTATATCGGCGTAAAAAGCGATCGCTGTTTAAGGTTCTAAAAATGGAAGGCGATCATTTATGATCAAATTATTGAGTGAAACCGTGATCACTGTTTAAGTTATCATACCAAATTCGCTTGTAAAACACCGTTAATATTTTGTAGGGGATTGCTTCCCAAATCCATAGAGCATAAGGCTTAGAGACTAAGCTCCTACCTGGAATGAAAAGGACTTTGAAAACAGGATGTGGTATTGTTTTCGGTGATCAGCTTGGATGATTCTGAAGCCAAGTCCTAATTTCTTTAACGAGAGAATCAGCTTCATTGGCTTGTAGATCCTTACCGAAAAAGTAAATCTTATCTTTCGTATTGAGACTAACTTGATAGAAACCTTGTTTTGGATGGGGAAAAACGCCCAGAATATCTTGATTATTTCCTTGCTTTTGAAAGAATTTAACCCCCAGAACTGTTTTAATAATTTCGTATTGTTCGCCACTAAAAGCCAGATGGGTCTTCTCTAAATGATTTACGCTTAAATCCCAAAGATATAGAATAAATACGGTTAAAATATTGAGACTACAGAGAAGTTGAAATTCCCAAAAGAATAAGGTCTGTTTTTCACTATTCAACAGGCTACTGATCATCAACGTCGGTACAATTACAAAACTCCACAGGGTTAAACTCCACAGTCCCAACCTTGACCAGGATAATTTAGCGGTTTGAGAAGAACGTTGTAGTTGCGACCACAGGTGGGATTGGCCAGAAGGAATTTGTAGAGCTAAACCATCTTCGGAATGGTAACGTTTAAGGCGACTTGCAGAGACTGACTTCGATTTTAACGAGAAAAGAGATCGTTCCGAAACGACCTGATCCAAGGTCTGTAAACTATCCAGAGCTTCTCTAGCCGTTAGATAACGTTTTTCGGGCATGGCATGGGTCATCCGCTCTAACCAACGCTGAAATCCGGCACTGATAGGAAGAGATTCTGCCCAGAGATGGGATTCGCCTTGGAGAGCATCCTGGGGCGGACGGCCACTGAGTAAATGAATGAGCGTCGCACCTAAACCATACAGATCACTGGCAGGAACCGCTTTTCCCCAATACTGTTCTAAGGGAGCGTAACCACTGCTGCCAACAATGGTCAGGGTCATATCCAGGCTGGCACTGTCAGTTTGGGCAACACCAAAGTCAATGAGATAGGTTTCGCCTGCTTGGCCAAGAATTAGATTGCTGGGTTTAATATCGCGGTGCAGAATCGGGGGTTGGCTTTCCTGAAGGTAGATCAAGATCTGTAAAACATCCTGGGCAATTTTTTGGGCGATCGCTTCATTAAAGGTTTTCGATTGGGCTAATAAATCCGCGAGGGAATGACCAGGGACAAATTCTTGTACCAGGGCAAACCAGGTTAAGCCGCCGGACTGTTCAGGAATTTCAAAACGATGGTGATAGCGAGGAATACGGGGATGGTGCAGAGTTTGTAAAACATCGGCTTCCTTTTCAAAACGTTTAAAGTCTGACCATTGCAGTTGCGGACTAAAGGCTAATAATTTAATCGTTACCCATTGCGGCGATCGCCCAAAGGTGAGCAATTTTAAGGTATTTAGCCAAGGCAAGGTATTGAGTCGCGGCGATCGCCAAAGCCAGCCAAAGGAATGGGAGGCTAAATCCAACGCCAGCCAAGTTTGTCGTATGCCGGCCTGACCCAAAGGTTGTTGCAAAAGGTAGCGATGGTGGAGCAAATCACCCACTTGAAACAGGGGATTAGGGGGCATGAACGTACCTCTAGACTTGGATTTTCTCGGTGATCGTTGCCTGGTCTTCTGAATTTTGCTCTGCTTTAAATCCTGACTCTTCTCGCAAATGATTCAGAGATAAAACGAATAAATCCTCTACACCATTGATCACTGCGCCTAGGACTGGAATCTCAGCTTCAATAAATTGGTCAATGGCCTCTCTAAACAGGCTCGAACGAGTATAACCAGGACGAGTAACCATCAGCAAACCATCGCTGGCCGGTTCTAACAAAAGCGCATCGTTGCAATGGGAAAGGGGAGGGGTATCAATGATGACGAAATCGAAACGGCCTCGAATATCCTTGAGTAAAAGCTGCATTTCACTGGATTCCAATAGGGCCACAGGTTGTCGCAGAGGCCCTGGACTAGGCAGAATATAAAGATTGAGGATCGAAGGCACCAGATAAATAGATTCGCTGCTATTAGCATAGTACTGTAGCGGATCTTTCTGAACACCGATAGGCAAGTCAATTTCTAACCAGTCAGCCTTAGAGGTGGTTCTTAAGTCCGCTTCGATTAAGAGGGTGCGTTTATCGGCATTAGCGGCAGCGATCGCCAAATTATAGGCGGTTAAACTTTTTCCCTCCTGCTCACTCACACTGGTTACGAGAATCACCCTGGGAGAATCGGAAACCCGATAGCGTAAATTACTCCGCAGACGTTCATAAAAAGCAAGGTAAACAGAGTCAAGCTCTTCGCTGACTAAAGCGGGAACTTCCTGATTGTTAACCAAGCGTTTAGGGAGAACAGGCAGTTGACCCAATAACATAACGTCTCGCTCCGCTAGGGCTGTACGGATTTCCTCTGGGGTATGGAGACGATCATCTAACAGGGCCAACAAAAGGATGATCCCTAGACCGGCCAAAATGCCTAAAACAATGCCGCCGATCAGAATCCAAATGGGACTATAAGTGCGCCGTTGACGTTCTGATAGGGGTTGCACCGTTGCTGGTAAGGCGATCGCTAAACTTCCAGTGGTTTCTGCTTCCGCTGCTTGAGCATCTGCCAAGGCCGTCAAAATATTTTGATAAACGACCCGTTGAAACTCCACTGCTTGTACCAAACGAGCCTGGGTCAATTGTTGATCAGGAAATCTTTCGTATTGCTGTCGTAATTCCTGTTCCGTCTTAACCACGGATTGCAATTGTTGTACTAATCCAGCCCGTTGCGTTTGCAATACCAATAATTGAGAAGCTAACTGTTGACGACGTGGATCTAGACTACTATCTTGACGAATTTGGGCCAACTGATTCGGAGCCGCTTTCAGACCTTGACGGCCAATTAATTCCTTAGCCCGTTCTTCGAGGAGTTTCTCATTCGACTTTTTCTCCTTCATTAGCTTCATCAGCGTCGGATGCTCTGGACGAAGATCTAATTTTAATCGCTCTAACTCTAGCTCTGTATTCAAAATCCGTGCTCTTAGGTTGCCCAGAATCGGATCGGCACTGAGGGCAACTGCCGTGTAGGCCTGTTCGGGCGTTAATCCCAGTTGTTTGACTAAATTCTTAATTTGACCGTCAATTTCCTGAAGTTGGAGATTGAGATCCCGTTGTTGTTGCTGACTACTGGTAATTCCTGTAAACAGGCTGCCATCTTGAATTGCGAGTAAACCGGCTCCCTGTTTGCTAATGTATTGATAAAAGCGAGATTCCGCCAGTCTTAAGTCTTTTTGTACTTTAGTTAATCGCTGCGTTAAGGCTTCAATCCGACTGCGTAATTGAGAGGTATTGAGCCAGCGACTATAATCCACCATCTCCTGCATGAGGGTATTGAGAATTAACTGCGCTTTTGCGGCTGAATCGGGATCCGTTAATTCCAGTTGAATCATATCCGAAACCGCCTCTTTATTATTGTCTTCCGTTTTAGGAAAAGTAATGAGCAGTCGCTTATCCCGAATAATCAAGATTTGGTCAGAGGTTAACTTCAGTTTATCGGCGGTGTTTTTTAAAATATTGTAGGAAAGCAACGTTTCCCGCGTAATGACTTTCCCTTGCTGTTGCAGTTGAGTTCCCGTACTGGTAAAAGCGGGGGGAGGAGTTCGGAGCGATAATTGCCCGACAACACTAAAAGTCGGACGGGGGGGGGTTGGAGGAGGTTGGGTGGCAATAACTGCCGCAATTCCAATTACGCCTGCGGTCGTCATCAAACCTAGCCAGGCATTTTGGCCAAGGGAAATCCAAAAACGTTTGATGATGGGAGGAGCCATAGGAGAATTTCGAGTTGCAACTTTAAACTATCATTTTAGAGTCAATCATCGTTACTGAGTTCATCAGAAAAGCGATCGCCGCTTTAAATATTCCCTATACCCGATCCATGGCCAGTTCTTTGGTTATCCTTCGTTTAAGGGGTATCAGTCTCATTTCTAATGCTTGAAAAGACTTAAATGCTTTTATTTGTCAAACTGATCAAGCTCTTTATTGAGCTAAAATTTAGGGATGCGATCGCGCAATTAGCTTATAGAAAGCAAATCCTCGTTTATAATCACAATGGATTAGATAAGGCGTTTTTATGAACAGCGATCGCGCATCAAAACTCCCAAAAACTCCCAAAATTTCCCTGAGATTACTACTAATTATACCCTTTGTCTTGCAAATTGTGGGCGCAGTAGGATTGGTAGGTTATTTTTCCTATCGTAGTGGACAAAAAGCGGTAGAAAATATAGCAAAATCCTTGATAGCAGAAATCGGTGATCGCATTGATCAAAATTTAAAAAATTATTTGAAAAAGCCAGTGGAAGTTACCCACAATAATGCTGAAGCGGCTAAACTAGGCATCTTAAATTATCATGATTTACCAGAAGTAAAACGCTATTTTTGGAAGCAATCACAAATCTTTGATGACATCAGTATATGGCTAATTGCGACCGAGAAGAAAACGATTTTAATTGTGGATACCCAGGATAAAAAATCTCCTTTCATCCGAATTAGAGATCAATCAACTGGTTACAAATGGGATAACTACCTCGCGGATGCTCAAGGAAACTACATTAAGTTAATTCGACGTTCAACCACTTATGATCCCCATAATGATCCGCCTGAAAATCCTTGGTATGGAGCGACAAAAGATGCTGGACGGGGAATTTGGCGGCTGGTTGTTGCTCGAGTAAAGAATGATCACCCCAAGTTATTAGCTGCTTATTTATTACCCTTCTTTGATCAAAAAAATAAATTTCAAGGCGTTATCAATTGCTCTATTCCTCTATCTCAATTAGGGGATTTTCTCAAAGAATTAAAAGTTGGCAAAACAGGACAAGCTTTTATCTTAGAAAAAAATGGATTTTTGATCGGTACTTCCACTGGCGAAACTCCCTTTGTTCCAAGTTTGGTAAAACATCTCAACTCCGATAAAGAGAAAGATGATCCTAACCAATACAGATTAAATGCGATGAATAGTCGTGAATTTATGACTCGACAAACTACTAAAAAATTAGTGGAAAATTTCGGTGGACTTGCTCAGATTCAAGAAACACAAGAATATAAATTTACAGAAAATGGTAAACGCTACTTTGTTAGAGTTGTTCCATTCAAAGGGCAAAAAGATTTAGATTGGTTAACCATTATTGTCATTCCTGAAACTGACTTCCTCGCAGAAATTCAGGCAAATGCCCATTGGACAATTGTATTTTGTGTTCTAACTATTGTGATTGCCACAATCATTGGTATTTTCACGGCTCGATGGATTACTAAACCAATTTTACAATTAAGTCGTTCTAGTCAGGCTTTAGCATTAGGAGAATGGCAAAATTATGACCAAGAAAATAATCTCATAGAAACCAAGAATATTACAGAAATATCAACTCTTGCCTCTTCATTTAATACTATGGCTAGTCAATTACAAGAATCTTTTGAAACTTTAGAAAATCGAGTACAAGAACGCACAGCAGAGTTAGTAATTGCTAAGGAAAAAGCGGAAGTAGCCAATCAAGCTAAAAGTGCTTTTATTGCAAATATGAGTCATGAATTACGCTCTCCTTTAAATGCTATTCTTGGTTTTTCCCAATTGATGGTACGCCATAAAAACATCCCTACAGACCTATATGAAAATGCTGGAATAATCTATCGTAGTGGCGAATATTTACTAACATTAATTAATAATGTTTTGGATTTATCGAAAATAGAAGCAGGTAAAACTACTCTCAATCTCAGCGATTTTGACCTATATCGCCTGTTAGATGATTTGGAAGATATGTTACATCTAAAAGCCAGTAATCAAGGCTTAAATTTGATATTTCAACGCCATGAAAATGTTCCTCGCTATATTTGTACTGATGCGGTGAAATTACGCCAAGTATTAATTAATTTAATTAGTAATGGCATTAAATTTACTCAATTAGGAGGAACTATTGTCACAATAAATAATTATAGTCAAGAAAATAGAGATGATGTTTTAACTATTGATTTTCAAATTCGTGATACAGGAGTAGGTATTGCACCAGCAGAAATATCAAAATTATTTACAGCTTTTTCCCAAACCCAAGCGGGAAAAGATGCCCAAGAAGGAACGGGTTTAGGTTTAGCCATTAGTAGAAAGTTTGTACAATTAATGGGAGGCGATATTACAGTAGAAAGTGAATTAGGAAAAGGGACAACTTTTAAATTTTCTATTCAAGCAAAATTAGGACAACAAATTAATAGTAATTCTTTAGAAAAACATTCAAAAATTATAGGAATTGCATCAGGACAACCTACCTATAAAATATTAACAGTAGATGATAAAGTTATTAATCGACAATTATTATTTAAACTGTTACAACCTTTAGGTTTTGAAATGCAAGAAGCTAGTAATGGCCGAGAAGCGATCGCAATTTGGGAAACCTGGGAACCCCACTTAATTTTTATGGATATGAGAATGCCCGTCATGGATGGTTATGAAGCCACAAAATATATTAAAGCTCAGGTTAAAGGTAGTGCAACAGCCGTGATTGCCTTAACAGCCAGTGTATTGGAGGAAGAAAAGGCGATCGTGCTTTCAGCCGGATGTGATGATTTTATTCGTAAGCCTTTTAAAGAAAATACAATTTTTGAGACATTAACCAAACATTTAGGAGTAAACTATATTTATGAGGACTTAACTGATGAAAGTGGCATTGATGATCTTTCTCCAACCATGCTATCATCTACCGATTTAGAAGATTTAGGAAGAATGTCACTAGAATGGCGATCTCAGTTAGCTCAAGCATCCTTAGAAGCTGATAATAATCAGGTTAGCCAATTGATTCAAGAAATACCTAACCAAAAATCCCATTTAGTCAAAGTTTTTGAAAAATTAGCTAATCAATTTCAATTTGATAAAATTATTAATTTAATCGAATAAAATCAATAATTAATTATGAATAATCAGAATATCAAAAAAACACGAAAAGTTATCTCTTTTATTATTGTATTTAGTTTATTTTTGCTGGTAACAATATCCTCTGGTTATACCCACGCTAACCCAAAAATAGAAAGCGTAAATCCTGTCATTTTAACCGATAAAATAACAGAATATCCTTTAGGTTTTAATTTAGAAATATTTGAAGATAAAACTAGATCATTAACGATTGAAGATGTCGTTAATCAAAAATTTATTCCTAATCGGCAAGAAGTCGCTAACTTAGGAATAAGAAATTCAGCAATTTGGGTACGTTTTCGGGTAAAAAATGAAGCAAACTTAACTAAAAAGTGGCTCTTGGTTTTAAGCGACACTCGCATTAGCACAGTAGACTTTTATTTGCCTAAACCAAATAAAAATAAATTGGATATTATTAAAACGGGTAGAGACTTTCCTTTTTATAACAGAGAATTTAAGCACCGTTATTTTATTGTTAGTTTACATTTTGATCATCAAAATGAACAAATTATTTATTTACGTTTAACGGCGAAAGCTGGCTTCACAATTCCTTTAAATATTTACTCTTTAGAAACATTTTGGCAACAGGATCAAGGTAATATTTTATTCTTAGGAATATCCTACGGAATTATTTTGGTAATGATTGGGTATAATTTATTTTTATTTATATCCTTACGAGACAGAAGTTATTTAT
>JAYKJI010000411.1:0-2515 GCA_035285405.1 Snowella sp. | reverse complement strand
TTGCCCAACAAGTGAATGATGTGGTGACGGGAATGGATAAGGATTTTGATCTGGATTTTTCTAAATTGAAAGCGCGAATGGTGGCGCGATTAGATGAGTTGATCAAAACGTTTTCCGTTATGAATGCCTACAGTCGGGCAACGTTGAATCATCCCCGCAACGCCACGGCTCCTTTTATTGCGGTATTAGTGGAAGCCCTCTATTATTTAGCTAATGAGCTAGAGGATACTTTTGTCAGTTGTGTGGATGAGTTAATCAAAAGCTTTTTCCAACGCTTAGGCGATCGCCTCCGAAAAGCGGATTGTTACCACCAAATTTATCGGTTATTGGGTAATGATGGTGGGGTGGAACAGTGCTTAAAACAAATTGAAGTTGATGTTACCAAAGCTTTAATTAGTGAAGCCCGGACAGAGTGCGATCGCTATGTGCGGGAAAGTCCCCGTTTTTATGATGAAGGCACGTTCTCAATTTATCAGTTCCGTCAAACGTTACAGCAAACCTCTCAAGGTTACGATGCCCAAGCTATCATCGAAGCGGAACCGGCGATTAAGGAGTTACTTAAGCTAGATTTTGAGCCAAAAGTGTTTAGTACGGTGCGAAAAAATTTCCGGCAGACGGTTAATCAAGGCTTAAAAACCCATTTGTTACCGATGGCAAGCCAACACGCAGAGGTTATCTTACAACAATATGATTTAGCCCGAGCTTACCTTGAAAAATCCTTGGAAAAGGAGGCAGAGGAAAAAATTGCCCGCAATTCTCGCTTACAGTCAGAAATTCAACAAAAAATAGATCAATATCAAGACAGTGTGCTAGGCATTAATGAGTGCTTAAAGGCAATGAAAATTACCGATCAATTGCCAGTTATTGCCGTAACAGATATGACTAATCCTGTGGTTGATGTGGTTGTTGATGAAATGATCAATGAAGGAGAAGACATATAAGTTTTTCTTCCTTTACAAGCGCCTAGGGATGGGTTTATGTTTAATAGGTGTATTTATTTAAACAACCCATCTCTAAGGTTAAACTGAGAGTTTCATTCAGGAAATGCCATGACCATTAGTTATAATAATTTTCTCGAATCCCTAAATGATGACGATGTTTTAGAATTATTTGATCAACTGGTAAAATCCAAAGATTTAAAGTTTGCTTTAGATGACTCTTTTGGCGAACCCATTCAACAACGATTGGTTGATCATTTAAAACATCGAGGCATTAAAACGCAAGATAAACGAGAAATCTGGTTTGATCAAGGAGCTAAATGCCGGATTTTGAAAGCGGGGTCTAGTGGCTGGAAAAAGGGTAGAGTCAAAATCAATGTCACTGTTGAATTCATCCCCGATGAACCAGAATCGATGCAGTACGAATCACTTCTTGATGAATTTCGTCAAGAAATAAACTAAACTAATAACCAAATAAGTTGGAGATTTGCCTAATGGAAAAGCGTGAATTTTTGAACTCAGGCGATGTAATTTCGATGGAAGCATCAAAAAAAATCCTCGTCAATCATACGACCTTTACAGTCGGAGAATTGTTGCAATTTATGGTCAAAAATTGGATTGGTGGGGAACTGGGGAAGCAATGGTTTGTAGAGGGAGCAGAATGTAAAATTCTATCTCCAAAAAAAGGTTGGCGAAATGGAAAAATTAAAGTCAGCCTTGAATTTATTTCTGATGAAGCGGAGTCTCCTCTTGATGAAATTCGTCGAGAAATGCAACAAGATATTGAAAGTTAATTTAGGTGACAATTATGACAGAACCAGAATTCAAGGAAATTACTGATTTCGAGACCATTATTAATTTTACCGAAAACTTACCGGGAGGAGTTGTTACATCGCATCCAACAACAAAAGTTCAAGCGATTATTAATAACTTAATTTGCCGTGTTCTCGAAGTAATAAGGCTAACCGACCTAGAACAAAGATCTTATCAAGTTCGTAAGCAATGGATTGAAGAAGGAGTAGATTGTGAACGACTTAATCCTGGAGATCCTCAATGGAAAAAAGGAAAAGTGCGCGTGAAAGTTTCGGTTGAATTTTTACCAGATGAACCCGAACTCTCTGATTATCAATCACCTCTGGATGAAATCCGTCAAGAAATGCAACAGGACAGTGAAAATTAATTAAGAGTTCAAGAATCAACTGAGTTAAATTCAACAGTAGGCATGGCGATCGCCGGGGGTAATTCCAGGGGTAGTGGCCCCAATAATCCTTTGCGAAAATCGTTTAATAATTGCACTGCGGCCCGTTCCCGATCGCCGTTATAGCGTTCATTGGCCAAGGCAATTAAATATAAATCGCCGTTCATTTGCTGGGGCGGCACTTGGTAACGGTTAGTCAAACTTTGCCCCAAGGCTAAATCGAATAACAAATCAATTAAGGCGATCGCCACGGCTTGGTTTTCATAGGCCGCCTCGCCAATATCTTCACAGATGGCCAACTTGAGGGCATTGTCTTGATTATCCAACTTGAGGGGAATTACCCCAGGGGAATCTAATAGTTCCAGGCTATCGGAAATAC
>JAYKJI010000410.1:0-12749 GCA_035285405.1 Snowella sp. | reverse complement strand
TCAAGTTGTGGATCGCCTTTTAGACCGCTTAAGCGAAATCATCCCATCGCATGAATCTCATCTATCCCTTGCTATACAAGGGTTTTAAGTATTTTGGTAAATGTGCTACCCCCCTGAACGCTTACTCGTTTATTACCCTGACTTAGGATAGAAATGACTTTGATTAATAAAGTGTGAAACTTCACTAACGGGTAAGGGACGACTAAACCAGTAGCCTTGGATAATCTGACATTGCAGTTGTTTGAGTAATTCTAATTGTTCTTCGGTTTCCACCCCTTCCGCAATCACACTTTGGTTACACCCCTGACCTAAAGCTAAAACTGCCGAAATAATTGCCATATCTTGTAAATTATCTTTGCTTAAATCTTTGATAAAAGCCTGATCAATCTTGAGGGTTTGGAAAGGAAATTGCTTAAGATAACCGAGGGAAGAATAACCTGTGCCAAAGTCATCCATTGATAGATGAATACCCAGATTTCGCAACTGCTGTAGGGTGTTACGAGCAATATCAACGTTATGCATTAAAGCTGATTCTGTTACCTCTAGTTCTAACCATTCAGCCCCTAATTTTGTCTCTCCTAAAATATTAGTAATAGAATGGATTAAGCTCGGTTGTTGAAGTTGTTGGGTAGAAAGATTTACTCCAATCCGAAACGGTTTAACGCCGCCTTTCTGCCAGAGATAATTTTGCTCACAGGCCTGTCTTAGTACCCACTCGCCAATGGTATGAATTAGACCATTCTGTTCAGCTAGAGGGATAAATTTACTGGGATGAATTAACCCTAATTTAGGATGTTGCCAACGGATCAGAGCTTCCATGCCATAGAGTTCTCCCGTCTGAATATTAATTTGAGGTTGATAATGAAGTAATAATTCCTCTTTATCGAGGGCTTGATATAACCAGTTTTCTAACTGAAAAGATTCTGAGGTTTGAACAATTAAATGAGGGTTAGAAAATTGATAATGATTACGACCACTTTCTTTGGTTCGATAGAGAGCGGAATCGGAGTTTTTCAGTAGTTCTTCTGCGTTCTCGCCATCACGGGGATAGAGCGCGATACCAATACTACTTTTTACATAAAGCTGTTGTTCTCCAATCTGGAAGGGGATATTCAGACAATTTAACAAGCGATTAGCAATATCTTCCACTTCTTGAAGATCTTCAAAGGTATCTAATAGGACTGTAAATTCATCTCCTCCCCAACGGGAGAGCAAGTCTCCTTGACGTAGATTACGTTTAATTCGTTTACTAAAATGTCTTAGAACTTCATCTCCAAACCGATGACCTAAATTATCATTGATTCTTTTGAAGTTATCTATGTCTAGGAACATTAGAGCGATTTGGGATTTCTGGGTGCGAGCAGTGGCGATCGCGAGAGATAATCTTTGATTAAAATAGTAGCGATTGGGTAAATTCGTTAAAGGATCATAAAAAGCTTTATATTTAAGAATTTTCTCTGCTTTTTTTCGTTGAGTAACATTAAAGATGTAACTCCGAATCTTCTGATGTTCTGGTAAATAATGAATATATTGTTCAAAATA
This sequence comes from Snowella sp., assembly GCA_035285405.1. GTDB lineage: Bacteria > Cyanobacteriota > Cyanobacteriia > Cyanobacteriales > Microcystaceae > Woronichinia. The sequence goes on along the minus strand of JAYKJI010000410.1, from coordinate 11,207 downwards.
ATTATTATTCACCTCAATTTCACGAACGACTAAATTGCCATTACGATGTTGTTGATTTTGAGTAATATTGACCAATAAAGGATGTTCTGATTGGAGCTTATGAATATTGTTGAAATTCTTGGTGGCGGCGGCATTCAAATAAATAATATTACCCGTAAAATCCAGTTCGATGATCGGATTGGGACTGAGTTCTACGAGGGAGGTAAAATCAACTAAGCTCAGATCTTCCACTAGATTGGGATCAAGTGTTGAGCCTAAGTTGGTTGATTTTGCTTGGGTTAAAATTGCTTTAAAAATAGCACTCTCACTGGTATGGTCTTCTCCTTGATCTTCTCGGTAATAGGAGTTATCGGCACCATGCACAATTTGATAGGTGGCGCGAATATCCCCTGGGAAAACTACTGTATCACCATGCTTTAACTCATATTCTAAGTATTTTTGTCCGTTTATATAAATGCCATTTGTACTTCTTTTCCCGTGAGTATCGCCATCAACAATACAGAATAACTCATGGTCGTCCACAATATATTTTACAAGAGTGGCATGATGACGAGAAAGTTTTAAGGAGGGAATAACGATAGAACTAGAAGGATGTCGGCCAATAGAATAAAGCGACTCATGAAGATGAACCGTTTTTTTAAAGGTTGTCGAATTGAAGACAAGTTGATGGAGGATCAATGGTTGGCTCATAAAGTCTCCTAAACAACCTCACAAGACCAGCTAGGAATATCAACAGACGACCGGACTAAAATGTTATTCAAGCCTTGCAAATATTTCCCATTATACCGGCTTCCCAGATTATAGCACAGTACAGTACTCGTGTTTCGAGCCTTTAAGGTGATCAAACTCGATTGGCATTAATTCCCTTCGTTTTTACTCTCCGAACCGATAACCTTTGCCATAGACGGTATGAATTAAGGTGGTTTCTCCTGTTGACTCAATTTTACGTCTGAGTAAACGAATCAGGGCCGCTATCACATTACTCCCTGGTAGATCATTCTCTGTCCAGAGATATTGATAAATTTGGTCGTGACTTAAGAGTTGTCCGGGGTGGAGCATGAAAAAAGCCAGCAGTTTCACTTCCTTCTCTGAGAGATGAATGACTCGTTGCTGTCGATAGGCAATCTGATTCTCTTCATCTAGTTCTAGATCGGCAAATTTTATCCGTCGATCGCTGTCGGAAGTTTCTACGGTTTGAAAACGTCGCAGTAAGGCCCGCACTCGTGCTAACAATTCTCGCAGTTCAAAGGGTTTAATCAGATAGTCATCTCCCCCAGCATCTAAGCCTAAAACACGATCATCTAAGGTATCCTTGGCCGTTAAAAAAAGCACTGGAACTGTTTTGCCCCGCGATCGCAGCGTTCGACAAATATCCAAACCAGACTGAAAGGGTAACATCCAATCCAAGATGAGAAGATGATAATCCTGCTCCAAAGCTAACCCTAATCCTTCTAGCCCATCATTAGCCACTTTCACCTGATAACCTTCTTGGCAAAGAACACGACTGAGGGGCGTGGTTAGAGCAATCTCATCGTCCACCAATAAAATCTTCATAAAGAACGAATTTGGTCAATATTATCTTCCCAATTTTGACCATCAAAAGGTTCAATGACAAAATTCGAGAGAACATTTCCGGTTAAACAGCGCACATTAACATCAATACAGTCGGGATGGGAACGGGGATAGTAAAAAGGATGGATACCACAGTGTGAACAAAAAGTATGTTTAGCAATTTTGGTATTAAAAGTATAGGTACTTAGAGCCTCTTCTCCTTGATGTAAGCTAAAATGCTCTAAGGGAACAATACAATGAATAAAACCCTTCTTGTAACAGATAGAGCAGTTGCAATCCGTTGCCCGATGATTCGTCACCAGAACTTGAAATTGAACCTTGCCACAATGGCAACTCCCTTGATAGATTTGGGAAGATTCCGTTAAATTCATCGTCTTTCCTCCGGTTACAATTCTGACGAGATTGACTATTAAACCATAAAATTCGTTTCTGCTCCCTGGGAGGCTTGCCAACTCCGGGCATCATAATAGAGATCTGCCAGGGTAATGGTATAAAGAGCCGCTTTGAATTTTTGATGAAGTTGTTTCCAGAGACTATAAGTTACCCAGTCTTCTGCTTGGGCTTGATCGGGGTGATGGCGAGGTAATGGCTCTACTGTTTCTCCCACTGCATCAAAAATTTGACCGAGAGAAATTTGGGTCGGTGGATAAGCCAATTGATAACCTCCTTGCACACCCCTAAGCGATCTTACAAGACCCGCTCGACGCATTTCCATCAGTAATTTTTCTAAATAGGGAGCTGGTAAATCCTGGCGTTGGGCGATCGCTTTCACAGAAGCTGGGCCATAACCAGACTGAAGGCTCAGATCTAATAGGGCTTTAACGCTATAGTGACTTTTGGTTGTAAGCTTCATTTCCTTAGTTTAAACGAAGACGTTTCCATTAGGCATAACCATAAGAGTTCTCTGGGTTGGTGAAGCGATAACCTGAATAGAGGGGAGAAGGGCATCGGTTAAACCTTGAAGAATGTCAAGTCGATGGATAAGATAAAGATTGACTTCAAACCATCAGATTAATTTCGACAGAAATTGAATAAATTTTACTTTCTGCGTGTAAGATAGGGTTAGAGACAGATAGGAACCCTAATATTTTTTAGTTACCCTACTGTTATCCTGAATCAAAGCTGTAAACGTGACAATTCTTTACTAAAACGCGAAGTTCATGTCTAAAATCCCCCCCTCTAAACCCTTAACGGGAGTCGAGTTACTCGATAAAGTCAGGGAGCTTGGTTCCCTCAGCAAAGACGATAAAGCAAAAGAGTGTGGATACGTCACCACCACCAAAAAAGGTGTTCCCCGTGTCAATATGATGAAATTTCTCAATGCGTTAATTGACGCAGAGGGGATTGAATTAGACAGCACCTTAAATGGTCAAGGCCGTGGTGGTCGTTCTGCCAGTTATCGCATTAGTGTACAATCCAATGGCAATTTGTTAATTGGTTCTGCTTACACCAAGAAAATGGGCTTAAGACCTGGTGATGAATTTGAAATTACCCTAGGTCGTAAGCATATTCACTTAAAACAAGTGGGTGCTGACGATGAGGAAGAGTAAGTGTCTCTCCTTACCATGCCTGAACCAGTTTCAAAAAATAACGTTGTCTAGCCGTAAACTAAACAACGCTTAAGAGCAAACTACCATTTATGTTCAATGGAGAAGTCACTTGCTTTCTCAGGGGAGTGGCTTCTTTCCCTATTCTAGTATTATCCTTGCCCATCTGCGGTGAGGTTTTTCTGTCCTAACCGTTAAGATCGAGGCGAAATGCCATGAATCTGCAATAAATCAGGCACGGTGGCGCAGTAGGGTGTTAGTCCAAAACTCGCAGGATTACGGGGGTCTGGGTAAGTAAAATGACGATAATCAAGGCAAAATCGATCCCAGTCAGCCATTTGCAAACGAAAAACTTTGATGAAAAAGTTGGCCCAAGCGAGGGAAAGCGGAATCTGAAAATAAATGGGCTTTTGTAGATAGGCGCAGATTTCGGCGATCGCCGCATCAACGGTCAGGGGCGCATTGCCTAAGACCACATCTTGATAGTGGCCCTGGGGATGCTCCACGAGATAGGCGACAACCTGGGCAATGTCCTTGGCGTGGATAAAATGAAAGCTACCATCGGCCCGAAACCAACGAATCAAATTGATCCAGTTTAAGATTTCACCAAAACCTCCCGATAGATGGGAATAGGGTTTATGTTCTTCGCCGCCAAATACTAGGGTGGGATAAACGGTGGTGATTTTATCAGCGATCGCTAAATGAGAGAGGGCTTGATGGCAAAGATACTTGGTGCGAACATAGTCCGTTCCCAATTCTCCGGCTTCTTTGAGGGGTTGCCCTTGACGATCAAGAATACTGGCAGTAGAAAAATAAATAATCTGTTCACAGCGTTGCGGATCAAGACGGTTGATTAACCCTAGGGTTTGCACCACGTTAACCTCATAGGTTTCTTGGGGATCACCCCAACTAGTGGCAATTAAGATGGCTACATCCACACTTTTGAGCAGGTCGTCATGGGATTCTAAATGGGCCATATCTCCCGTGAGGAGATGAATGCCAGACCTAATTTGATGATTGAATTGTAATTTGGCCGGATTTCTGACCAGTAGGAAAAGTTCGTGTTCGGTATTCTCAATCAAGGCATCGGCTAGGTAATGACCAATACAACCACTAATGCCGGTAATAAAAATTCGTTTCATGGCCCAGGAAATTTTACTCTTCTAACCTTACTGCTTTGTTGGCTGATTTGGGCGATCGGGAGACTGGGGAGACTGGGGGGACTGGGGAGATGGGGAGACTGGGAAGCAATGGCAGACTTCAGTTAAGATCCTAGGGAGAGAGACGCTTAGTAATTTGTTGTGAAGTTTCTCTTGGTTAAAAGCTTTGTTCACTCTATTTGCTTTCGGAAAGGAGAACTTTGACGATGCTTACCCATTTCAACCTGCTTAATGATTTGCGTCGAACAGCGATCGCCTTTTGTCTTGTCGTGACTTGCTGGTTCTGGTTTCTAGGGCCGGTGGAAGCGGTTAGTTATAATCGGGCTAATTTAGTCAACTGTGATTTTTCAGGTCAAGATCTACGGGATGCTGAATTTGATCATGCGAATTTACGCGGTTGTAATTTTAGTCATGCCAATTTGCAAGGAGTCCGTTTTTTCTCTGCTAATTTAGAAAGTGCAAATTTTGAATCTGCTGATCTGCGTGCCAGTGATTTTGAATCGGCCCGTTTGACCCATGCCAATTTGACCAACGCGCTTTTAGAAGGGGCCTTTGGTACCAATGCTAAGTTTGGAGAGGCAATCATCACCGGAGCCGATTTTACAGATATTATTCTACGACCGGATACCGAAGCCTACCTTTGCGGTGTAGCCCAGGGAACCAATCCGATAACGGAACGCAATACCCTAGATACGCTATTTTGTAAAGGATAGGATGAATAATTTCTCTAGATTTTAGTCAATTTTAGTCAATATTAATGAGGTAAACCCCATGGATCGAGGAAAAATCGTTGCTATTATTACGGGTGCAATTTCCGTTATTTTAGCGATCGCCTATTTAGTGTTGGTGCAGATCCTAGACTTTAGAGGCGAAATGTTACCCGCTCCCATTGATAATTTCAGTACCTTGTTTTCTTCCTTTTTACTGGGTTAATTCCCATTAGCCGCGATCGCTCTCTAGAGATATTGGCATGATTCCCCAACAATTAACCCTTAAAAATTTTCTTAGCTATCAGGATACAACCCTCGACTTTCGGGGATTGCATACGGCTTGCATTTGTGGTGCGAATGGGGCAGGTAAATCTTCCCTATTGGAGGCAATTACCTGGGTACTTTGGGGAAAAAGTCGGGCGGATAGCGAGGATGATGTGCTACACAATGGCAGCGACTATGTAAGGGTTGATTTCTTGTTTGAGAATAATCAAGACACTTACAAAATTATTCGTAGTCGTCATCGAGGCAAAAGCAGTGCCTTAGATTTTTTAATTAAATATGAAGCTGGGTTTCGCTCCCTATCAAGTAAAGGATTACGAGCCACTCAAGAGCAAATTATTGAAGTTCTTAAACTTGATTATGATACCTTTATTAATTCTGCCTATTTACGTCAGGGACGGGCGGATGAATTTATGCTCAAAGGCCCCAGCGATCGCAAACAAATTTTAGCTAATTTATTAAAATTAGATCAATACGAAGTTTTAGCGATCAAAGCAAAAGATATTTCCAAACAAAAGCAAGGACAGATCGAGTTATTAGAGGCGACATTACAAGCCGTTGAGCAGGATTTAGCCCAAAGAGAAGTGGTTGAACAGCATCGAAAACGACTGGAGCAGGAAATTGAAACCATTCAAAAAGTACAGGAACAGGAACAATGGCAACTTCAGCAATTACAAACCAGTCAAAATCAACGTCGAACTTGGCAGAAACAATTGGATTGGCAACAAAGTCAAGCCCAAAATTTAATCGTAGAAATCCAACGTCTTGAACAATTGGATCAGGAACTTAGACAACAATTGGAAAAACTCCAGGCAATTTTAGATCAAAGGGAAGACATCCAACACAACTATCAAGAATTTTTGCAATATCGACAACAGGAATCAGAACTAGCGGCCAAATTTCAGCTTTTTCAGGAAGCGCAACAGCAACAGCAACAACTAGAGCAAGAAATTTTACAAACGGATCATGCCATTCAACTAGAATTCAAGCAGTTTCAGATGCGTCTTGATATTCTTAACCAACAGGAAAAAGAATTACAGCCCATACTGACAAAGACCCTAGATATTGAAACCGGTCTCAGCCAATTAAGACAGGCTCGGCAACAATTAGCAAATTTCGATAGTCTTCAACATCGTGTTTCACCGCTACAACAAAGACGCTATGAACTTCAGTCCGAAATTGAACGAGTAGCCGCTCAATTACAAGCAAAACGGGAACAACGCCATCTTTTGAGGCAGGAATTACAGGCAAATATTACCGAGATTCCTCGCAAACGTCAGGCATTACAAACCACAGATGCTCAGATTAAAGAACTCGATAAAAAGAAAGTTTATCAAAAACGAGTTCATGAAAAAGGTCAGGAGCGTCGTCATTTTCAAGAGCGTCTTCAGGAACATCAACGACTCTGTGAGGAACAGATTCAAGAACTAATTCAAAAACAACAATTACTCAATACACCGGGTGCCACTTGTCCTCTTTGTGAACAAAATTTAGATGGTCATTATCATCAACAGGTGATTCAAAAAACCCAGGAACAGCAGCAACAGTTACAAGATCAAATTTGGGTCTTAAAGGAACAAATGTCTGTCTGTGAAAGGGAATTACACATTTTACGGGGTGAATATGCCCAAATCAAAGAAGAGTTAAATATTTATGATACTTTGCAACAGCAGTATGGACAATTAGAAGCTGATTTAGAGCGTAGTGGCGAAATTTATAACCAAATTACTGATCTTGATACGGAAATTGAACAGTTAGATTTAATACTGGCTCAGAAAACCTATGCCCAGGAGTTACAACAGGAATTACTCAATTTGAATGAGGAATTAGAACAACTACATTATGATGAACAAAGTCATGCTTTAGTTAGGGGAGAAGTGGAAAAATATCGCTGGGCTGAAATTCAACAATCGAAACTCGAAGATGCTCAACGTCGTCTCAAATTAATTCAGGCAGAACGTCCTCAATTATTAGCAAAAATTGCAGATCGTCAGCTTGCTAGTCAACAATTACATCACGATTCTGAGCTTTATCGACAATTACAAGCGGCTCAACAGTCCCTTAATCATTTAGGTTATCAGCGATCGCAGCACCAGGAATTATTACAAACCCTACAGGATAAACAAATTTGGCAATTACGCTATCAAGAATTGCAACAGGCTCAGATACAATTTCCCCAATATCAAGCGCGTTTAGAAGAAAATAGCGATCGCCGAGAACAACGGCAAAAGGAATATCAAACCATGCAACTTGAAATCCAACGCTTAAATCATCAGGTAGAACATTATGCCGACCATGAAGCCCAAATTAAAACCCTAGAAGCCAGTATCCAAAACCGTCGTCGTCAATTAGATGACTATTTAGCTCAAAAAGGACGTTATGAACAACAGGCAATTCAATTAGATATTTTGCAGGAACAAAATCAGGAAAATCGACAACAACTGCAAGAAATAAAAAAACAATATCGCATTCATCAGGAGTTAGCTAAAGCCTTCGGAAAAAATGGCATTCAAACCCTCATGATCGAAAATATTCTGCCCCAATTAGAAGCAGAAACGAATCGTATCCTCGCTCGTTTAACGGGTAATCAACTCCATATTCAATTTGTCACTCAAAAAGCCAGTAAAGCCACCGCCCAACGTCGTACTCCTAAATTTATTGACACCTTAGACATTCTAATTGCTGATATCCAAGGAACTCGTCCCTACGAAACCTATTCAGGTGGTGAAGCTTTTCGGATTAATTTTTCGATCCGTTTGGCCTTAGCAAGACTGCTCGCTCAACGAGCCGGTACAGCACTACAATTACTGATTATTGATGAGGGATTTGGAACGCAAGATGCGGAGGGATGTGAACGGTTGGTGGCTGCTATTAACGCGATCGCTGCCGATTTTGCTTGTATTTTAACTGTCACCCATATTCCCCAATTTAAAGAGGCGTTTCAACAGCGTATTGAGGTGCAAAAATCGGATCAAGGATCAAAAGTACGAATTTTGAGTTGATTTTGCTAAGGATTGGGGGACAGTGGCGATCGAAAAAAGAGAATTACCTTAAAAAACGGGCATTAATCGTAAAATTTAATAGTAAAATGGACAGCATAAAGAGATCTATTTTGATGACTTGCTCATGTCTAATCAACTCCCGACAAATCCCGTCTCCGAAAAACCTGAGTCAAATAGTGCAAAAACCCGCCAACTATTAGGAATGAAGGGGGCATCTACGGGAGAATCCTCTATTTGGAAAATTCGCCTGCAATTGATGAAACCGATCACCTGGATTCCCTTAATTTGGGGAGTCATTTGTGGCGCGGCTTCGTCGGGAGAATATACCTGGACATTAGAAAGTGTCTTGAAAGTTTTGACCTGTATGTTACTGTCTGGCCCCCTAATGACCGGCTATACCCAAACGCTCAATGACTTTTATGATCGAGAAATTGATGCTATTAATGAACCCTATCGTCCTATTCCCTCTGGTGCAATTTCCATTCCCCAAGTAACTGCACAAATTCTCATTCTTTTAGGAGGCGGTCTGGGTATTGCCTATCTGCTCGATCTTTGGGCAAAACATGATTTTCCGATCATGACAGTTTTAACTTTAGGAGGCGCGTTTATTGCCTATATTTATTCGGCTCCTCCGTTGAAATTAAAACAAAATGGTTGGTTGGGAAATTATGCTCTCGGTGCTAGTTATATTGCTTTACCCTGGTGGGCTGGTCACGCTCTCTTCGGGGAGTTAAACAGTACAATCATGATCCTGACCCTGATCTATAGTTTGGCGGGTTTAGGCATTGCCGTTGTTAATGACTTTAAAAGTGTGGAAGGCGATCGCCAATTGGGATTAAAATCATTACCAGTAATGTTTGGTATTACGGGGGCCGCTTGGATTTGCGTTGTGATGATCGATCTATTTCAAGCGGGTATTGCTGGATATTTAATCTTTATTCAGGAAAGACTTTATGCAACTATTGTTCTACTACTAATTATTCCCCAAATTACCTTTCAAGATATGTATTTTCTTCGCAACCCCCTAGAAAATGATGTCAAATATCAAGCCAGTGCCCAACCCTTTTTAGTGATTGGGATGTTAATTACCGGTATTGCTCTAGGTCAGGCTGGAATTTAGTCTAATCTTTAAGCAGCAAAACCTCAGCAGACAGCGATCGCGGCGGTGGAAACTGGCTTAAAATTAAGGAGAGAGTGACCACAGACAACCCTAAAACTTTCAAATAACTACCATGCAGATTCGTCCATTTCTCGACATCTTACCTAGTCTCTATGACCATTGGGGAACGACCGCAATGCAACCCAAGACAGCAGAACCCTTTCGAGAAATTTTAGAAAAAGTAGAGCAGCCAACTACTGCTAATTTTTTACAATTGTTAACCTCTGCGGCAGAATATTTAGAGCCAGGGGAAGTCATCTGCGAGGTCGGTTGTTTGAATGGTGCGAATTTAATCGGTGTTTTGGCTGATCATCCGGATCGTCTTGCCTATGGAATAGACTTTTTTTCAACCGAATCTGAGACTGCGGAGAGAAAAATTGGAGTTTTGCAAACTAATCTGAATAAATTTGGTGTTTTGGAGCAAGTTTGTTTTGCCCATCAAAATGTAGATAATTTTTTTTCGGATTTAAGATTGAATACTAGTGAAGAGCGTTTTGGTCTATATGTTTATAATTTTGAGCCAGACTATCGCCAAGTCTTGATGAGTTTGTTATTAGCCCGCTATTTCCTGGCAGATCAAGCTTTAATTATTGTTAATAATACAAATCACGCTGAAGTTCGACAGGCGATCGCAGATTTTTTAATTTGTCAACCCTTGGCCAAAGTTTTGTTAGATTGGCAAGCCATTAGCAATGATGTGTTTGGGAGTCAAGGACTCGGCCTAATTGCTTGGGATCCCAAAAATCATCTAGAGCAATTTCAAGCCATTGTTATTCAGGAAACCAGTTCTAAGGCCTTAGATAGTACCACAAATATTATTCTAGAGGAAACTACCAAGAAAAAAGTTCTTCACGTTGGTTGTGGCCCCTACAATCCTAAGGCTCTTCCACCAGAATTACGGACGGAAGATTGGCAAGAAATTCGCTTAGACATTAATCCCGGTGTTAATCCAGATATTTTAGGAACTATTACCGATCTGAGTGCGGTTGCTGATAATTCAGTTAATGCAGTTTATTCATCCCATAATTTAGAGCATATCTATGACTATGAAGTCCCCCTGGCTTTGGCGGAGTTTAAACGCGTACTCAAACCTGGTGGATTAACCTGGTTAGTGGTTCCTGACATGCAAATCGCGGCGGAATGGGTTATTAAGGGTGACATGGATGAACAACCTTTATATATATCACCAGCAGGGCCAGTCCTAGCTTTATGGATGTTTTATGGTATGGGAACTGCAATGCCAGGAATGCCCTATATGGCCCATAAAACTGGATTTACGGCCTCTAGTTTACAAAATCGACTTCATGAGGCTGGGTTTGCTGAACTGGATGTGTCGAGATCGAAGGAATACTTTGAAATTCATGCCAAGGGATACAAGGTAGATTAATTCCTTTGTATTGCGGAGTCTCTTGATGACAAAAGGTTACTTCCCATTAATTTTTCTAGGATGTTAAGCATTGTGAAGATGACTTAATTGCTTGAAAAGCATATTTAGAAAGGGTTTTAGGATTTTGACAAAAATTCTATCAGGGGATGATAGCAAAAAGCTAGAGTTTGGGTAAGTTATCTCTAGAAGGGGTCAGACCTTATTTATCCCTTAACACAAGGAAGAAGATTTATGAATAGTAACTTTAAGTTCAAATTGCTATCCCACCTCGTCGCCAAGAAAGAAGATAAGGGTTTTACCCTCATTGAATTATTAGTCGTTGTTATCATCATCGGTGTTCTGGCGGCGATCGCGCTTCCTAACCTTTTAGGACAAGTCGGTAAAGCAC
>JAYKJI010000409.1:0-3313 GCA_035285405.1 Snowella sp. | reverse complement strand
TCGGTAAACACGGAGATGAAAATATGATATCTAATTACGTTAAAGAGCAAGGAGGGGAATACCTAAAACTTCATCAATGTCAGCAACTTAGTCTATTTTGATTCTGATACCCCGCTGCTTGCAGCGGGGAGCCTTCATTGATAAAAATTTTGGCTTAAAAATTCTTAAAAACGACTTAAAACTGAGTCAAACAGTTTTTCTATGGTGGGATTAGCATTGTTTTAATGCCTCATAGTAGGGTTTAATATAATTCTGTCCCCGCCCGATAAAATAATCAGAAAATAATTCAGTAAAATGGGTTTTCACCTCTGCTTCTGCCCACTCAATCCGCTGCGTACCAAAAGCAATAAACTGGGCGGTAGAATGTACAAAAAATCCCTCTTTAGATGCCCCAATATTATGCTTGAATGCTTGGCGATAAAGCAATGTTACTGTCTCCATTAATTGCACCACTAATGATGAAAATATAATTACTTTGCCATTGGGATAGGTAATTTTTTTTGCTTTGATAAAACCAATGACCACCTGCATACAATCACGGGTTCGTTCGACGGACAATGCATGATCATCCTGTCGCCGGAAAGCCCATTGTAAACAACCATTGGTCACTTCCAACACCCTCAACAGAGCTAACTTGTCCAACTCTTCCGGGGCGATCGCCTGTAAAGATTGCACTTGATCTAAAATGCGTTGTTGAAACCCCTCAAAATCAGCCTTAAAATAGGGCTGAAGTTCAGAAATTTCTGCGAGGGCTTGCCAATTAACGTGATCCATCAAATTCCCCTGCTGTCACAATAAAGGTTGATCTTATTGCCAGTGATTCGGCGTTGACCCGATTGAAAAAAACGTAATCCTTTCGGTAACGCAACGCTCCTTAATCTTAATACAGAGTCAAGGGACTAGGGTAAGATTGTCAATAGGAAAATCACAGCGCAACACCACACATTAAATGGGGGGTATATTTTTGGGTATTAAGGACAATGTCTTAAGCGGTTGGGGCTTTTTAACGGGCTTGGGCTATCCTTTGCGTACGTTCAAGTTGTTACGCCAAAATCCCCAGTTGTTGACCTATATCATTATCCCTTTAATTATCAATATTATCTTGGGCAGTTTGCTCTATTGGCAATTTTGGAATTTAGGTAATGCAAGCGTTGATATTTTACGATTCTATGGACAACAATGGCTTGATCAAATTACGTTACAAATCCCTCAGATTATCCCCTATTTACTACCCTTATTAAAAGGAGTATTTTGGCTAATTATCTGGTTATGGCGATTTATTTTATTGATCTTAACTGGCTTTTTATTATCCCAAGTCGGAGGAATCCTGGGTTCTCCCTGGTATGGTCAATTGTCGGAGAAACTAGAGAAGAAACTATTAGGGAAGTTATCTATCCAAGAGGTTGGGTTGCTCAAAGATATTCAACGGGCGATCGCCTTTGAGTTGAAAAAATTAGTGATCTTAATCGGGGTGGGATTGGTGTGTTTTAGTCTAAACTTTTTCCCCGGCATTGGCACCATTATCGCCACGGCGATCGGCATTAGTTCTGCTGCAACGCTAACCTGCTTGGACTTTTTCGATCCTCCTTTAGAGCGACGACGGTTAAGATTCCGTCAAAAGTTAGCCATGATTGGTAAAAGTTTGCCCAGTAGTGCGGGCTTTGGTTTAGCCAGTTTATTGTGGATTAGTATTCCCCTAGTTAATCTGGTTACCATTCCTCTCAGTGTCACCGCAGGAACATTATTCTTTTGTGAAAAAATTTATCCCCGCTTTTTTCAGGATCAAGAAACTGCATCAACGGGGATTGAACTAACATCATAAAAGACGAGATTTTCCGAAAAGAAATAACCTTAAATCGCTTTGGAAAACGTTCGATTTTGCTTTTTTGCTAAATAAGCGTCAAACACCGAGGCAATATTGCGGATCAAAATGCGTCCCCGGGGGGTCACTTCAATGCCGTCTCCCAAACGACGTAATAGGCCATCGGCTTCTAAGGAATCTAACGCCGCTAATTCCTGGGCAAAATAATCATTAAAATCACAATCAAACCCTAAATGATATTTGTTTTCTAAGTCCTGGGCGGAGAGTTTGAATTGACACATTAATTCCTTGATGACTGTGCGCCGAATCAAATCATCTTGGCTAAGTTTGACCCCTTTTTCTATCGGTAATTGATCCGCATCCAGGGCATTATAAAAATCTTTGAGGGTTTTCGGATTTTGGGCATAAACATCTTGCAACATACTAATGGACGTAATGCCAAAACCTAATAAGTCGGATTCTGGCAAAGTCGTATAGCCTTGGAAATTGCGGTGTAATTCTCCCTTTTGCTGGGTGATCGCCAATTCATCATCGGGTTTAGCAAAGTGATCCATGCCGATAAACACATAACCTTGATCCGTTAAATCGGCGATCGTGGCTTCCATAATTTTTAACTTTTCCGCAGCGGGTGGCATGGCCGCTTCTGGCATTTTCTTTTGTACCGGTTTGAGCCAAGGCACATAGGCGAAATTGAAGACGGCAATGCGATCGGGATCGAGTTGAGCAGTTTTACGTAACGTTTCCCGGAAAGTTTCTAGGGTTTGGTGAGGTAAGCCATAAATTAGATCGACATTAACACTATCAAAACCCGCTGAGCGAATCCAATCCATTACTTCAAAGAGCATTTTTTCCGGTTGAATCCGATTCACCGCCACTTGTACGTCGGGATTAAAATCTTGGATGCCAAAACTAATGCGATTAAACCCCATCGTTTTGAGGGCAAAAATATAATTTTTATCGACGTAACAGGGATTGACTTCAATGGAAACTTCCGCATCTTTAGCCAAGGGAAAGGCATCAGTGAGGGTGGTAAATAAGAAATCAGCTTGTTCCAATGTCAAATAATTAGGTGTACCACCGCCCCAATGGAGTTGATTAACGGTTCGTTGGTGATCGATCAGGGGGGCAATTTTTTCAATTTGTTTTTTAACTGCTTTTAAATAGGGATCAACCGCTGGTTTGTGTTGAGTAATAATAGTATTACAACCGCAAAAGTAACAGGCTTTACTGCAAAAGGGAATATGACAATATAATGACAGAGGCGTTTGTTTATAATTACCCATGGCCAAGGCAGCACGAAAATCCGTCGGATCAAATTCCGAGGTTAATTCCGTGGCGGGGGGATAACTAGTGTAGCGGGGAATGCCTTGGTTATATTTATTGATTAAATCAGCGTTAAATTCAATGGTTTGGGATAGGGTTTTCATAAAAGAATGCTTATAGTAATGGGTGAAGTTTGGACTTCGACTACGCTCAGCCCGCGATATGCTC
>JAYKJI010000408.1:0-9094 GCA_035285405.1 Snowella sp. | reverse complement strand
TATTGGCGCGGAAATGGTTTTGAAGAAATTATTTTTGTAAATGCCAAAGATTATGATGATGCGGATCAAGCAGGGGATTATATTGATAGTACCAAGTTTTCCTTTACTAAACGATTAGCATTTACCCAAGCCATTTTAGAAGCGACCGATAAAGCGGCTAAATCGGCATTAGGAGGAACTTTAACGGTCTTAATTGTTAAACAATTAAAAGGAGCAGGGGTTCATAAACGGGGAGCGCAATCCCATAATTTATACCCAGGCGATAGTTTAGAAAAAGATTATATTGTTGCTGCCTTAAAAGAACGGGCTTTATCTCCCGAAGCTTGGCAATTAGTGCGCACCAATTTTGAGCGATCGGCGGGTGGCCCAGCTTCTCACATTGTCGTTACAGAAAAAATCTTACCTTTACCTGAGTTAGGAACCTTACCCTTAACAGAATTTGCCGTCAAAGGAGATAAAAAAGTCGCCACAACCGCAATGGGTGAATTAGTGGTTCATGTGGGCAAAAATGACCCTAATTTTGTCATTACCAATGCCGATGGTAACGCCGCTTCTGCCATTAATAATATCAATGTGGGTTTAAAAATTGTGCATCCCACCGTTGATGAAACCTATTTTCAAGGGCCAAAGGGTCAAGTTTATGAACCCTTAAATGAAGATGCCTGTGCAGGTTTAGCCGTCGGGTTAGCTCTTTTTGGGGCCAGAACGTTGTGGTGTTCCTACGAATCCTTTGCCATTAATGGTCTTCCTATTTGGCAAACCGTAACCCAAGCAATGGCTGAATTACGTCGTCCTACCCCTTCAACGATTACCCTATTTACCGCCGGAGCCTTAGAGCAAGGGCGTAATGGTTGGACACATCAACGGCCTGAAATTGAAAATTATTTTGCTGCCATGATGCGAAATGGCAATATTTTTCCCCTTTTCCCCTGCGATGCTAATAGTATTCAAATCTGCTATGAATGGGCTTTAAAAACGAAAAATAAAGGCATTACCATTACCGCTAGTAAATCTCCTTTACCTGTTTACACAACCTTTGAACAAACCCAGCAAGCCTTAGAAAATGGCGGTGTGATTTTACACGATAGCGAAGGTAAGAAAAAAGTAGTTTTTGGAGTCATTGGCGATATGACTTTGATCCCCGTTTTTGAAGCGGCTACTCGTTTAGAAGCCGAGGGAATTGGGGTTAAAATTG
This sequence comes from Snowella sp., assembly GCA_035285405.1. Lineage (GTDB taxonomy): Bacteria > Cyanobacteriota > Cyanobacteriia > Cyanobacteriales > Microcystaceae > Woronichinia. The sequence continues at coordinate 7,899 of JAYKJI010000408.1, read as the reverse complement.
TCTCAATTATTAATCCTCGTCGTCTCTATCGTCCTCACGATGTTTTAGCGGAGTCTTGCACCGAAGCTGATACTCATTTCCTCGATGATACCGGGTTTGAAAATCTCTTTGGGGGTGATGCCTTGATTGGGGTCAGTGGCGGAACCAGTGCCATGTTAGAACCTTTATTATTGCGTTCGACTGCTCCCCGTGATGTCTTTGCTTGGAAACGTGGTGAAACAACGGCTAGTGTGGGTCAATTGATGGGCTATAACGGTTTAACGGCTCAGGCTTTAGGCGATCGCGCTTTGCAATTGTTAGGTTAAAATTCAATGGGTGGGGAGATTGTTTGCTTTTCTCCCTATCCCAAATTTTTCAAAAATGTTTAACTTTGACTGGGATAAACGAAAAGTGATCGTCCAATGACCCAAAACAAGGGGTTTCCCTTACCGAGAATCCCTGATTCTGTTTTGGTCTTTGAGAAGTGAAGATTAACCCATTTTTTCAAAGATTTTGAACATGGGCAGATACATCGATAACAAGATAGTTCCGACCATACCCGCAATGAAAACCATCATCATCGGCTCAATCACGCTGGTCAGGGCCTTAACGGTTTGTTCTACCTCATCTTCATAAAAGTCGGCCACTTTCATCATCATTGAGTCTAATTCCCCTGTTTCTTCGCCAATGCTAATCATCTGGATGGCTAGGGAGGGAAATACCTTAGAACGTTGCAAGGCTAAACTCATCATTCCCCCCTGTTGAATCTCGTCAACGGCTCCGGCGATCGCATCAGAAATGATTTTATTGGGAATAGTATTACAAACAATGGTTAAGGATTGAATAATCGGAACTCCAGAACGGGTCAAAGTCCCAAAAACTCGACAAAAACGAGCCACAGCAGTCTTTTCATTTAAGGGGCCAAAGAGAGGCATTTTTAACATGAACTTATCTACTTGACGACGACCCGCATAGGTTGCATAGTATTTCTGGAAAGCAAAAGAACCAACCCCAACCACAATAATGGGTAGTACCACCAAAGGACTGCGTAAAAAGTCACTCAAGTTGAGCATAAATTGGGTTAGAGCCGGTAATTCCGTTCCCAAATCCTTAAAAATTTTGGCAAAGACCGGAATCAGAAAAATGGTCATCCCTAAAAAGGCAACCACCGCTAAAAAACCAACCGCGACGGGATAGGCCATGGCAGACTTAATTTGGTTTTGTAGCCGAGCCATATCTTCTAACAGTTTAGAAAGACGGTTCAGCACTTCATCTAAAACCCCCCCAGTTTCTCCAGCTTCTACCATGCTGACGTAGAGGTCATCGAAACATTCGGGATATTTGGCCATAGATTCGGAGAGATTATTGCCCTGTTGTACTTCTCCACTAATTCCCACCAAAGCTCTTTTTAATTTAGGATTGGGGCATTGTTCTCCTAATACACTTAAGCAACGTACAATCGCCACCCCCGCATTGATCATGACGGAAAATTGTCGGGAAAAAACAGCCTTATCCTTAACTGTCACCTTATTCATAAGGTTTTCTAGGAATTCTAGATTAATGCCCGCACTGGCCTCCTTAATCGTTCCAATCGAGGCATATTGCTGCTTAAGCATGGTACGAGCCTGTTCCGCAGACATCGCATCAATCTTTTTTTGTAGAACCTTGCCTTTTCTATCCTTAACCTGGGCAACAAAGGTAGCCATGATTTTTTCCTTTTAATCAATAAAATATGGTAAGGCTGTGTTTTTAACGAGCTTTGGTTTTGGCCGGAGCCGCCGCCGGAGCCGCCCCACCGACTAAGCGTTGTAATTCATCGGGTCTGGCACTTTTGGAAAGTCCTTCTTCCAGGGAAATAGTTCCAGAAACCACTAGACTTGCTAAGGCCTGTTCCATGGTTTGCATTCCTAACTTGGCACCAGTTTGGATGGAAGAGTAAATTTGCGGGGCTTTTCCTTCCCGAATTAAGTTGGCGATCGCCGGAGTAATGACCATAATTTCCTGAACCATGGCCCGACCAAATTCTCCTGGTTTAGGGGCTTTTTTCTTCACCAGGTTTTGACTAAAAACTGCCAATAGAGAATTGGATAACATTGCCCGAATTTGAGCCTGTTGGTTAGCCGGAAAAACATCTAACATCCGATCCACTGTGCCAGCCGCCGAGTTCGTGTGCAGGGTTCCAAAAACCAAGTGTCCCGTTTCCGCCGCACTAATCGCCAGGGCGATCGTTTCCAAGTCCCGCATTTCTCCCACCAAAATAATATCTGGATCTTCCCGTAGGGCTGCTTTTAAGGCATTGGCAAAACTTTTGGTGTCTTCTCCCTTTTGACGTTGGTGAAAGAGACTTTTAATATTAGGAAAAACGTACTCAATTGGGTCTTCAACCGTTAAAATATGTTCAGCACGAGTACGATTAATCAAATCTAAAATAGCGGCTAGGGTCGTCGTTTTCCCCGATCCTGTTTGCCCTGTCACCAAAATTAAGCCCCTGGGGCGTTCCGCCATTTCACGCACAATCGTTGGCAAGCCCAATTGCTCAAAATTAGGAATTTTAGAAGATAAAGCCCGCAGACAGGCCGCATAGCAACCTCGCTCTTTATAGACATTAACCCGAAAACGTGCCAATCCCTTCACGCCATAGGAACAGTCTAACTCCCAGTTTTGTTCTAATTCTTTACGTTGGGAATTATTGAGCATACTAAAGATCAGTTTTTGGCTGTCCTGGGGAGTCAGAAATTCCTCATTAATGGGGTTTAACTTGCCACTAATGCGAAAATAAACGGGAGCACCGGCCTGAATATGCATATCCGACCCCCCCATTTCCACTAACTGTTCCATCAAATCTTCGATAATATATTCCACTGCCATGTTGAAAATCTCCTAGGGATAATAGGTCAAGCGTTAGGTCAAATTAAAATTAGGAAAAACGTGGGGTCATACAATAGGGACAATCCAGCCATTCCTGTTGTAACTCAGCATCACAAGTCCGACAAGTCAAGGCACTTTTGCGTTTAGCTCGTAACTCCGATTCTAAGCCCGTATCAGTAAAGGTCACTCGTTCTACCTCCTCTAGGGTGGTGTGGCCTTCCCGCACCAGGTTGAGACTATAGGCCAGTAGCGTTACCATCCCCTCTTCTACGGCACAGTCCTTGATGCGATCGGTGGTTGCTCCTTCATTAATTAAAGCAGCGAGGCGTTCCGAATTACGCATGACTTCATAAACGCCGACCCGTCCTTTATAGCCACTGCCATTGCATTTAGTACAAAGGCTCCCGTCGGCACGGGCTTGGTGAATTTCATCCGGGTTGAGAGTATTGGCTTTATAGAAGGTAACTTGTTCTTCATCCGCCGCACTGAGGCCAAAATGGGCTAATTCTTCGCGGCTAGGATGGTAGGCAATCCGACATTGGGTGCAGACCCTTCGCATTAAACGCTGGGCTAAGACTCCTAAGAGCGCGCCTGATACCATAAAGGGTTCGACTCCCATTTCATCTAGACGGGCGATCGCCCCTGCTGCGTCATTGGTATGCAGAGTTGTCAGAACAAGGTGTCCGGTTAGAGCCGCTTCAATTGCTGTTTTAGCCGTTTCCTTGTCTCGTGTTTCTCCCACTAGAATCACATCGGGATCTTGACGCATAAAGGCCCGCAAAATAGACGAAAAATCCATCCCTTTTTCTCGAATAACTTGCACTTGGGTGATTCCCGGCAAGGCGTATTCAATCGGATCTTCAGCCGTATTGATATTAACCCCAGGACTATTGCGTTCTGCCAATACAGAATACAAACTGGTGGATTTCCCTGAACCCGTTGGCCCCGTCACCAAAAATAAACCGTAGGGTCTGGCTGCCAACTCTCGTACCACTTGCAGAGTATCAGCACTGGAAATTAAAAAGTCTAAACCCAACTGTGTTGAGGAATTATCCAAGATCCGCAAACAAACCTTTTCTCCATAACGGCTAGGGATGGTATTGACTCGAAAATCCACGTTGCGCCCCTGATAGACCCGACGAATCTTGCCATCTTGAGGTAGACGACGTTCGGCAATATCCATATCAGCCATGATTTTGAAACGAGCCACCACCGCCGGCGTAATTTTGCGTGGTAAGGGGTCAAAGGCTTGATGAAGGACTCCGTCTTTACGAAAACGAATGCGCAGTGCCGTTTCCTGAGGTTCGACATGAATATCCGACGTTCCCTCTTGTAAAGCTTTCGCCAAAACTTTGTTAACGAGATTAATCACAGGAGCCTGATGGGCCTCATTAGAGTCGAGGGAATCTTCCGCCTCATCATCACGATCTTGAAGTGCGCCATCAAGGGAACCGACAATATCTGTTAGATCGGATAACTTTTCGATCTCTCGATCTTTTTGTCTTTTCTCCTTGGCTTGTTCCATCTCCCCTTGCATACTATGATACTGTTCTAGCAGTTGTTCATAGTCTTCTTGGGTAATGACTAAACGCCGTAACTCTAAGCCCTTGAAGCGTAAAATTCGTTGTAATTCATCCTGAGCAGCGAGATCATCCGGATCCACCATCGCGACTAACACACTAGGGGGAGTGCCGGCTTGCTTGGCGAGGGGCAGAATTTTGTAGCGGCGACAGGTATCTAGGGGAATTAAATCCATGATTAAGTCCGCCATTTCTCGACTAGCCACCGGACGGATCTCTGGATCTAGGCTATCTACTCCATAGAGAACTTTTAATTCAAAGAGATAATGCTTTTTGTATTGGCGTAGTAGTTCTGGCGAAAGGGCATGACCCGTAACGGATTGGATTTCTTCCGGTAGCGATCGCCCCGTTTTCTTCATCTGTACCAGGGCTTGCTGGAGTTGATCGGGGGCAACATGACCGCCCGTAACCAATTTGTTGCCAAAGGGAGAAAAATAATTGCGGAGAGCAACAGCGCGGGTATTTTTCTTGGGAGAGGAATAAGCCATAGCAAAACAACCCTAGATCCTTACATTAGCCAGTCTGCCTAACTGGTCACTATAAATATCTATCGTAACGGTAAAATTCTCCCTAGAGGATCAGGGAATATCTCCAAATTTGAACGATCTTCAGGAATAGCCGCTCCCCTAATAGGTAAGGGACTCTCCTGGAGGGCAGAGAAGAAAGGGCTGTGTTAGATTGAAACCTAACCCTGTTGTTCCCCGTTTCTTTTCCTATGTCTTCGACTTTGCTCCTCTCCCAGGAAATTCCCAGCCTTGACTATCGACTAAAGCGCGATCACTTAGATGAAACCTGGCAGCCTGCCCTTGCGACACTTTTGGGCTTAGGACGGGCCGCAGGAGCCGACTTTGTAGAATTTTTTCTCGAAAAGGTCAATTATGTTAACTGTTTGGCTGAAGAGGATGCCATTACCAGTCTAACGCCTCGTTTGTCGAGTGGCTGTGGTGTCAGGGTTTATCGGGGTAAGGCGGATTGCTACGTTAGCACCAATGATTTGTCCTTTGCTGGCTTAAAGACGGCTCTGGAAAAAGGATTGTCCATTTTAGGCTTAAATTTACCCTCTCCTCAGTCCTACATTCCAGACATTAACCTAGAACTGCTACGGGACTATGCGGCGGTCAAGGCTAAAGACGATTGGTTAGGTCACTGTAGTTCAATGCAGGAAATGAGTGAAATTCTGCTGCAAGCTAATCAAGTCTTAAATCAAAAGGCGACTCACATTCAGTCCCGTCGGGCTGTTTATTTTCGAGATTGGCAAGAGTTGTTAGTGGCTGCTAGTGATGGCACTTTTGCCAGGGATATTCGCCTCACCCAGTCCGTTGGTTACTCCCTACTTTGTTCCGATGGGGCCAATCGTTCCTCCATTAGCAAGCGATCAGGCAATACTAGCGATCCTAGCTATCTTCGTCATTGGGATTATCAAACGGCGGCGGCGGAAGTGGCTGAATCGGCGGGAAAAATGCTCTATGCCGACTATGTGGAATCGGGAAGTTATCCCATCATTATGGCCAATGAGTTTGGGGGCGTGATTTTCCATGAAGCCTGTGGTCATTTGCTGGAAACAACTCAAATCGAACATAAAACTACGCCCTTTATGGATAAGAAAGGCGAAAAAATTGCCCATGAAAATCTGACGGCTTGGGATGAAGGGTTGACCGACAAAGCTTTTGGAACCATTGATATGGATGATGAAGGGATGCCAGCCCAACGCACCTTATTGATTGAAAAGGGCATTTTGAAAAATTTCATCAGCGATCGCACGGGTTTTGTGCGTACGGGCCATCCTCGGACGGGTAGTGGTCGCCGTCAAAGTTATGCCTATGCTGCGGCTTCTCGAATGCGCAATACCTACATTGCCTCTGGGAATTATAGTCTTGAAGATCTTTTCAACTCCGTAGATAAAGGGATTTACTGTAAACAAATGGGAGGTGGTAGTGTGGGGCCAACGGGAGAATTTAATTTTTCTGTCTCTGAAGCCTATCTCATTGAAAATGGACAAGTGACTAAACCGTTAAAAGGAGCCACGCTCATTGGTACTGCTACCGATATTATGCAGAAAATTTCCATGTCTTCCCAGGATTTGGGATTAGCGGCGGGTTTTTGCGGTTCGGTAAGTGGCAGTATTTACGTCACGGTTGGCCAACCCCATATTAAAGTTGACGCGATCACGGTAGGGGGACGATAGTTACAGCCACTCCTATGACCCAGTTTCCCCATGATCAATTTGTTAAGGAATATTTGCCCCAATTGCTCGGCCAATATGGTGAGGTCAGGGCTGCGGAAACGGTGAGTAGCGAACGACGAGAAATTGATGTCTTTTTTCAGCCCCATCATCCAGTACCAACCACGCCAGAAACCTTAGGACTACTAGGAAGGCTGGCCCAGCAAAGCTGTTTGTTTGAAGCTTTTCGTAATCCTGTGGTTGAGATGCAAATTAAAGGTTGTCTCAATAAATTACTGGATGTTCAACTGGCCAAGGAACGCGATCGCCATCGCCATCGAGAAAATCTCAAGGTTTCTGTCGGGAGCTTGCCCTGTTTATGGATTCTGTCACCAACCGTATCTGGGAAAATTTTGGCCGCTTTTAAGGCAGAGCCGAAGGAATCTTTTGGCAGTCAGGGTATCTATTTTTTGCCCGATGCTCTCCAGACAGGGATTATTGTGATCCATCAATTGCCTGTCACCTTAGAAACCCTGTGGTTAAGACTTTTGGGTCGTGGTTCTATTCAAGAAAACGCGATCGCTGAGTTAAAGAGCTTGCCATTAGAACATCCCCTAAGAACAAACGCCTTGGAGCTAGTTTATGGATTATTATCGATGCTACAATTTAAGCAACAAAAAAGAGAAAAACTCGATAAAGCAGATCAGGAGTTACTTATGAAATTAGCAACTTTTTATAAAGAACAAGTCGCCCAAGAGGTTGCTCAAGGAAGAAAGCAGGGACTTGAACAGGGACTTGAACAGGGAAAAAATCAAGAAGTGGCTTTGATCTGTCGGTTACTGACTCGAAAAATTGGAGAGATTTCCCCCGAATTGCAAACAAAAATCAGCAATTTATCTTTTCAATCTTTAGAAGACTTAGGTGAAGCATTACTTGATTTTCAAGATATGAACGATCTAGTTACTTGGCTTGCTCACTTAACTTGAAAATTTGTTGTTATTTTTGCCCTCTTGCTGCTTGTTGATTTCTACTAACTATTCATAACGCCTTAAATCTCTTCTTAGACCATTATGTTAAATATTCAAGACCTGGCCCATTACGCCCAAAATAGTGCCCAACATTTGGGAATTAAGCAATACGATATCTATGGTTCTTCGGTGGAGGAAGCGGGGGTAGAAGTTTCCTTTGGTGAACCAAAACAAGTCCAAGCCTCCAATCGTTCCAGCGTAATCGTGCGAGTTTGGAATGAGAAAGCCATGATTGGCGTAACAAGTACAACTGATTTAGATGCTAACGGTATTCAATTAGCCC
>JAYKJI010000407.1:0-18253 GCA_035285405.1 Snowella sp. | reverse complement strand
CTTCTCTCCTCTTAATGCAAGGGTTTTGAGCCATTTTAACCTATTTTCCTGCATTCTAGCTGTTCTTAATTTGGCTACTATCTTTTCTCCGTAAGGGTTTCAGCTTTTTTCAGCAAGCCCTACTTATATGCTTTGAGTCTTTTGTCTCTTTGGCTACATGCTGAATTTGGAATTGCTGTCCTAAACCCATTACCCTGAAGGATTTATGTCAAAACTTATACGCAGGCAGTCGAACCATTTCCTGTGGCTTTGAGGAAGTGTTTGGAGTTAGCCCGATCGCCTATCTCAAAATTTTGCGTCTAGAGGGGGTGCGTCAAGCCTTAAAAAAAGCTGATCCCAGTCAAACAACGGTACTTGAGATAGCCAATCGTTTCGGATTCTGGAGTGCGGGTCACTTTACCAGGGACTATAAAAACTTTTTTGGTGAGTTACCATCAGTTACTTTAGGGAAAAACTCGCTACAATGATTGTCCAACCCATTGAGAAGGTATTATCCCGTAGAAAATGGGACTCTCCGCTATTTTGTGTGATAACTCCGGCTTATAGATTTATGGAATCCTTACATAGCAAGTCTTTTACCCTTATCATCTGTGGACTAGTAACTCTTATGATCCCATTTTCCACACAGTTAAATAGTTTATCTAAAACCTCCTCAGTTAAACCGTAACTAGTTGGGGCATTAATCTTTCTAAAATTTGTTCTAAAACCATTGCTGTCCAATCAATATCTGCGATCGCCGTATCTTTGCCAAAGGTCAGACGAATTCCGCCCAAAGCCGTTGAAGTGTCGTAACCCATCGCCAACAAAATCGGACTAGGATTTAACTTGCCACTGTTACAAGCAGCCCCCGCACTGATGCCAATACCGGCCAAATCCAATTGTCTAACCAGCGTTTTGCCCGTAATCGCTTCCTTTCTCGCATCCGCAATCACAAAACTGGCATGGTGAGGTAAACGATAAAGACGATCGCCGGTTGGCTCAAGAAAAGGACAATTAGCCAATCGATCAAAAAGACGATCTCGCAGAGCCATCAAACGAGGTGTTTCTGTCACTATCTCCTGAGCTGCTAATTCTGCTGCTACCCCAAAACCGGCGATCGCTGGTAGAGCTTGAGTCCCGGAGCGGAGTTTTTGTTCTTGCCCACCCCCCTCGATTAAAGGTAATAGATTCACACCTTCCCGTAGATAAAGAGCCCCTGCGCCCTGAATACCATAAATTTTATGACTGGAAAGCGAGAGCAAATCAACGGGTAAACGTTGTACGTCAAGAGGAATACGCCCTGCTACCTGAACCGCATCAGTATGGAAAAGAATTCCCTGGGAACGAGCAATTCTGCCTAATTCTTCAATGGGTTGCAGGGTTCCCACTTCACTTTGTCCATAAATAATCGAAATTAGAACCGTATTTTCTTGAATTGCCGCCATTAAATCCAACGGATTGACACGACCTTGGCGATTAACGGGTAAACGAGTGACTTGCCAACCCTGCTGGGCCAGAAAACGGGCAGGTTCAGAAATCGCAGAATGTTCAACGCTAGAAATAATCAGATGCTGAGGTTGGGAATATTGACGAGCGATACCCAGGATTGCGAAATTATCCGCCTCCGTTCCCCCAGAAGTGAACACAATACTGTCCGGGTTCGGTGCATTTAAAAAGTTAGCAACTTGTAAACGAGCAGTTTCTAGGGTTAAAGCCGCCCGTTGTCCCCACTGGTGCAGACTAGAGGGATTTCCCCAGCCTTCTCCTAAAACCTTTTGTACCGTTGCTAACACTTGCGGGCGAGGTGGTGTGGTCGCGCTGTAATCAAGATAAATTTGCATCTTTCCTCCGTTCTTAGCCCTTAGCACAGCGGTGAATCATAGGATAATGTTAGTCTGACTGCTTTATCCCCCTGGTTTACAGACATTGTAATCTTCGTGAGAAACAACGGCTTCAGGAATCAAAAATGATCCCTGATCTCGACAAAGCAAACGATAATTACGAGTAACAGGAATACTGATGACAAAACGATCATGTCTTAGCCGTTTGCCATGAAAATCCCGATAGTCCTGATGATTAGCCAAACCGTCTAAAATCTGTCGAGCTTTTAAGACCACATTTTTAGGGAGATCTCGTAGATCAATCGGATCTTGAAGAAAGGTGGCTTGCCAATCTTCCTTTTCTTGTTTTTTTTGTTCCCATTGAGTCTGTTTTTGGGCACAGGAATGACAAATCTGTCCATAGCCCTTATGACCGCAGGGAAAGGTTTTTTTGCGCCTAGACATAATGCTAAAACGACCTAGGTCAAGCAGAAAAATACAAGGTTATTGAGCAATTATGCCGACCCTGTGACAGCAACTTCTCTAAAATGAAGGGACTTCTGTTTAGCTTTGCTCATTGATTTGGGGATTCTTTTTCCAGCATACCCGCTTCTGTGATCCTGAGAAAAGGAATCCGCTCTCTGCAATAATTCGCAATGATTGACCCTAAACCAGTTTTAGGGTAGGGTATTCGGCCAAGATATCATCGGTGGTTAAGCTATCCCCTTCCGCTTGCGGTGTCCAGAGTACTTCAATGGCTAGGAGGCGATCGCTGCCAATGGCTCCAATTTGCTGTAAGGCTTGACGTAGGTGACTAGAATCATTGATAACCGGCAATTCTAACTTGCCCAGAGCGGCGGCAATCACAGTGACGATAATATAGTCTCCTCCTGAAGCAGTGGCAATCGTGGCCAAATCCCCATGACCCTTTAATAATTCTGGGGTCTGAGCTTGACGCAGTTGATTATTGACATTACTGAGGGTTTCTGACGAAAACTTACTACGTTCCGCCAGGGCCAATTGATTGAATTTGGCTTCTGCGAGAGAGAGCGGTGCGGCTTGAGATTCCGTCGAACCATAGACCCAATATTCGGGATGGCGCAACAGGGCCAAGGTCGCTTCTTGCAAGACCATCGCTCTACCACTGGGGGTTCCCGTATCAGCCGCTAAGCCCAATTCATCCAGATCCTTTTTGAGAGCACGGGCATTTGCTAGTAAACCCACCTGGATTTTAACCACACCAACGGGCGGATTATCGGATTCCATGATGTTTTCACCACTGCCTGCTCCTACATTGCGAATGGCATTGATCACAAAATTGGCGATCGCCAGCACAATCAAAATACTAAAAAGACTGCCAAAGCCACCAAAACCAAAGAAGGGCAGCAGAAAAGGGAAACCCATACCGCCCCCGTAACCCATACCGCCTCCAGAATAGCCTCTAGCGGGCGTACTAGAGGTGCGACTAGGAGCACGGAAAGATCCCCCCCCAATACGACCCCCACTGCGGGCAGCCAAGGCATCATGGCTATTGCTGAGAACTAAAGCACCAATAAGTCCAATCAGAAAAAGGGGTTTTAATAAGGATTGCATAACTCTCCAAAATTGCTGAGACAATGTTTGTTTAGACATAAAACAGTTTCACCAAGCTTTAGATTGAAAATTAAATACAGACGATAGAAGACCAACCGAGAGAAATTGGGTCTTGGCTTCTTTTTCTAAGGTAGCGGATTTTTGATCGCTCAGTCAGGTGAAATAACCGATGGGAATCAGCCGCCCCCCACAATGGTGACAATTTCCAGGCGATCGCCCTCCTGTAGTCGGGTGGTGGGCCAATATTGACGATGGAGAATTTCTCCGTTGTATTCCACTGCCACTAAGCGGGGATTTAAACCAATTTGTTCTAAAAATTGAGGTAACAGGGTTTGGGAAGGGCAAGTTTGGCGATCGCCGTTGACCTGTAGGGTGATAGAAGGTAAAGCAAAAGAAGTCATCTTAATTAAATAAGCACAAAAATTTAGGCACAAAAATTTTATTTCTGAAGTGCGGCTTCAATTTCAGCCAGAGATACAGGTTGATTCGTTCCTGGTTTAGAGTTTGCCGGAATTTCAACCACAATCATATAACCTTCAATTTTTCCTCCATTAACTTCAGCTAAGGTCTTAAGAATGTTGGGCATATCAGCTTTTGTTAACTGGCCCGTTTGATCATAAATTTCCTGGGCAGAAAGACAACCGATCGCCGGATTCCAACCATTACTTTCGGGAAAACGCTGATTATTCACAAAAAAGCTAGTTGATTCTCCACTGCCATGAATCCGAATCAGCGATCGCCCTAAACGGCCAGCCCAGTAAGTTTGAGCGATGGGAGCGTATGATCGCCAACTAGGAGGCAACAAACTGTCATAGGAATTCAGATCGCCAATCATTTGTCCCGGTTGAGTAGCAACAAAATTCTGAACACCGGATTCAAAGGGCATGAACACTTTTACCAAGGGAAATTGGCCGTAGGCCGTGAAATAGGTGGCGGATGGCCGAGGCATAGTTCCTTCTATACGATAAATTCCCTGAGGTGTTTGGCCCCGCACAAAATTCCAACGTAGCCCATGTAAAGAACGAGTAAGTAACGGCACTGACCAAAGGGGAGCCTGGGGTTGAGAGGTTTCGCGGCGGAATTGGCCATTGCCATCTTTTAACACTGCCCGACAAAGTAGCCCTCGATTCGGTCGGCAAAAGACGTAAAGTTGGGGGGATTGGGGTGCAATTTGCCAGGCAAGTAAATCCTGAAGAGGGGGTAGAGAAGAAGGCTTTAATTGTTCGCTAATATCTTGTAAGGCTACCTTAAACGCGAGATTATCAATCCCTTGAAAACGGTTTTGCAGTTGTTGTAATTCGGTTTGAGCAAGGGCCGGTTTTAAACCTGCTTGAACTAAGGCTGATAGAGCCATGACTGACCATTCAGGATCAGGACTTTTTTTAACAATATTTTGAAAGCGATCGCCGATTAACCCAAATTTTTGAGGATTGCCGAGATAGAGTTGGGTTCCCACCTGCATCGCCATTTGTACCGTCTTTTCTTGGGAAGGGGACAAGTTCGGATTCAGGGCCAGTTCTAGGATCTGGGCGATCGCCTCGATCACGATGGGGGACTGGGGTTCTAACAGAGCCGTTGCCCAAAGTGTTTGTCGCCACTGAGTTTCATTGGCCTCGGTGACAGGATAACGTTGCAGATCAAAGCGTTCCGGTGCAACCCGATCCTGTTGTTCCTGCAAATGCGATCGGCGAGCGGCAGTTGTGGCTCTAGGCTGCTGTTCTATGATCAAGTCCTGGGGTTGCAGAGAAAAAGCCGTATTTTCTGCTGGTAATATTTTAGGAAAGACCAATCCCAATCCTAACCAGAGGACAGACCATTTTAGCAATTTTAATGCTTGACTACTAACAGGCATCGTCATTGAGATAATTTCATTAATATTGACAAACTTATAGATCTTATTTTATAGCAATTTTAGAGGAAGTGACCAAAATGATATTTTCTGGCAAAATCTAATTCTTTTAATTATCTTTTAATTATCTTTAAAACTCAATTTAGCTTAATTATAAATCAAGTCTATTTTGAGAACTGAAGTTTTTTGAGATATATTTCAGAAATAAGTCCTCTTTTTTAAGGGGGATTTAGGGGGATCAACTTGCTCACTCAAAAATCTAAGGGGTATTTACAGATCTCCACTTGAACGATCAAAAACGATGGGTTTCGATTTAGACGGGGTTTGTTGAGAATGTTCATAATTTTGATCATAAACTTCTTAAAAATATTGTTTGGACTCTGCTAAATGTTTTTCTAGAGTTGTAGTCGGTAATGGGCCTTCAAGATGTTGCCAAGGTAATATTTGATCTAGACTCCAGTTTTGATACACATAGAAATCAAGAGGCGGCAGAGTTCCTTTTAATTCCTTAAAAGCTCGTTTATAACTGCCTAAAGTATCGCCATAGTGACGGGTGAGGGCCAACAGAGGAGCTAAACGGCGATCGCCCCTAGAAATAAGCGTTTGAATCACTGACCAATTGTAACTTTCAGGACGAAAATCAATGCCCTGGGGACGCAATTGTTTTTGTAGAAATTGTAAACGTTTTTCGGCGGCTGGATTGACTCCAAACCATTGAAAAGGCGTATGGGCTTTAGGAACGAAAGTGCTGCACCCTAAAGTAATCCGTAGGCCTGTCACCTCTTTTTTAATTTGCTTTAATAAATCTACTGTGGCCTGTACATCCTCTAGATCTTCTCCAGGAATACCGACCATACCGTAAAATTTAATTCCTGTCAGACCACCCAGTTTGGCATTAATAGCAGCTTGTTTAATTTCAGAGTTAGTCAACTTTTTATTAACAATTTGCCTAATTTTTTCCGAGCCACTTTCAATGGCAATGGTAATGGATTTGGTATCCCGTTGAGCAAGGGTTTTTGCCAATTTCTCGGTCACGGTATTAGTTCGCACGGAGGCAATACTTAAACGAACCTGTTCATACTGGGGTTGTGCTAAATAATCTAATAGGGTTTCAAATTCAGGATGTTGGCTGACAGAGGCTCCTAACAAGCCTAAACGATTAGTGACTTTTAAACCGCGTTCAATAGCTGGAATTAAAGAGCCTTCTAAACTCGCAGTACGGAATGGTAAGGTGAGATAACTGGCTAAACAAAAACGACACATTTCTGGGCAACTTCTCACCACTTCCACCATATAAATATTTTCCCAGGCAGCTTTTTCGGTGACAACAGCGGAGGTCGATAAAACATTACCTCGATAGGTTTGTTTTTTTATCGTGTGAGGAATTTCGCTGTCAATGGGTTTAATATCAGCGATCGCGCCTTCTGGACTATGGTAAGTAACGTTATAGAGACTGGGAACATAAATGCCTGGAAATTGAGCGAGATGATGGAGTTGAGTGCGGCGATCGAAGTGACGTACCGTTTGATAAGCATCAATAAAATCTCCTAATAAATTCTCGCCATCTCCTAATAGAATAAGATCAAAAAAGAGAGCGAAGGGTTCAGGATTGGCTGTTAAAACTGGGCCACCTCCAAATATTAAGGGATGATTTTGATCCCGTTCCTGGCTATCAATAGGAAGCTGTAACTTTTCTAATAAATTTAAAATATTAACGTAATCCAATTCCCAGGAAAAAGAAAAACCCAATAATTCAGGATTAGAGGGCAAGCTTTCTTGAGTATCTGTAAATAAACGGCTAACCTGAATATCTCGACGGCTGGCTAAATTAGCCCAAATGAGTTGATAACCCAAACTAGTAATGCCCACACTATACTCATTCGGAAAGGCAAAAATAGTTGGAATGGCATCACTGTCTGAATTAACCGGCGTAAATAATAATTTTTCTTGATTAGCTTCTTTCATATTGAATAATTAAAAATTAAAAAACAAGATCAACACCCTAACACCCTAACGCGATCGCTCTTTAAACCACGTCTATGGGAGAAACTGACGTTTTCTGATTGAGAGATTAAAAACGATAGGTTTTGAGTGGGACAAGATTCAGATTACTTAGATTTCATTTAAAACTAGCTTAGAATTGGTCTAAAAATTGGGCGACCCTTACATTAAAATTATCGGCATTAACCATAAATGACCAGTGATTTCCTGGCATCTTTTGTATCTCTAAATTTTTTAAATATTGTTGATAGGGTTTTAATTGCCAGGCGGTACGATTTACCCCTTGGCTAGGTTGGATTAATAAAGTTGGTATGGTTACAGGTTGAGTTAAACCGGCTACTGTCATCACTTCCTCAAACACTTCATCCCTGGCTTGCTGAATAAATTTGCTGCTCCAAGTACCGTCTGCTTTTTGCTCAATACTAGCTTGAAAAACTTGTTGCTGGAGAGGACTCCAACCTTGATATTCAGGTAGTTGTCGAGCTTTGCTTTCAATCGCCGTATAGGAAGAAAAAGACTGACTTAGTTTTAAAAACGAAAGAACTTTGTACAGCAAGGGAAAGGTTAATTTAAAAATAGGGGGAATTTTACCAATGAAAAAGGGATCGACTAAGGTTAAACTCCGAAATTTTTTTGGCTCTTGAGTCGCCCAAATACAGACTAATTTAGCCGCCCAGGAATGAGCAACAACGTGAGCCGAAGTCCACTCCCTTTGGGCCATTAAATGCCTCAGATCCTCTAAATAATTCTGGAAATAATAACCTGTTAGTGGTTTACTACTGTCCCCATGACCACGCAAATCAGGAGCCAGAATGTGATAGGAAGGAGCCAAAAAATTGCCTAAGCTTGACCAAACTAAACTCTGATCGCCTAAACCATGTAAACAAAGTAAAGGAGTCTTCCCCTGAGACCATTCTAGGGTAGAAAGCGTAATTTCCTGATTTGTAAAGGTTTGGCGAATAAATGACACGGAAAAAAGCAAAAAGCCTAAGGATTAGTGGGCACAGGTGGATTATTGACCCAATGGCTGGCATCTAAGCCAATGCGTAGCGTTAAATCGGAAGCCAAGTCTCCCGTGGAGGAAGCTTCTACCCGTCCTAGTCCGAGCAACGCCTGTAGATGGTTTGCCGATCGCAGATCGCCTTTTTGGGCTACAATTTCTGTCTCGCCTAGCAGTTGAGGGGCATCATGGATAGTATAAACATTGCGGAAGTTATTTTGACGTAAATAGCTTTGTACTTTTTCCAGTAAAGCGGGATCATCCGTTGCATTTTGTAACGCAATACTTAAACGCTTAATCGAACGATCGCTGGTTACGTCTGTTTGAGTCTGCTCATTTAAGCCAAAATATTGATCCATAACGCGATCGCGGCCAGAGTTTGACAAAATCCAATAACTGCGACCATCAAATTCATCGGGCTGACTAAAACGACCAGGCAACATCACCATATGAATTTGTGCCCTATCCAACTGTCGTCCAAAATTAGCCAGAGCCAGTATCTCTTCCATCGTCAAGTTCGTATCGACAGATTTCTGAAGAATATTAATGGCCTGGGGAATGCGAGGAATGATGGTGGGATTATTAAGCCGCTTTTGCAGAGAAGTCAGCAAAATTTCCTGACGTTGCACCCGACCAATATCACCATTAGCATCCTTACGAAAACGAGCAAATTGTTCCGCTTGATCGCCATTCAATACCTGTAAGCCTTCCGCCAAATTAATATCTAGCTTTTGGGTAACATCCTTATACACCATTGGTCTTGGCACAAAGACCTCAATCCCTCCCACCAAATCCACTAACTCTCGAAAGGCATTGGTCGTCACGCGCACATAGCGGTCAATGGGAACATTATTTAAGGTGTTACTAACGACATTAGCGGCCAGGGCAGGCCCACCGTGAACATTGGCATCATTGATCTTGGTATAGCCAAAACGGGGAATATCTACACGGGTATCACGAGGAATAGACAGCAATTTCAGGGTATTATCTGTGGGGTCAAAACGCAGCAATAACATCGTATCACTCCGTCCGGCAAAAGCTTGTAAACTGTCTGGTGGAGCATCTTCTACCCGATCAATCCCCATCACTAAAATATTAACAGGACGGCCCAGATGGTAAGGAAAAAGAGCGTTCCAATTTTCCCCCGTCGCTAAAATACTAAAATTGCCCCCTGGTAAATCAGTTGTGCGAGTTAGGGAAATGGGACTGCCTAGGGGCGTAAAAAAGGCCACCCCCACACCAGCTAAACCAGAGAGAAAAGCAGTGGTGCTAAACGCAGTACCCCAAACCAATCCCCTCAAGAGCAGCGATCGCTTTTTCTGGCGATAAGCAGAAGCTTTTAGACGTTGACTAGGGGGTGTAGGGCGATTACTCGGACGGACTTTGACGGAAACTTGCGACTTGACGGGAAACGGTTCGATGCTATTTGCCATACAACCTCAGTACCCCACACCCCCGAATCGGCTTAAGAGAATATTCAAACTAGGAGTTAAAACAGGCTCAAAAAGTTCCTAGGGGAATGGATTGATGACTTATTTTAAGTATTTTTGCTCAAAATTGCAAAGGGGAATTTTACGGGAATTTTCGCCAGCTTTAGCCCTCTAACATCGGTATTTTCCAACAATGTTGATGCTCTCCCCCCTGTTTTGCCCCTCTTTTAACGAACAATCTGAACCGGCATGACTAAATAGGTCATTTTAGCTCCCCCCAAAGGCGTAAAGATCACGGGTTGATTACCCTCATTGAGTTGCATCTGAATATCGCCACTGGGTAACGCTTTTAAACCATCCATCAGATACTTAACATTAAAGGCAATGTCTCCACTCGCCCCTGTAATTTCAGCAGGTAAGGATTCCCTGGCATTTCCTAAATCTTGCGCTTCCACCGAAAGCAAAATCTGGCTATCTTCTGTATTGAGAGAAAACTTGACCAGATTATTTTTTTGATCCGATAAGACGGAGACCCGTTCCAAGCCACTTAGCAAACGTTTTCTTTCCATGCTCACAGTTCGACTGAATTGACGCGGAATCAATTGTTGATAGGCGGGATAGGCTCCTTCCAATTTACGGCTGGTTAGACGCTGATCGCCAAATTCAAAAATAGCTTGAGTCTCATCGACAAATAAAGAGACCAAATCACTATCTTGACGAGTCGCTAACATTCTTTCCAGTTCCCGTAGGGCTTTTGCCGGAATTGTGACCGAAAAATCCTCTAAGTTACTACCTTGAATCGCTTCTTCTCCTTCCTCGGCTTCTACCTGGGTGGGGGTTTCTACTAGGGCTAAACGGTGGCCATCGGTGGCAGCAAACTCTAGGGTATCAGCCGTGCCTTTAAAATGAACTCCGGTCAAAACCTGTTTGGTTTCGTCTGTACTGGCTGCAAATAAGGCTCCTCGCAATCCCTCATTTAGAGCCGCAACGGGTAACATCAGGGGTGCACCATCAGCAACGGTGGGCAAGGAAGGAAATTCTTCGGCACTTAGTCCCCGAATCTGGAAACGCCCTGATTGAGAGGTTAGGGTCGCGATAAAACTTTCTGAGTCTGAGGACTCTTCATCCTCTTCGGAAGCATTATCGGTAACACTCAAGGTTAAATTGCCGTCAGGTAAACGGCTTACAATATCTCCAAACAGTTTGGCTGGTAGGGTAATGCTGCCCCCTTCTTGTACATCGGCAGGAAAACTGGTTTGAATCCCTAGACTCAAATCAAAGGCCGTTAAGCGTAATCGTCCTAGTTTTTCATCGGCGACCAGTAGCACATTCCCTAAAATAGGATGGGTCGGACGGGAAGAGACGGCTCTACTAACAAAAGATAGATTGCTATTGAGATCGCTTTGGTTGCAAATGAGTTTCATGGATTAGTTTTAGAAGTGAGTCGTTAGCAGCTTAAAAATAAAGATAAAACAATATTGAATGACCATTAGGGGTCACAACGGATTTCTAGCATAAAGCCATCGGGGTCATAAAAGTAAATACCTTGCCCAGTGGGACGGGTAACGGGGCCATGATCAATGACAACTTGATGTTGCTTTAAAACTGCGATCACCGTGGGAAATTGGTCAGGAGCAATATCAAAGGCCAAATGATGAGCACGGGTAAAGGGTTGACGGGGATCGGGATGGGGCGGAACTAGGTCAGGCTCCCAAAAAAGGTCAAGAATAGTGCCATCGGGAGTCATAAAATTAGCCACTTTTCCCTGAGCTACCAAGTCTTTAAGCGTACTGGGAATAGCATCGCCCGTAAGTTCGGTTAATCCCAAAATATGACCATAGAAGTGACGAGAGGTGGTCATATCTTTAACATTGAGGGCAATGTGGTGAATTTTGCGGAGACTCCCTAAACTTAGTCCAGCAGTGGAGATGGTCATCAAGCTTGCCGCTCCTCAATTCAATTTGCAATGCAGGCTAGAATAACACAAACCTTCTTATCTCAGTCTTGGATGCTCAGGAGGCTGTTGCTATTACATGGGATTCAGGGGGTTTTTGTAATGGCTAGGAACCTAGAATTTAAGACGATCAAATTAACTATTTTTGTCTGCGATTCGTCAAAATCTAATTCCTCTCATTACACAACCTGGGTGACTACATTTCGAGATTTAAATATCAAGTCTTTAAAATTTGGCTTAAAAATAGTAAGATTCAAAAAGAAAAAAGCACAGGTTATCAAGTTATCTACTACTTAAAAACCAATACTAAAATTATTTTTATTAACATTTACTCTAAATCTAATCAGTCATTTACAAATAACAAGTTAACTGAAGAAATCATCCAACAATTTAAATCAGAAAATCAAGAAAATTAACTTTGACTATGATAGCAAATTCCAACAACTTTCCCCAACTTTCCCCCACAGAATATTTTGCATGGGAAGAACAACAACTCGAAAAATACGAATATATTAACGGCGAAGTTTATGCGATGAGTGGTGGTAGCAAAAACCATAGCTTAATCTCCGTCAGATTTATCACTTTATTTTCCAATCATCTAGAAACAAGTGACTGCGAAATAGGCAACTCAGACCTAAGAGTTAATATCGCTGAAACTAATAACTATACCTATCCAGATGTTAGTGTAACCTGTGATAATCGCGATAAAAATACAACCCAATATATTACCTATCCCTGTTTAATTGTCGAAGTTCTATCTGCCAGCACTGAAGCCTACGATCGCGGTGGCAAATTTAGAATGTATCGCAATAACCCTATCTTACAAGATTATTTATTAGTCAGTTCAACTAGCATCGAAATAGACCTATATCATCATAAAGAGAATGGTGAATGGATTATCATTAACTACAAAGAGGGAGATACCATCGAACTCAAAAGCATTAATCTTAGCTTTGCAATTGAACAAGCCTATCGTGGACTTGTACTTACATCAGAATAATTTGGCTTAAAAATATTATAACTTAAACCATGATGCTTTTACTATCTTAATGAAGGGAAAATGCAAATAAGTTTATGTAATTTTTCTACTTTAATGGTGACGTATTTACCAGTTCCAATTGATTCTATCAATATTGATCAAATTTTAGATATAATGCCCTATGAAAGAGCCGAGATACCCAAATAACAAGAATGCGATCGCGACTAACTCCCCCCCTATTTCACAGAACATAGTGACCATTGTTCTTAAGGATCAAAGAAAAACTGTATAATTTAAAAAAAGTAGAATTCAGCAATGCCCTTAGAAATCCGTGCCATAAAACGTAAATCGGCTCCAGAGGAGATACCTGAGCAGAACAAGGAAACTGCTGTCTCCCAAGATACTTCTTCGACCGAAAAAGATAGTCCTCCCAGTAAAAAGAATAAAAAAACTTTAGTATCAAAAGCTAAGGTCGAAACTCAGCCTGAGCAGGTGCTTGCTTCTGAAAACACCGTTGAAAAACACGAATCCCCTCTAAAATCAGAGACTAATTCCAGTAAACAGACAGCTAAGTCTAAGAAATCGGCTAAAAAAACTAAGATTGAAGCTGTCGCTAATCCTGAAATCACGGCAGTTGAGCAAAAGCCCCTTGACTCTTCAGACTCCTTATCCTTGGAGCCGTCACCCTCTAAAGCCCAAAAAACTTCCCCCCCTCCAGCAACCTTTTTTCAGGCGATCGGCTTCATTCAAGGCGTAATCGTTCTAGGAGAAGATGGACGGATAGCCATTCAGATTGGCTCAAATACTTATAAAATCTATGCTAAGTCAAAACTTCTCAAAAAATTGGAAATTGGCAAAGAGTTTTTATTAAGAGTTTATCCTACTATCGCTAATCAAAAACAAGTCTTTGGTTTTAATGCTCTTTCTTGTTATACCGACGGCCCAGAACAGAAAATTAAACCCGAAGATGCTATTCCAGACGTATTTACTCTCAGGGGAATTTGGCAGTTTTTCGGTCAATCTCAATACACTACTATTTCTATCTTTCGTAATGAGAAACGCTATCCCCAAGATCGCTGCAAGCCGACTCATCTGCCTGTGTCCTGGCAAAATTCTCCAGTCCCCCCTTTCCGTATTATTCCAAACCT
Source organism: Snowella sp. (assembly GCA_035285405.1). Taxonomy (GTDB): domain Bacteria; phylum Cyanobacteriota; class Cyanobacteriia; order Cyanobacteriales; family Microcystaceae; genus Woronichinia. Next base: position 4,500 of record JAYKJI010000407.1, on the reverse strand, counting down.
AACGAAAGAAGATAAAAACCCAGAACGCTACTTTGTACAGATACAGGCAAAATTTCTGCCAGAGGAAGGATTATTTGTTTTTGATTCTCTACTGGCCGAGCCTACGCAAAAAATACCCAAATATATAAAAGAAATAAAACCAGACGAAAAAACCAAGAGGGAGCAACCAATTGACTCCCTAGATTCGACTGGCAATGCAGGCTAGAATAACACCAACTTTCTTATCCTAATTTTTGGATGTTGTCGATGATAGCCCTCGCCGTAACAATGGGTGATCCCGCCGGTATTGGCCCGGAAGTGGTTTTAAAAGCGTTGGCCGATCGCACCCTTCAAGAAACTGCTGCCATTACCCTGGTCGGAACGCGATCGCTGTGGCTACAAACCTATGAACAGTTAAAACAGTTAGGAAAAACCGTTGCCAATCCTGACCATTTTCCCCAACTAGAAGTTGCCCTTGATGCGTCTCAGATAGCTCAAATTAAATTAGGCACGGGAAATGCTGCTAGTGGAGGGGCTAGTTTTGCCTATTTAGAAACGGCGATCGCCGCCACCTTAGCCGGAAACTTTCAGGGCATTGTCACCGCTCCCATTGCTAAAGCTGCTTGGAAATTAGCTGGTCATCATTTTCCAGGTCAAACGGAAGTATTAGCGCAACGGGCCCAGATTGATCAATTTGGGATGCTATTTGTAGCGCGATCGCCCCATAGTCAATGGACATTACGCACCTTACTGGCTACCACCCATATCCCTCTGCGTGAAGTTGCGATCGCTCTTACTCCTGAATTAATGAGTCTTAAGTTGGCTTTATTTGTAGAAACACTGCAAAAAGATTTTGGTATTCCATCCCCCACCATTGCGATCGCCGGTTTAAATCCCCACAGTGGTGAACAGGGTCAACTAGGGCGAGAAGAACAGGATTGGTTAATTCCCTGGCTCCTCCAAGCTCAACAAGACTATCCTCAAGCTAAACTGATCGGCCCTGTTCCTCCCGATACCCTCTGGGTTAGCCCTGGTCAAGCCTGGTTTCATCAGCAAACTACCTCTGTGGCGGATGGTTATTTGGCTTTGTACCACGATCAGGGCTTAATTCCGGTGAAATTATTGGCCTTCGATCAGGCAATTAATACAACCATTGGACTGCCGTTTATTCGGACTTCCCCTGATCACGGTACGGCCTTTGATATTGCCGGTCAGGGAATAGCCCGCTCAGACAGTTTTAGGGCTGCGATTCAATTGGCTGCCGAGTTAGGTCAACAGCGATTAGGTGACAACGGTACAATAGAAAGGTGAATTTTTAAGGACAGGACTGACTCCATGACGCGATCGCCCCGACAAGCCTGGGATATTAAACGATTTTGGCAAACCCTGACCTATTTTGAGGCCGTTCCCTTCCTCAATTGTTTGCAGCGATTATTTTTTGGCCAATCTGATGTTTTAGTCCAGTCGCCCCTGAAGGAAAATAAAATGATGACAACCGTTTTAGTGATGAATGCCAATAGTTCTGTCGGCGAAAAGGTTATTACTCATTTGCTCAATCGGCAATTTAAAGTTCGAGTTTTAGAGAAAAATCCAGAAGTAGCCCCTAACACCTTTGCTAGTCCTGTTGAGGTTTTGACTGTTGAAAATATCACGCCTGCTATCTTTGACTCTGTTTCAATGGTGATTAATTGTAGTCCTTTCTCCAATGAATGGGAATATCAAGAATTAATTAATTTAGCCCAGCAATATTTACTCTCTCCTGATCAAACAATTTTTGATTTTACCCAACCCACGGATGATTTAAAAACCACCTGGGGAGCCGTCGATGATGTGGTGATGGGAGGAGTGAGCAGTAGTCAAATTCAATTTAGCCGCAATTGTGCCATTTTTTCCGGTCAAGTATCCACTGCCAATAATGGGGGTTTTGCTTCCGTTCGCACTCGCAATTTTTCCCCGCCGTTAAATTTAGCTAATTATGAGGGCATTGAAATTAGGATTAAAGGCGATGGTAAACGCTATAAATTAATTACCCGTTGTGAAGGTAAATGGGATGGGCTGAGTTATTGTTATTCTTTTGATACCGATAATTTTGTTTCCAAAACTCTACGAATTCCTTTTCAGCAATTTATTCCCGTTTTTCGTGCTAAAACCGTGCCAGAGGTGGGTAAATTTGATGCTGAATCGGTTTATTCCCTCCAATTAATGCACAGTAAATTTGAATATGATGGCGGATTAAATCCAACTTTTTCTCCAGGCTTCTTTTGTTTAGAAATTGAAACTATCAAAGCCTATGTTTCTAGGGTTAGACCCCAATGGATAGAGAGCCAGCCTGTTCTAAATTCTGCTTTCTGCAATGCTGTAGAATCTCTCCTCCGCCAAAGTGGTTTGAACTATCGTTTTATTTCTTATTCAGATATTGATTCAGATATTGAGTCAACCTTTCAGTCAATAGTTAATAGTTGATAATGAATAGTTGATGGTTGACATTGAAGATGCGATCGCTTTTATGTCAAGCAATGTTGACCATGCTACGAAATATTAAGAATACTTGATCTAACAGAGGGTCTAGAAAGATAATCCCAGGGAGACATTACTTCCAGTGCATAGTAGCTATGACTAGAGCAGAGCGCATTTCAGCAATTATTGAGCAGCGTCAACCCTTAGCAACCCGTATTAAGTCGGTGATCGCCAATCTGGAGATTTTGCGGGATGCCTTGGGTCGTATTGAGGCCAAACGGGGAGAATTGTTACAAAAGGTCAATCAAGAAGAGATCAGGGGCAAGTTAAATAATCTTGACTTTCGGACTCCTCACGATGCCATTACGGAGCAATTAGCTATTTTAGAGAAGTTACAGGCTCGTTTTTCCCGTGACACTCTCAATATCGGGGTAATTGGCATTATGCGTCAGGGGAAAAGTACCCTCTTACAAAGTTTGACAGGTCTAGGAAACAAAGTAATTCCAGCCCAGAGCGGAGGAGCTTGTACTGCGGTACGAAGTAAGATTCGTCATCAAAAACAAGGAGAGACAAGGGCTATAGTTCGCTATCATTCCCAAGATTCTTTTTTAAAGGATGTTATTCGTCCCTACTATAAGGATTTAGGATTAAACCCTGTGCCAGTAAGTCTTAAGGATTTTATTGCCAGAGATTTACCAATTTTATCGTTAGACAGCAAGAACACTGAACAAGCAATATACAATCGTCTTAAGGATTCTTACTATACGAATCGTCATCACTATCAAAATTGGCTAGGTCAGGCTGAAGTTGAGGAAAAAATTTCTCTTGATAAAATTCAGGCGTATGTTACCCATCCAGGAAATATAGAAACAGCCAATGCTTATAAATATTTAGCAGTAAAAGAAGTTGAAATTTTCTGTACATTTCCTAACAATGATATTGAAAAAATAACGTTGGTAGATATTCCTGGATTAGGCGATTTTAAATCTAGCGATCGCACTTTAATGTTGGAAACTCTGGGAAAAGAAGTTGACATTGTTTTGTTAATTCGTCGTCCTGACATTATCGGTGATGATTTACAAGATAAGGATACGGAGTTATACGATAAAGCCGCGATCGCAGTTGATGATTTATCCGAAAGAATCTTTATTGTCTTGAATCAGCTACGGGATAGTGAAGAAGCAAAATTGGCCTGTCAACGTTTCAATCAGAAACTGAATGAGGGGCGTTTAGGTATCAATTTCATTGATTGTATTATTGCTGATTGTAGCAATCCAGATGAGGCTAATCAAATTATTTTAGATAAGGTTCTAGATTATTTATCAACAAAAATCAGGGATTTAGACATAAAAATTGCTAAGTCATGCCAGGAGAAATTAACGACGATTAGTCAACAAATTCAATCTGAATTGGAAAAAGGAAAAAATATTTTTTCTCAAAGTGTAGATGACGATTACCAAGAAACCGAAGAAATTTTTACAAATCTATTTGGTGGTAATGATCAAGGATGGTGGTATGAAGTGAGCCTAGAATTACAGAAATTACGTTCGGAACTTTGGTATCAGCGACAAGCACCAAACGAAGAACTCTACGAAGGATTTGTGGTGGCTTTGGAGTCTTGTTATCAGGATAAAGGTATTTTGTCAGCCGACGATGCTATTTCCAAAATTAATGATCAACTCAGGATTGTTGGGCCATTCAGGGCTTATCCCAATTATCAAGATGAGTTAAGGGTGTTAATTTCTCATCGCTTTTTAACGCTTGATCAAAGTTTACAAAGGACAGTCGAAACGATCAAAGATAAAGTTGCGGCCGTTCTTAAAGAGCAAGGACTGTTGAAAATCTTGAGTGAGTCAAGCGGTTCAGACTTTTTTGATGACATCTTTAAATTGATCCCTGAACGATACGGGAAACTAAAGGAGAGTTTTGAAATTATTGCCCAATTTCGACTATCCTATAGGGGGTTGATTTTACCAAGAATGCGACAACATCTTGATGGTTTAACCAGTATTACCGCAATGACAGGTGATCAAGGTGATTTTGCTATACAAGATGAGCAAACCT
>JAYKJI010000406.1:0-3652 GCA_035285405.1 Snowella sp. | reverse complement strand
GACCGCTTGATGTTGAATTCTACTGGTTTATGGAACTTCTATTTGAATGCTGCCTAATTGGTAAGAGATGATGAAATCCTTACTGTGCAAACTTTCTGTTTCTCTTTTATTTCCCAACAGGTCTAGTTTCTATCTGCCCATATCATCTTAATTGAGCAAATTGAGCAGGAGCTTGCGGGATCGGATTTACCGCCGCTTACTTGGTATGACATTTTATTTGCCATTTCAGAAGCCCCTGAGAAAAAGCTGCGTTTGCATGAACTAGCCCAGACGGTTCTGCTTAGTCGTAGCAATATAACGCGCCTGGTTGATCGCCTAGAAAAAGCAGGACTTTTGCAACGAGAGCAATGTAACAGCGATCGCCGTGGAGCATTTGCCATTATCTCTGACGAAGGATTAATTGTCCTGGAGCAAATGTGGTCTGTTTATGAAGCCGCAATCGTGAAATATTTTGCTTGTCACCTTGATGAAACTGAAGCCAAGCTATTTATAGAGCTTCTGAATCGTATGATGCGCGTTCCAAATCAATAGTGCGATCGCCGAGCTTGTCGGTTAAGGAACGCAACCCAATTATAGGAAATGACAACCTCATTGTGGGGTACTGTGATTAGTTTCTCTGATAAAGTGCGATCGCCGCTTTCCCCTTCACCTTCCAAAAATGATCGCCGATTCCAAAAAAAATTGACTCTCCCAAAATGATCGCCATTCCCAAAAAATTGATCCTCCCAACAATGATCGCCCTTACCCAAAGATAAAAAGTGATCGCATTAATAAACATCCCAAAATCGAATAACTACGGTAAATAACAATCAATTCGGTGAATTACATTTCATTAATGCACCCTATAAGAGCGGCGATCGCACTCAAATTTCTTAAACGATAGTTGACCGTTTGCTGGGCAAAATTTAACTTGTATAAATTAACCAATTGCTTGAGTTAATAATCCTAAATGCTCAACTTCTGGTGCAATATTAACGTTTGAAGATAAGGTGGCTTTTGATGCTGTTTTGGGAGCTTGAAATTTTTGTCCCTCAAAAACACAACCCCAAACAGTAATATCCTTAAGTTTAGTCACAGGAACAGCAAAAGGATCTTGCTCCAAAATAGCAAAATCGGCTTTTTTGCCTGCTTTAATGCTGCCAATCTCATTTTCCAGACGCATAAAGTAAGCGGCTTCGAGCGTAATTGCCTTCAAAGCGAGATCGATACTGATACGCTGGTCTGGTGCGGCAGTACGTCCTGAAACAGTGATGCGGTTAATGGCACACCAAGCCAAAAATAAAGGATCGGCGGGAGCCATGGGCATATCAGAATGCAGACCAATGGGCATTCCCGTTTTGGCAACGGAACCGAGACGCACCATGTTATCTGCCCGTTCTGGGCCAAGACCAAATTCCGAATAGCGATCCGCTAGAGATCTGACATAGTAGGGATTGGCAGAAATTAGCGCGTTCATTTTGCCGAATCGTTTAACCTGTTCTTCGCTGGAAACGGCAAAGTGGACAACCGTAAAACGATGGTCTTGCCGAGGATTGGCGTTGAAGCGTTCTTCTAACCCATCTGTCACGACCTGTAATCCCTCATCGCCATTAACATGGGTGTGGATTTGATAGCCCGCATCCCAGAAAAGCTTAAAGGCCGTCGTGTAATCTTCTGGTAGGGCAATCCATTCCCCCTTATGTCCATCTAGATAGGGTTTTTGCATCTGCATGGCTTGGGAAAAGATGGCACCATCGGCAAAGAGTTTGATTTGCATGGGCAACCATTGCACCTTGCCCCGTCCCCAAGACTTGAAACTTTCAACTTTTGCCAATAGAGCGTCGGGGTCGTTCTTATATTTATCGAACAAACTGCGACCGTCGGGAACAAAGTAGGTGCGGAAGTTGGTATCTTCTGTGTTGAGTCCGTTTTCCCAAAATTCGTGCATGGGTCGAATAGAGAGGGTTCCAGGTTCACAAATAGTTGTGATTCCCTTAGATAGTAGATAAAGTTTGAAAATTTTTAAGCCTTCCTTTGCCCGTTCAGGACTGGCTAAATCTTTGCCAATGAAAGGTACGATGATTTCCATTCCCTTTTCAAAAAAGTGGCCTTTTTCCCAATTGGATTGTTCACTAGCCAGTCCCCGCCCTTGTAAAGTGGTTTCCGTAATACCGTATTTTTTGAGCGCGGCTGTATTGAGGATAAATTCATGGCAAGAGCGATGCCAGATGACGATGGGACGGTTCCTTTCAATTTCATCTAGTTGAGGACGGTAAATTTTTCCGTGAAAGTAATGGTGATAGCCCCAAGTAAATAGGGTTTCGTTGGGATCAGTTCCGCTCATTTTGGAGAGGGCTTCTTGTAAACGGGCTATATAGGTTTTTTCATCGGGTACTGCTTTAGAATTTTTTCCGGGGACTGTCCAGTCTTCGATGGAGATAATCTCTACAGCCATTGTCAGCACCCCTAGCATAGGATGAACGTGGTGTTCAACGAAGCCGGGCATTATTACTTTGTCGGCAAAGGTACGATCCAAGGTATAGGGACGACTTCCTAATTGGGTTTTAATGCTGTTTAAACTACCGACGGCTAAAATGCGATCGCTTTCTACTGCGACTGCGGTCGCTTCTTTTTGATCCGCTTCCATTGTGATAATTTTTTTAGCCACAAAGACGGTGATTGGGTTAAGATTCTCAATCGTTTTTTCGTTGTCACCCAGCATCCGAAGCCCTTCGGTTTGAGCCGTGGCGGTTTTGGGGTGGAGGTTGTCTGCTAATACGGTGGCAGCAAAAGCTCCTGTTCCTAATAAAAATTTGCGACGGGACAGTTGAGTCACAAATTCATTGAAGAGAGGATTACGGCAAATACAGTTAGGTAAGGGCATAGGGTTCATAAGCGATCGCAAAAAATCAGGTTTCGCAAAAACACACAATCAATACAGCAAAATTGTAGAAAAGTTTCCCCATCTCAACAGTTAATTTTTATTTTCATTCCAGCATGTTAAGCAATATTTGGCCAACAGCACTCGTTCCTTAACCCAACAAATTAGTGCGATCGCCGCTCTTGTAGGTTGGATTAAGGAACGCAACCCCACGATGGGAAATGATAACCTCATTGTGGGTTACTGCGATTACTTTATCTGGTGAAGGGAGATCGCCTCTCAATTTTAAAAACGCGATCGCTATCTATGAATCTGGAGTGAGACGGTTAAGAATTTCCGTTAGTTTTTCATCCATTTGTTCAGATTGAGTCATGTAATAAGCCTGAGCCTCGTAAAAATCCGCTTGGGCTGCCGCTAAACGAGCCATCCATTCAAACACATGGGCGCGGTCACGACGTTGATGCTCTAAAATCTTCTTCATTTCCGCACGATCTTGCTTTGCCTCGTCACGGTCTTGATTCATTTGATGAGTCAACGCCTCAATACTTTTCGCATTGGATTCAATCAGTGCCTCAATACGTTCTAAGCGATCTGTCATCCGTAAAAATCTCCTTATTTACCCAGCACTTTTGATGTCAATATAACACAAGCCTCAAGCTTGTTATCAATCTGGTGGGGCGACAAGAGAGCTAGAAGACAGACATAGCAAGCAACTTAGCCCTTTTACCTCGAATGTAATCCTTCAACCGATGGCGGCTAATTTGCATTAGCTCTTGAATAATTTTTTCATAC
>JAYKJI010000405.1:0-14018 GCA_035285405.1 Snowella sp. | reverse complement strand
TATCAGATTTCACGCCAGTTATTTATTCCTGTTATTCGCCAATTTATTCTTGACCATCATACACAAACTCCTCCTTACTTCTGTCCCTAGCACATTTTCTTGTTTTTGACAATGCGTAACTCCTAATAAATTTAATTATAAAGAGGGGGGGCAGGGCCTACATTACGTTATAAGAGGCCTGGCAAAGAGAGAGCTTAAAATTTAAATTTGTTTAGCCCGATTGTATCACTAATAATTAGGATTGACAAGTTGTTTACTGACAAAACTAGCTATCCCAATTGACAAAAAATCTTCACCAAAAGGATTTCACTCTTTTTAGAGACTATTCTGATTGTCAACAAAGCATAACATGATATCAATAGATGGGGGTGGAGAGACTCGAACTCTCACGAGCTTATAAGGCTCAACGGATTTTAAGTCCGCAGCGTCTACCATTCCGCCACACCCCCGTTTCCTTTTTTAACATCGGTTTTTTACCGACGATTTAACATCATAGCATGGGTGGCTCTAAATACAAATCTCTCCTGGAAAAATTTGTGGATAATCTAGCGCAGAAGAAATTGGAGGGCCAGGGAAGCTACCCCTCGGACGATCGCATCTAATTGAGGAGTGCCAGCCCCATTGGCGCGAGCATCTTGCATTGCCTGTAGATTTTTCAGAAAATTTTGGGCCGTATCATAGCCATCGGTATTTTTCTCCTCCTCAAACAATTTGGAGGCATATTCTACGTTTTGTTTAGCCGCCGTTTCATCTCCCATTTTTAACAAGGCCAAGCCTCGTCCCAAATAACCAGGCGCGAAATGGGGATCTAAATCCAGAGCTTTGTTGTAATTGCTGAGAGCCGCCTTAAAATTTCCCTTACGGCTTTCCAATAACCCCCAACCGAAGAAAAGTTCGGGCGTTCCGGCATTGGTCGGCATTCCCACTACTCCCTGGACAAAGGCAGAATCCAAATTGGTAGCAGTGAGATTGGCATTGGTTAAATAGGCTCCTCGCAGATCTGTACCATTCATGATCGCACCCCGCAAATCGGCTCCTGTTAAATTCGCACTATTAAAAGACGTTCCACTCAGATTCGCTCCCGTGAGATTGGCTCCACTCAAATTGGCCTGACTGAGATTGGCCCCCGCCAAGTTGGCTCCCGCTAAATTAGCCCCCGTTAAATCAGCAAATACCAGTCCCGAACCACTTAAGTCGCACATGGGACATTTTTTGGTGCTCAGTAATTGCGCCAGTTGATTAATATTTTCGGCGATCGCCGGAGAAGCAAGAAAAACCAATATCCAAAAACTGGTTAAAGTACGAAGGGAAATAGACATAGGATTCACCAGGAACTCAATTCATTCTAGCCAATTCTTACAGCCCGATTAGACAGTCATCAAACCTCAACTTTTGCTTATCTGAAATCATGAAGAAACATTTACACTTACAAAAAGGCGATATACTTACCCTACTCACAGTGTACTTACCTCAAGATTTTAGGGCTACCATCCCTTTTTTTGAATGCTTATTGGTGTTTTAGCCATTTTATCGGCCTCAGCAGCGGCCGGAATGCGGATTGCTCTACCTCTTCTGATGATTGGCCTTTTGCAAGGTGATCTATGGTCAAACGTACCAATTCTGGGGCGTATTAATCCAAGAATTTTAATTGCCATTCTGACGAGTTGGTCTTTATTTGAATTATTTGCCTCTAAACGACTACTCGGCCAGCGTATTTTGCAGATTATCCAACTCTTATGTACACCCCTGGTCGGCGCATTGATGGCAATAACCGTCACGAAACTGATTCACTTTAGCTTGCAACCTCTCTGGATGGTCGGGCTATTAGGGGGGCTATTTGCGCTTGTCCTGAAATTAGTGCAAGTGGGCTGGTTTTTTCGGCTGCGAGGAATTCCGCCCTGGGTCACGCTGTTGGAAGATATTCTCTGTGTGTGTTTAGTACTGTTTGCCTTTAAAGCACCTAAAAATGGGGGATTAATTGCCATGCTGTTGCTATGGATAGCTATTCGCAGTTCTACCGCTTGGCGAGCCTGGTATTTACAATCGCAAAATACCCCTAAACTGCCGCCCGATTAACGGCTTTCTCAACTGGCGGAAATTTCCTAGTAACCTCTATCAATCCTTAGGTTAATAGCGAAAAACAGAGATCTGGCCGTAAATGTTGGGCCTTGCGGAGATAGGCATGGTAAATTTCTGCTTGCGGTTTGGGGGTATTGACCTGAATAAGAACACGAATACAAAATTTGAGGCTGTCTTTTACTTGCATTTGCTGAACATCAAGTAACGGCACATGATTCCAGTTTGGTCTTTCCCTGGCGATCGCGGCCGGAAAAATAGCATCTAGATCGGGGGTAACAGAAAAAATGACACTGACAATCTCTTCGGGATCAAGTTGGTTTTGGGTTTCAATGGCATCCAGTAATTCACTGACTGCATCGTGAATCGCCGCCACTGTATTTTCAGAAACAGTTGTTGCCCCGCGAATTGCGCGTGTTTTCCAGTCCACAAACCCTATCCTCCGACCAATAAATCTGCGATGACTTCACGTTTACTAAGCATATCACTGGAATGGAAAGGGCAGAAAGGCAGAATCTGACTAGGCTGACTTAATAGCAGATTGAGCTTGAATTAACGATTGAATTCGGTATAAATCTTCCCTGGCTTTAAAATCTTCTAGCCGTTGAGTAACTTTACCTTGCTCAAATAACAAGAGTGTTGGCAAGCTTCTGAGACGATAGGTATGGGCTAATTTGAGGTTGCTATCCGCATTCACATCCACCAGCCTGACCCCATCCCCCCATTCGGCCTTCAGTTTCCAGAGAAGGGGGTTAACAAAATGACAAAGTCCACACCAAGGGGCCCAAAAGTACACCAAAACGGGTTTTGGGGATTCTAAAACAGTACTAGCAAATGTCTTTTCACTAACCGATAACATTTGACCTGATCTCGATCGCTCACCTTATTACTATGTTATAGCCCATGGGGATCACTCTGAACACCAATAAAAAACCTCCTGAAAATTCAGAAGGCCAAGGTATAAAGTTCACTGTTGACAAAAAAGTTGAGACGAAAAAAGTCTTGATTTAACCGATAAAAGGCGTATGACTAAAACCGAATAGAGGTGCATGGCTGAAACAGAAAGCCCAGATTCCGCCCGTAACAGCGATCGCAATCAGCAGATTGGTAAAGAAGCGACCAAATTCAGGATTGAGTCCTAGCTCCTTATCTTCCTTGCCTGCCGTAAAGAAGAGCGACCAAGCTTGGTTGCCATTGATCATTTTGAAACTGTTGAAATCGGAGCGGAAAATAACAGGGGCGAAGAGATCTTTGTTGGTGTAGATATCATAATCAGCGTTCATAGGGTATCTCCGAACTTAATTTATTTATGTAAGATGACGATTTAAGAAGAAAAATGAGAAAGTCGCGTTGAACATTCTCAGAAAAGCCTTTAACAGAGAGTTAATAAGGTTTCTGAATATGAGATAGCTGCCCAACGCTCCTAGATTAGAGACTGGTTAACCAACCAATAACACCGTGACCAGTTAAAACTTCCATGCCTAAGAGCGCGACAAAACCAATCATGGCAAAGCGTCCGTTCATCTTTTCGGCATATTCTGTCCAGCCGGCTTGCACTGTGTCGTCCACATAGACTTTGGGTTCAATAGCAAAGTTGTTTAAACGATTGTCAGAGTCGAGTTTAAATCCGCGAGCAGTCATGGCTGTGTTTCCTTTTTTTCTTTATGTAAATCAATGTAACACAATGTTAAGAATTATGACAACCCTATTGACAAAAAAAGACGGTCGTGAAAACCGTCCTTCCTCAAGTTAGGCAACCAATACGTTTTTATTGATTCTTACCGCCAGCGTTGATAGAGGCGATAGACAATTTTTTCCATCTCAATCCAGATGAAGATTAGGGCACTGAATCCAAAACAAACCAATAGCTCATTGAGAGGTAAATACTGGGTTCCAAAGAATTGTCTTAGGGGTTCGACATAAATTAACAGTAGTTGCAGCAAGGAAGTTGCAACAATCGAGATGAGCAAAAAGGGATTGGAAAAGAGGTTCATTTCAATGGTCAGACGATGCACCGAACGAATCGCCAAGGCATGACCCATTTGGGCCAAACAGAGGGTAGTAAAGACCATCGTTTTCCAACGACCGGGGGCAAGGGTGCCATTAAGGGTATGTTCCTGGGTATAACCGTAGGCCCAGACCATCAAGAAAATGGTAACGATCGCTAAAATTAAACCTTGACGAATCATGTAAGAACCTAAGCCCCTGGCAAAAATACTTTCTTGGGGATCCTGGGGCGGTTGTTGCATAACGGTTGGTTTGCCTGGCTCCACAGCTAGGGCCAAAGCGGGAACCCCGTCAGTGACCAGATTCATCCAGAGAATTTGCAAGGGGGATAAAGGCACTCCGCCCAAACCAATCAGGGGCGCAGCAGCAATGGTTAAGACTTCTCCGATGTTACTGCCGAGAATATAGCGAATAAAACGACGGATATTTGTATAGACAACCCGACCTTCTTCCACCGCAGCGACAATGGTGGCAAAATTATCGTCCAGTAAAATCATATCGCTGGCCTCTTTACTGACATCCGTTCCGGTAATGCCCATCGCCACACCAATATCGGCCTGTTTTAGGGCTGGTGCATCATTCACCCCATCACCCGTCATGGCCACTACCTGGTGCTGACGACGCAGGGATTGAACAATTTGTAGTTTGTGTTCGGGAGAGACACGGGCATAGACCCCGACTTCTTGAACCACTTTTTCTAATTCACTCGCGCTGTACTGTTCTAAATCCCGACTGGTTAACACCTGGGAGCCTGGTTCCGCAATCCCTAAATCCTCGGCGATCGCTAAGGCGGTGAGGGGATGATCCCCGGTAATCATCACTGGACGAATACCGGCTATTCGACATTTGGCCACTGCCTCTCGAACTTCTGGCCGGGGAGCATCTAACATTCCCACTAAACCTAACCAAGTTAAGTCTCGTTCCGCTTGATCATCACTGATTTGGTGGGGGATCTCATTCAGATTTTTGGTGGCAAACCCTAATACCCGTAGCCCTTTGCCTGCCAATTGATTGTTTTTTTCTAAGATGCGGGTTCGTTGTTCGGCACTCAATTCTAAAACCTGGGAACCCACTTGAATGTGGGTACAGCGTTCGAGGATTAATTCTGACGATCCTTTGACAAACATGATCAGTCCCTTCTCGGCCTGAATTAAGCCCCGTTCATCCTCAACCACCACGCTCATGCGCTTACGTTCGGAGGAAAAGGGAAATTCGGCCACACGAGGAAAATACTGTTCCTGTTCATGTTTGAAAATGCCGGCTTTACCCGCAACTACCAGTAACGCGCCTTCGGTGGGATCGCCCAGAATGGCCCATTCCCCATTTTCCTGTTGTAAAACCGCATCATTGCAGAGCATACAGGCTTCGAGCAAGGCTTGAATTTCAGGCTTCGTTTTCGGATCAATGCTTTCGGTTTCTGAGACTTGAAATTGACCGACGGGGTTATAGCCTTCTCCGGTCACTTTTAGATCGCTGCGATCGCTGGTAATCGTCTGAACAACCATCTTATTTTGGGTCAGGGTTCCCGTTTTATCAGAACAAATGGTGGTGACAGAACCCAGAGTCTCTACCGCACTGAGTTTGCGAATCAGAGCATTACGTTTCGCCATCCGTTGAGTTCCCAGGGCCAGGGTCACGGTGATAACGGCGGGTAAACCTTCAGGAACCACTGCCACCGCCATACTTAAGGAAACTTCTACCAATTCCATGAAGAGATTGGGTCGTAGGATCGTACCAAAAATAATGACGATCGCCACTAGGATAAGAGAACCTGTGACGAGAACATTACCCAATTGGGTCATGCGTTTTTGGAGAGGGGTAGGTTCCGCTTCGACAGATTGAAGAGCAGAGGCAATTTTTCCCAATTCTGTCCGCATTCCTGTTTCGGTGACGATCACCGTGGCTCGGCCTTGAACTACTTCCGTTCCTGAAAAGACCAGGTTAAAGCGATCGCCGACGGGACTATCCGCCGAGAGAATTTTATTTTCTTCTTTAATAACGGCCTCTGCTTCTCCAGTTAAGGCCGATTCCCGTATTTGCAAATTAGCAGTTTCTAGGAGACGACCATCGGCGGCCACCTTGACCCCGGCTTCTAGTTGCATCAGATCTCCTGGCACCACTTCTTTCGCATCCACTTCGCTCACTTTACCTTCTCGGATAACGCGGACTTTGGAAGAGGCCAGAGTCTTGAGAGCGGCGAGGGCTTTTTCGGCTCCACTTTCCTGGACATAACCCAAGATACCGTTTAAAAGTACTACGGTGAAGATGGCAACCGAATCTTTGGGGAAAATAAATTTTCCTGATAATTGAGCTTGATGAATATCTAAGGCAGCGGAGATGATGGCAACGGCGATCAGCATCAGCAACATAATGTTTTTGAACTGATCAATGAGAATGTCCCAGGAAGTTCGCCCTCCCGTTTCTACCAATTCATTGCTGCCATAGGCTTTTAGATTTTCTTCCACCTGTTGATGGCTTAGGCCTTGACTGCGATCGCTGTTTAATTTTTCAACAACTTGATCCGCCGTAAAGGTTTGCCAGGCAATGGAAGGATTTTGGGTCAAGGTAGAAGGAGAAGGCATGATGAGAACTCCCGACTAGATTGGCACTAAAAAATAGTATTCTTGCTTAATAATAATACTCCCTTGGGGATCACGAGGGAAAATAATACAAATCATTACAGTGGGGATCCGCCGAGGGCATCTTGTTGTATAGGGCCCATCTCTGCTTTAATAAGTTCTTCTGTTTTGTCTGGTTTTATTCTTCTCACCGCTATGCTCGTTAATGCGCTTGCTTTGCCTCCATACCTTGTCAGAAAAGCAGAAATTCAAACGGTTAGTCAAATTCTGGCCGAAGATGGCGATTTGATGGTAGCGGGAGTATCGGGCAGTGGACGGCGATCGCTGATTCAGTGGGCAGCCCAACAGGTAGGAGCCAGGGTAATCAATATTGACTGTTTACGCGCTACGACTTCTTCCCGCTTTTTGACTTTGTTAGCAGAAGGATTATTAGGGGTTTTTGTCACCCCCCAGGAACTGAACCTCATTGAACAATGGACAAAGGAACATCCCCTCAAACTGGAACAAGTCCCGATTCATCGTTCTAGTTTGGTCTGGAAAGCAGGGATGAAGGAAGAATGGCGCATTTTTCAGTCTCTCTTAACCTTGCCCCAGGTGATGGCAGAACTTTTGGACTGTCGAGTGGTATTTGTTTTTCAGAATTTCCCCCATATTCGTTCCTGGGATCGCTCAGGAGAGTGGGAAGCCTATCTTCGCCAGGAGGTTAAACGGCAAAGTCGAATTAACTATGTGATTATTGCCACTATCCCTGAACCCTGGGCCGATGAAAGTCATTTGCAGGTTATGACCCTGGCTCCTGTACCCCGTTTGGAACTTCAAGATTGGAGCCAATCCGTTATGGCCGCTAAAAGTCTTCAGTTTGATCAAACCGCTTTGGAACTGTTTTTAGATTATATGCAGGGTCACTTAGGGGATGCGATCGCCCTAGCGCGTCGGATTGTTTTGGAATATCAGGTGGGGGTTCGATCAGGTTATCAAAATTTAGTCCCTCATGGCCACAATGGGCTACATCCCGTCAATACAATCCAGATCCATCATGTTCGCCACAGTATTCTGGCACTGATTGAGGATCGTTCCTTGACCTTTGAGTCCTTGTTGTTGCTCTTACCACCGATTCAAGCGAGGGTGCTCGAAAGTTTAGCCATTGATCCGACGGATAGCCCCCATGCCAAGGATTATGTGCGGATTCATCAACTTTCCAAGGGAGGGGGTCTTCAGGGGGCACTGTCAGGATTGGAACAAAAGGGGTTAATTCATGGCCCAAAACTGGGCTATCGGGTGGCAATGCCGTTATTTGCTTTTTGGCTCAAACAACGATTGTCTTGAAATTTGTCTTATTCAAGCGATCGCTCTCACTAGCACAAAGGGTTGAACAATCAGGGTCAGAAATTGTTTTTCGGGTTCTCCGTTCCAAGTATTCAGTTCGTCGGGGGAGGGTTTATGAATCAGCAGTTCACTGATCCAGTTTTGAACCGAATGTACATTGTCTTCGGCGATCGCCACTCCCACTTCGAGTAAATCGAGTGCCCCATCAACCACGATCACGGCATCACGTTTGGCATGGGGAATGAGGGTTTCCCAATCCATTGGGGCTAATTCTGTTGCTAGTTGTGTTTGGATATCTGACATGGTTAAAGACCAGAAATCTTGAATTTTACGTGACATACTCTCAACACTGATCGCTTAGATGGTACAGTGTGGGCTTCTCTTCCGAGAATTCGGTTGAGCGTTTTTGAGTGAGGCGATGCCCAACCCCACTTTTTTAATTAGTATTGCTGAGTTCGTATCCCTATCAATTTCTAGCTTACATTCAGGACAAGAATGCCATCTATCAGACAAGGTTTTGGGAACACGATTCAAGCAACGAGAGCAATGCTGAGAGGTTCCATGAGGACTGACCTTAAGCACTTTCTGACCAGCTTTTTCAGCTTTGAAAGAAAGAATTTCAACAAACTGTCCCCAACCCGCATCCGCAATACTTTTATTCAATCCAGACTTGGCTGACTGACCATTTGGAAGAAAATTGCCTTCCTTATCTTGTTTTGGTTTAGCTCGTTTGGATAAATTTTTGACGCTTAAATCTTCAACAAAAATAACATCGGCTTTTTCAAGAACTTTTTTAGAAGTCTCAAAATGAAATTGTTTTCTCTGCCTAGCTATCTTTTGATGCAGTTTAGACACTTTACGAAAAAGCAACTTTCTTGCTCTACTCCCCTTTTTGGTAGCAGAGGCTTTTTTCTGCAATCGTGCTAGTTTCTCTTCTGACTTTCTGAAAAATTGAGGAATTCCCTCAAATTCACCTTCTGAATCAGCAAGGAATTTTTCTAGCCCCACATCAATCCCCATAGAATTTTCGACCGATGGGATAACATCAACAGAAACATCAGGAACTCTTTTGTCTTCAAGAGAAAGCGTGATATACCAACCATCAGCTTTTTTACTGACAATTGCTGTTTTCAACTCAAACCCTTCTGGTATGGAACGATGTAAAACTATTTTTACTTCCCCTATTTTAGGAAGACTAATTTTACCGTTTTTTAACCATGAGTCTGATGCTTGAGGATAGGTGAAACTACGATAACGGTTCTTGCCTTTAAATCTTGGCTTTCCACTGCGATTGCCAGTTGAATCCCCTTTAATATATCGGTCGAACGATAACTTAACTCGTTTAACCATATCTTGAAGTACCTGTGAATAGACATCTTTATACCAAGGTCTTTCTTGCTTCAAGGGAACCAAAGAACGTTTTTGACTATAGTAATCAGGTGGCTCCTTGAGTTCTGGCAAATGACAAATGAGTGGACAAGCATTAACAGGGCAACGATTTTGTTCCCACCACCCAAACCTTTCTGCCAACAGCCAGTTATATTGCAAACGCAATCTATCCAACCACGCATTCATCGTCGTTCTCTGGTTAGTTGTTGGCAGTAGTCGGTACTGATGTGCGATAATCATGGAATTCAGTGTAGCATATTATTTTAACTCTGACATGAAAAATGATTTTGTTTCGAGTGCTAGAGCTGTTTCTGATATGAAGGCTCATCTTGTTCTGACGACAAAATATCGTCGCAAGGTGTTGACGGCGGTGATGCTGACTCGTTTAACGGACATCCTACGAGACTTGTGTGAGAAATGGAATTGTAAGATGATTGAATTTAATGGAGAATCCGACCACATACACCTTCTTTTTCAGTACCTTCCTCAGATGGAAATCCCAAAATTCATTAATAATATTAAGTCTGTAACCAGCCGTAGGATTAGAAGTGAGTTTTCGGATGAAATTGATAAAATATACTGCAAAGATGTCTTTTGGAATTCATCTTACTTTATTGCTTCATGCGGAGGCGTTACTATCTCTGTTCTTAAGCAATATATCGAAAATCAGGACTCTCCTAGTTAGTTATTTGTTAATCTTCGCGGCGTTGAGCCATTCGATTAAATCGACTTTCATCTTGACACTCACTCTATCGGGTAGAGAGCAAGGCTTCCCGTCGAACTAGCTAAAAACTTCGCCTAGCAAAGCCATGATACTTCTTTCACGTTACTGCGACTTAAACAATTCTTAATATTTTAGTTCGTTTAACCTTGTTTTGTTATGGTACGCTGGCAGTTAGGTCTAATCTTCTACGTCTAGATGTCACATCTTTTAGTCCTATAGTATGAAATTGCCCTCTTTTTTGTACTAGCTTACAGTTATTTTTATTTGTCTCTCCCAAATCGAGGTTAGTAAGGCTATGGCTAATAAATCTTGGAAAACGGCGGTTGATGGTTTTTGGAGTGTTTCAACCAATTGGAACCCCAGTTTACCGACCTCGGTAGATGTTGCTTTGATTAATTTGGCTGGGGTTTATACTGTCACCCTCGATATTGATCAGGTATTGGGCGGTTTAACCTTGGGAGGGACGGCCAGTGGAACGCAAACGTTAGCGATCGCCAGTAATACGTTGACGCTGAATGGGGCGAGTACGGTTGGGAATAATGGGGTTTTGGCCTTAAGTGGTGGCACTATTACGGGAACGGGCGCTTTAACGGTTTCGGGGACAGGGAAGTTAAATTGGAGTAGCGGGACGATTAGCGGAACAGGGAAAAAGACAATTAGTGGAGCCTTAAATTTAACGGAGAATACAGATGGTTATCATAAATATTTAGATGGAACAACCCTAGAAACCAGTGGTTTAACGACTTGGACAAGTGACCCCTATGGGCTATATGCCTCTAATAGCGCGACTTGGAATAATACCAGTACTGGCATCATTGATTTACAAGGTGATACTATTTTTTTCGCTGATCATTTCTCTGGTTCAGGAACTCCTAGCTTTAATAACGCTGGAACCCTCACTAAATCTAATGGTGAGTCCATTGGGGAGTCCATCTTCGGCATCATTTTCAATAACACGGGAACGGTTAATGTCAAGAAAGGAACCCTAACTTTATTTGCTGGTGGGACAAATACTAAAACCTTCAAGATTGATGCTGGTGCAACTTTAAGACATCTTTCTGATTATACCTACAACACAGGTAGTAGTGTTACAGGAACAGGTAATTTATTACTGGACGGCGGATTTGAAACTGTAACAGTCGCCGCAGCCTCTACCTGGTCAGCCCTCATTGTTCTCACAGGATCCCTAACAACCCTAACGGGAACAGGTGCTTTAACTATCTCTAATAAACTCACTTGGAACGGTGGGACTATCAGTGGAACAGGGAAAAAGACAGTTAGTGGAGCCTTAAATCTCAGTGGTGCTGAATCCCTAGATGGAACAACCTTAGAAACCAGTGGTGCGACAATCTGGACAGGTACAGTTACAGGTGACATTAATGGTGATAACAATGTAACCAGTTATAACAGTGCAATTTGGAATAACACCAGCACAGGAAATATTGATCTACAGTGTGATGCCGATTTTTACTTAGGTTCAGGAACTCCTAGCTTCAATAATGCTGGAACCTTCACTAAATCGAATGGAGCGACTGATGGAAGTGATGAGTCCAACATTAACATTGCTTTTAACAACACAGGAACGGTTAATGTCAAGAAAGGAACCCTAAATTTAAGCGGCGGGGGAGCAAACAGTAAGACTTTTAGTATTGATTTAGGCGCAACGTTAAAACATACTTCTGACTATATCTACAACACAGGTAATAGTGTTACGGGGACAGGAAACTTATTGCTTGAATATGGAACGATAACAGTAGCCGCTGCCTCTACCTGGTCAGCCCCTGTTACCCTAGATGGTAAGATTGCGGGAGCAGGAGCCTTAACCATCTCCAATAAACTAAATTGGATTAGTGGGAGCATTAGCGGAACAGGCAAAAAAACAGTTAGTGGAGCCTTAAATCTCAGTGGTGTTGAATCCCTAGACGGAACAACCCTAGAAACCAATAGTGCAACCATCTGGGCAGGAACGAGCTATCTTTACGGTTACAATGGCGCAATTTGGAATAACACCAGTACAGGAACCATTGATTTACAGGGTGATGCTGATTTTTATTTGTATTCAGGCACTCCTAGCTTTAATAACGCTGGAACCTTCACTAAATCGAATGGAGCGACCGATGGCAGCGATGAATCCTACTTTGATGTGGCTTTTAACAATACGGGAACGGTTAATATCAAGAAAGGAACCCTAAATTTAAGCGGCGGGGGAGCAAACAGTAAGACTTTTAGTATTGATTTAGGCGCAACGTTAAAACATACTTCTGACTATATCTACAACACAGGCAATAGCGTTACAGGAACAGGGGACTTACTACTTGAATCTGGAACGATAACAGTAGCCGCCGCCTCTACCTGGTCAGCCCCAGTCGTTCTCACCGGAGCAACCCTAACTGGAGCAGGTGTTTTAACCCTCTCCAATAAACTAAATTGGAGTGATGGGACTATTACGGGAACAGGGAAAAAGACAATTAGTGGAGCTTTAAATCTTCTATTTAATGGTGGTTATCAATACCTAGATGGAACAACCCTAGAAACCAGTGGTGCAACCATCTGGACAGGGGCAGCTTATCTTTACAGTTACAATGGCGCGATCTGGAACAATACCAGTACGGGAACCATTGATTTGCAAGGTGATGGTGATTTTTACCATGCTTCAGGTACTCCTAGTTTTAATAATGCAGGAACCCTTACCAAATCTAATGGAGCAACTGACGGGAGCGATGAATCCGACTTTGATGTTGCTTTCAATAATACGGGAACAGTTAGTGTTAAGAAAGGCAAATTAAACCTAGCTGGGGGTTATACTCAAACGGCGGGAACCACTAACTTAAATGGTGGCAATCTTGCCTCTAGCTCTTTTGATCTCAATGGTGGAGTCCTCACAGGCGCAGGAACCATCACAGGAAATGTTAATAATACTGGCGGCCAAGTTAACCCAGGTAATACCGTTGGTACCCTAGTTATTGATGGCAACTATAGCCAAAGCAGTACAGGGCTTCTCAACTTCGACCTAGCCAGCGCGTCTAGTTTTGACCAATTCAATGTCACAGGGGAAGGAAATTTTGGCGGAACCCTGAAAGTAACATTAGGCACAGGTTATACCCCCACGATTGGCACGAAATATACCGTTTTAACCTACGGAACAGCCACCACTAAAACCTTTAATACTGTCCAAGGGATTGATCTCAGTGCAGCCCTCGCCTTAGCCCCCACTTCTACGGGCAATAACCTAATTCTAGAAGTGGTTGATAAAGTCCCTGATCTCGGAGCCGTTACTTTTGGCAATACCAAATCCATCACCGATGCGGTTGGCGATAGCGACTTATTTGACTTCTATCGTTTCAATGTCTCTGCGGCTGGCACAGTCCAGCTTAAATTAACCAACTTGACCGCTAATGCCGATATCTGGTTAGTGGACGGTTTAGGTCGTACCCTTGCCCAGGGAACCAAAACAGGAACCGCCGATGAAGCCGTTAGTTGGGCAGTAGATGCAGGAACCTATTTCGTCAAAGTCTTCCGACCTGCGGCTGGCAATAACACCAACTACACCCTACAGGTAGCAACTACCAATATCCCAGCCGTCATTACTGTGGCCGCCACAGATGCTAGTGCAGCCGAAACCGCTACAGGCGTTACCCCCAATCCAGGGACATTTACCCTCACTCGGACAGGAGATTTAAGCCAAGCCATTACCGTCAATTACACCCTAGCGGGAACTGCAACCAATGGAACAGATTACACCAATCTTCCCCTAACAGCCACTTTTGCCGCCGGAGCCAGTACTACCCTTGTCACAGTCACACCGACAGATGACACTCTCGTTGAAGCTACTGAAAATGTAATTCTGACCCTTGCAACGGGAACGGGTTACAACCTGGGGACAACCACCAGCGCGACCGTTAATATTGCCGATAATG
>JAYKJI010000404.1:0-12099 GCA_035285405.1 Snowella sp. | reverse complement strand
GATGTATGAAAAAATTATTCAAGAGCTAATGCAAATTAGCCGCCATCGGTTGAAGGATTACATTCGAGGTAAAAGGGCTAAGTTGCTTGCTATGTCTGTCTTCTAGCTCTCTTGTCGCCCCACCAGGACCCAGTTTTACTTGATTTAACAAGAAAACGCGCCGCTCAAAAAGCAAAATATGGGGGTGAATTCTTTCCCGCTAATCTGACGGAAGGTGGCTCCATGAAAAGGTATCTGGATTTTTTTCAGACTGGTCGAAATGGAGAACTCAAAGGGATTATCACCGTTGAGCTTTAGGGAAGGAGCAGTTTATTGAATGTTTTATAACCTTTATTTTTTAATAGATTCATCATGATTCAAAACGAACGTCAGTATAAAATCACCAAGGCTAGACTGAAAGAGTTTGAAGCGGCGGTCAATGAGTTGAAAGGGCGTGAACAGCCTCCCACTCGCAATGATCAACTCCGACTTAAACTTCATATTGATGCCCTATCCAGCCAAATTGAAGAATTTGAGGAAGAAATTGCCGAATATGAAGCCTTACGAAAAGGTAACGTCGAGCAACTAACCCTAGAATCCTTCCATGAGTTGCCCCAAGCCCTAATCAAGGCCCGTATTGTACGAGGCTTAACCCAGGAAAAATTGGCAGAACTTCTGCACGTCAAACCACAGCAGGTACAACGGGATGAAGCAAATCTTTACGCTGGTGCAAGTTTTACCAAATTGTTAGAGGTTCAAAAAGCCTTAAATTTAGTGGTTAAACCAGAGATCATTTTTCAATAAAATCTAAGTTGCAGTGTACTAAAAAGAGGCAAGATTGGGCAATCATATAAACTCAAGACAGAGTACATATCTATTATGGATTAAATCTTAACTTCTTTAAATGTGCTGTGATCACAATCACATCTGAACTGTGATACATACAGTAGCACCAAACGATGAATTCGCAGACAATATAAAGCAGGATTCAAATAAGCGGGGTGTTTGAAAGACACCTGGGTTAGGAATTGATCAGCATTCAATCACTAACCGCTTTTTTTTGCCTATTTTTAACCTGAGTTCGGTTAAGCAGAAGCCAGTAACGCCACCTCGAAGGAAATTGCAGGCTTTTGGGGGGGGACGACAATAAGCAATGAACCTCCACAAATGTTTATGCCAGAATCAACAGGACTGCCATTCTCGACATTATAGTTTTCTTTTGGCAGGCAGCGATCGCGGTTTCAATAACCTTTCAGCTAGGTTTCAGGAGACTCCAAATCCCAAAACTGATTACGGTATTGATTTAATAACGCTTCCAGGCGATCGGCCCTTTCTTTTTCCGATTCAGCCCGTTGACGCTCTTCTAAATAACAAGTTATTTACCTCATTATAGGAATGAAAAGGCGTACAATCAGGACGATATAGTTTTAGCTCCTGTTCCGACTGCTCAAAACGTATCCCTAAACGAGGACTAACCCAATTAAAGATGGTAGGAATATTTTCTAAGCTATCACTATCGCCCCGCAACCATCCCTCTAATTGTTGGCGGTCTGGATCATAAATATAATATTCTTCTACACCGTAACGATCATAAAAAATTAGCTTTTTCTCCATTTCTGTTTTGCTATTGGATGGCGATAAAATCTCAAACACGACTTGAGGTGCAATATTATTTTCTTCCCACTGTTTATAGGAACTGCGATCGCCTTTTGGTCTGCCAAAGACGATGAGAACATCAGGAGCCGTTACAATATTGGGACGACCTTCTACAGGATACCAAAATAAATCTCCGGCAATAAAAACCTGGGGGTTTTGAGCAAAAAGCCAGTCCAAATTCTGTTTAATGACCGTAATCCAGTGAAATTGTTTGGTATTATCAGCCATCGGTTTACCGTCACTTTCAGGATAATGAATCGTCGTTAATTGAGCAACCATTCCGTTTTCTCCAAAGAGTTGAATCGAAAAATATGCGGTTATTGCATTTTTAACTAAGTTTCAGGAAATTCTAAATCCCCAAACTGATTACGGTATTGATTTAATAAAGCCTCCAGGCGATCGGCCCTTTCTTTTTCCGATTCAGCCCGTTGCCGTTCAATTTTTGCTTGTTGACGTTCCGCGTCAGCCCGTTGTTGTTCTTCCATTAATAAAATATTGACTTCGTTATAGGAATGAAAAGGCGTACCATCCGGACGAAAAAGTTTTAAAACTTCACCTGATTGCTCAAAACGCATTCCTAAACGCGGACTAACCCAATTTTGCATCACGGGAATATTATTTAAAATTCCCTTTTCTGACCTTAACCAACCCTCCAAGCGATCGCAGTCTGGATCATAAATGTAATATTCTTCTACACCGTAACGATCATAAAACATTAGCTTTTTTTCCATTTCTGTTTTGCTGTTAGATGGCGATAAAATCTCAAACACAACTTGAGGCGCGATATTATTTTCTTCCCATTGTTTATAGGAACCTCTGTCTCCTTTGGGTCTGCCAAATACAACTAAAACATCGGGAGCGGTAACAATATCTGGACGACCTTCTACAGGATACCAAAACAAATCTCCGGCAATAAAAACCTGGGGGTCTTGAGCAAAAAGCCAATCCAAATTCTGTTTAATGACCGTAATCCAGTGAAATTGTTTGGTATTATCAGCCATTGGTTTACCGTCACTTTCAGGGTAATTAATTGTCGTTAATTGAGCAACCATTTTGTTTTCTCCAAAGAGTTGAATCGGAAAATATTGATTTATTGAATCACCCCTGTTAACGGTGAACTGGCACTGGCATAGGCTTTAATCGGCATCCTTCCCGATAAATAGGCCAAACGTCCCGCCACTGTTGCCATTCCCATCGCTCGTGCCATACTCACAGAATCAGCCGCTAAAGCGATCGCCGAATTAATTAAAACTGCATCTGCCCCCATTTCCATCGCCTGGGCCGCCTCGCTGGGTGTACCAATCCCCGCATCTACCACGACGGGAATTTTTGCTTCTTCGATGATGATGCCAATATTGGCCGCGTTGCGAATACCCTGCCCTGAACCGATGGGAGAACCCAAAGGCATTACCGTTGCACAACCCACTTCTTCTAAGCGTTTGGCTAATAGGGGATCAGCGTTAATGTAGGGCAACACGGCAAATCCTTCTTTGACTAATTGTTCCGCCGCTTCCAAAGTACCAATGGGATCGGGGAGTAAATATTTCGTGTCAGGAATGACCTCTAATTTGATGAAATTATTGTCTTCTTGTCCCAAAAGTTTGGCCATTTCTCGACCGAGACGAGCCACGCGAATTGCATCCTCTGCGGTTTGACAGCCTGCAGTATTGGGTAACATCCAAATTTTTGACCAGTCCAAAGCCTCCGCTAATCCTTCGTGACCTGGAGCATTCGTCTGGACTCTTCGGACTGCTACCGTAACAATTTGACAACCACTTTGTTCAACGCTTTGCTGCATCGCCTCAATGCTAGGGTATTTGCCCGTTCCCGTCATTAACCGCGAAACAAAGGGACGACCGGCAATGGTTAGTAAATCTTCGGAGGAGGGGGAGAGGGCAGAAGGGGAAGAGGGGGAGAGGAGGGTCATGGTTTTTCCAGGTAGGGTCGGTTGAGGTTTGCGGAAAAAGCGATCACTGTTAAAGTTTGCTATTAAAGGATCAGGACGTTGAGTTGTTACTAAATTAGCAATTAATTGAGCAGTCACAGGCGCGAGCAAAATACCGTTGCGGTAGTGGCCCGTAGCCAAAAGTAAATTATCACAGGGGCTAGTCCCTAGTATCGGCCATTCATCAGGCGTACCAGGTCGAAAGCCCCACCAAAAATCTTCGATCGCCCAATTGGCCAAAGCAGGGAATAATCGGATCGCTCGTTCCAATAAAGTATTAATTCCCTGGGGAGTGTTATGGGGAAGCCAACCCACGTTTTCCACCGTTGCCCCAATAATTAAACGTCCATCTCGTCGCGGCACTAAATAAGTACTAGGGCCAAATAATACCCGTTGCAGAGGTAAGGGTTGATAGGGATCAATGGGCATTCGCAGAGCTAACATTTGCCCCTTAATCGGTTCGACAGGGAGCGGTAATAATTCTTTTGCCCAGGAGCCTGTTGCTAAAATATAAGTATTTGCCTGAAATTCACCTTTATTCGTGAAAATTGCCTGAATTTTACTCTCTCTTTGTGGTAGAGCTTGCACCGTTACGCCTTCTTGCAGATTTACCCCTAATTGCTGGGCGGCTTGCCGTAAGGCACTGACTAATTTGCGATTATCTACCTGACCGTCTTCGGGATGCCACCAACCGCCGATTGCCTCTTCTCCCAAGCCAGGCTGATAGAGTTGCAAACTTTCCCGATCTAACCATTGAGACGCGGAGGAAGGTGATTCGTTTTGGTCAGGAATTTCAAAGAAAGGGGCGAGGATACCACAGGGATTATAACCCGTTTCCAATCCTGTTAAGTCCTCTAATTTACTCACCCAATCGCTATATAACCACCGCGATCGCAGACATAACTCTTTCATCGGGCCAGGGGGAATCTGTTCGGCGTGGGGGGCTAACATTCCAGCAGCAGCATGACTTGCGGCCTGTTGAAAATCCCGACTGAGAACCGTTACCTGGACTCCCCTTTGTCTCAACTCAACGGCGATCGCCAGCCCGATAATACCGCCGCCGATGATGAGGATGTCGCTTGTTGCCTTCATAATGCCAATTTAGGGTTATTCGCCTTTCCAATTTTACGTCAGTTCTGGGTAATAGCCGTTTTTATGTCGGTATTCAACTTGACAATTACCAAGAATTTATCTTTAATAAAAAAGCAGTATTTCCATTTAGTTATTTATTTTATGAAAAAATTACTAGTATTTTTGGGAATTAGTTTTTTTGTTATAACAGTACTTAGTGTAAATGCTCAACAAAAAAAATCTTCTACTCCCCCCACAAAAAACTCTGAATGTCTTATCAAAGGCAATATTTCAGTAAGCTCAGGAAAGAAATGGTATCATCTGCCTGGCATGAAAGACTATGAAAGAACACAGATTCACACAAATAAGGGAGAAAGGTGGTTTTGTTCGGAGGAAGAAGCTCGTAAAAATGGTTGGCAAAAAGCACCGACTAACTAGAAAATTGAATAATGCAATCTTTTTATCCTAAAGAGCGATCATCCATAAACAATCTATTCCGCCAATTCAAAAATGAAGTGCATAAGCTTCAGCTTTTTCCTATGCACTCTACACCTTTGTTAAACTCAGATACTGGTTAAATTTCTTAATCCCCCAATACTGGGGGACTTACTGGTAGGAATTCCGTTAGAAATTACCTTAGCGAAGAGCCACTTGTTGGCTGCCTAACGCTTCTACTAAACTGCGTACTGCGGCCACCATTGCTACTTGATCGTTGAGTTGATTAATAGCTGAACCAACACCCACACCCGACGCACCAGCGGCGATCGCCATTGGCACTGTAACATCGGAAAGACCAGAGGCACAGAGGACGGGAACAGCAACGGCATGGGAAATAGCATGGGCTGCGGCCAACGTGGGAGCGGCTTTTTCGATCAGTCCCAAAATGCCAGCATGGTTTGGTGTGGCACTAGTTCCTCCTTCAGTTTGAATAATATCGGCTCCAGCTTCTACTAAGGCTTCAGCTAGTCGTACCTGTTCATCTAGAGTCAAAATGTGGGGAACGGTAACAGAGAGGGTCGTATTGGGCAGCAGTTGACGGGTGGCTTGGGTTAACGCTAAAACTTCCGGGGCTTCAAAGCGACGACCCTGGGCATAAAAGCTATCAAAATTACCAATTTCGACTAAATCGGCACCAGCTTCAACTGCATCGGCTAATAATTGGGCTTCTACCGCAGAGACGCAAACGGGAAGAGCAATTAACTGTTTTACTTGCTGAATTAAAGCGCGATCAGCCGCAATATCAACAAAAGTGGCTCCACCGGCTTGGGCTGCCTTGACTACTGCACTAACTTTGTCAACATTGAAATTATTTAAACCACTGATAATTTTGACAGCACGACGTTGACGTAGAGCGGTTTGGAGTTGGGAATTCATGCTCATAATATTTCACGGTAATCCTGAATAGGCAAACATTATAGCGGAATTTTGAGATCAGAACTTAGATAGTCTATCCACTAGACAGATCTTAAAACTAACATCAAAGTCAAATAATGAATTCTTAACAAAAGACTGAAAAATTCTAGATCTTTCTGAACTCTTATTCTATTTTTTCATTTCTAATTTAGCTTTTTGGGATTCTAACCAAATCATTGCCAGTATAGATAGGACAACAGCCATCAAAGCAATAATGCCGAATCGAGCTGCCCAGGACACCAATTGGTGGAGCGGAATTAAACGTCCAAGAAAAAAGGAAGCTGTCACCATGATCGTCCCCCAAAGAGTTGCGCCCCCTAAATTACAGAGCAAAAATTGGGGATAGGGCATCTGGGCAATACCTGCCATTGGGCCGGCAAAAATTCGTAATAGAGCGACAAATCGTCCAAAAAATACCGCTCTAGGCGCGTTCTTGCTAAATTGATGGCGAGCTTGTAACAGTTGATGTTCAGAAATTTTAAATAACCGTCCGGCTTTTAATAAAAAGGGCCAACCGCCCCATTTGCCAATCCAGTATCCAAAGTTGTCCCCCATGACGGCTCCAGCGATCGCCGTTAAGAGAACGAACCAATAATTTAATTCTCCACTTCCAGCTAGGAAGCCGCCCACTATGGTAATGGTTTCTCCCGGTAGTGGAATTCCGGTGTTTTCAAGGGCAATCCCAATAAAGACTGTCCAGTAGCCGTATTGACGTGCGATCGTCTGAATGTCATCAACCGATAAAAACTCTACCGACATTTCGTGACCAGCTTTACAAAATTTTACGAATCTCTATCTATCTTGACGCGATCGCTGCTCAAGTGTCAAATGAATAGTGGCTCTGATTTTCAGCAGACTTAAGGGCTGGGGGAGTCGTTTAAGGTCTCTCCGTGATTTCCCGTAAATGTTCGGTTACTGTATGGGAAATTTCAAGTCTCAATCCTTTTGGGAAACCGATCCCCAGGGCCGAATAAGGGGAAGCAGAAGAAATCATCAGTAAATCACTACTTATCTCTATGATCACCACAAATGCAAAAACTTGATCACAATTTTGTTCCAATGAATAGTTTAAATTTTGCCAGCCAGTGTCATCTGATAACTTTAAGGTAGTCCTTGCGTTACTATCTATAATAGTAAGTCTTTGAGTTTTGTTTAAAGCCTCAATAAGAAAAGAATAGCCTTCAAAACAATAATTTGACTAGAACACAATTTCGCTAAACCATATGCTATTTACTATGAACTCTCAAGATTCAAACAAGGATAAGACTTTTATTCAGCTTCTACTCAGCTTAGTTCAAAAACTTGACTCCTGTAGTTACTCAAAAATGAATTTTAAACTTATTGTCACTTTAATCACAGCAACTCTTGTCTTTTCTCTCGATGAACTTATTATTAATGCAGAAAACTCTATCTATATTAGTGGAGGATTTAAGGAGGAAGGAAGCGTTACGGGCTCTGCTTTCAAAGGTAATAATAAACAAAAAGCTCTTGCTGCCGTTACTTTTGAACGGAATGATTTATCGCTGAATATTTCTGCACCTGATGCGGATAAGTAAATAACTTATGGTTGTCTTATTTAACAAATAAATACAAGGTCAAATGATGTAGCTAATTGGAGTATTAAATGTAAAGTTTATGATTTTACCTATGCAGATAATTATCCTAGAACAGTCAAAACGCCAGGAATTTGTCGTATAGAAGTCATTAAAAATAAAGTTTCTCTAGCACAGTGTGATACCAAAAAGAAAAACACATCGGCTTATTTTATAGGTACTTAATCATGGGAAGATATTTATTCGGTCAAGAGGAAATGTTAATCAGATTCATTATTATCTGAGTGTTTAGCCATTCTCACACCGCAAATGTCACAATAGATAATGTATAGATAACCCTGCATTTACTATGACTTCTACCCCCAAAGCCCTAAGCGGTAACGAAATTCGCGCCTCATTCCTGAACTTCTTTGCCCAACGTCAACACCAAATTCTGCCCAGTGCTTCCCTCGTTCCTGAAGACCCGACCGTTCTGCTGACGATCGCGGGAATGTTACCCTTTAAACCGATTTTCCTGGGACAAAAAGTCTCTGAATTTCCCCGTGCGACCACTTCCCAAAAATGTATTCGTACTAATGACATCGAAAATGTGGGACGGACAGCGAGACATCATACCTTCTTTGAAATGTTGGGAAATTTTAGTTTTGGCGATTATTTTAAAGAGCAGGCGATCACCTGGGCTTGGGAACTTTCCACCAAGGTTTTTAACCTCTCTCCTAATAATTTAGTCGTCAGTGTTTTTGAAGAAGATGACGAAGCGTTTGCTATTTGGCGAGATCAAATTGGTATTCCTGAACATCGCATTCAACGCATGGGAGCTGATGATAATTTTTGGGTATCGGGGCCAACGGGGCCTTGCGGGCCTTGCTCAGAAATTTATTATGATTTTCATCCCGAATTAGGCGATAAAAGCATTGATCTCGAAGATGATAGCCGTTTTATTGAGTTTTATAACTTGGTTTTCATGCAATACAACCGAGATATAGAGGGGAATTTAACACCGTTACAAAATAAGAATATTGATACGGGAATGGGTCTGGAAAGAATGGCTCAAATCCTACAAAAAGTGCCTAATAATTACGAAACGGATTTGATTTTTCCGATTATTGAAACGGCAGCTAACATTGCGAAAATTAATTATCAAAAAGCCGATGAGAAAACCAAGATTTCTCTCAAAGTAATTGGCGATCACGTTCGTTCCGTCGTTCACATGATCACTGATGGTATTAGTGCTTCTAATATTGGTCGCGGTTACATTTTACGGCGGTTAATTCGTCGTGTGGTACGTCATGGCCGTTTATTAGGCATTGAAGGAGAATTTACCTCCCAAGTGGCAGAAACTGCGATTCAATTATCTGAATCTATTTATCCTACGGTTCGAGAGCGGGCTGATTTTATTAAGCAGGAATTACTACGGGAAGAATCGGCATTTTTGAAAACCCTAGAGCGGGGCGAAAAATTATTGACTGAAATCATTGAAAAAGAGCAAAAACAAATTTCTGGCGTAGATGCTTTTACGCTTTATGATACTTATGGTTTTCCCTTTGAATTAACTCAAGAAATTGCGGAAGAACAGGGGTTAACAGTCGATGAAATAGGCTTCCAAGCTGAAATGAAAAAGCAACAGGAACGTTCTAAAGCGGCCCACGAAACCATTGATCTGACGGTTCAAGAAAGTTTGGATAAATTGGCCGAGCATATTCACCCTACGGAATTTTTAGGGTATCAACAATTCCAAACTTCCGCAGTGATTAAAGCCGTTTTAATGGAGGGAAAATCTACCGAACAGGCTGAAGCGGGCAACATCGTTCAATTAGTCTTAGATCAAACTCCATTCTATGCAGAATCAGGGGGACAAATCGGCGATCGCGGTTATTTAACAGGCGATAATTTAGTGATTCGTATTGAAGATGTCAAGAAAGAATCGGGCATTTTTATTCATTTTGGGCAGGTTGAACGAGGTATTGTGATGGTCGAGCAAACAGTGACAGCTATCATTGATCGGGCCTGTCGTCGTCGTGTTCAAGCTAACCATACAGCGACCCATTTATTGCAAGCAGCGTTAAAAAATTTAGTGGATGATTCCATCTCCCAAGCGGGTTCTTTGGTTGATTTTAATCGTTTACGTTTCGACTTTAATTCTCCCCGTTCTATTACTTCTCAAGAACTGCAACAAATTGAGGATCAAATTAATACCTGGATTGCCGAAGCTCACGATGCAGAAATTGCCGTTTTACCCATCGCCGAAGCCAAAGCAAAAGGGGCGATCGCTATGTTTGGAGAGAAGTACGGAGCCGAAGTGCGGGTGATTGATATTCCTAAGGTTTCGATGGAGTTATGTGGCGGAACCCATGTGCGAAATACAGCCGAAATTGGGCTATTTAAAATCATTTCCGAAACGGGTATTTCTGCGGGAGTACGACGCATTGAAGCGGTGTCTGGCCCTTCAGTTTTAGAGTATCTCAATCTACGGGAAAAAGTGGTTAAAGACCTCAGCGATCGCTTTAAGGTTAAACCCGAAGAAATTCCTGAACGAATTACCAGTTTACAGCAGGAATTAAAAGCCACACAAAAAGATTTAGAAGCCGCTAAACAGGAATTGGCTTTGTTAAAATCTGAGCAGTTATTAGATCAAGCTGAAACTATCGGTAGTTTCAAAATCCTAGTGGCTAATTTAGGAGAGGTTGATCCTGAATCTTTAAAAACCGCCGCCGAGCGATTACAGCAAAAGTTAGGAGAAAGTGCAGTTATTTTAGCTTCTGTGCCTGAACCCGATAAGGTTAGTTTGGTGGCAGCTTTTAGTCCAAAAGTGATCAAAGAAAAGCAATTACAAGCAGGTAAATTTATCGGTGGTATTGCTAAACTTTGCGGTGGTGGTGGCGGTGGTCGTCCTAATTTGGCTCAAGCGGGAGGACGCGATCCTAGTCAATTAAAAGCAGCTTTAGAAGCAGCAACCACTCAACTGCGATCGCTGTTACAATAGGTGAGTCTTGATGGGGTGCATTTTTTGCACTCCTGTAGAACTTGAGGAATTTTCCATGATTGAAGAAGTGACAATTGAAAATTATAAATCTATTCAATCCCTAACTTTACCATTGGGCAGAGTAACGGTTTTGATTGGGGAAAATGGTTGTGGGAAGTCTAATATTTTAGAGGCGATCGCTCTGGGTTCAGTAGCAGCGGGTAACAATAATAAAAATTTGTTAGCTGGTAGAGGAATTCGGCTGACTGAAGCTAAATTAATGCGTTCTTGTTTTCAACTTGAAAACGCGACAAAAAATATTAAAACATCTTTCAAATTTGATGATAATCAAATATTTTATTATGACTTGTCTCATGATAATAATCCATATTCACAATGGGAGGTTAAAACTCTATTATCAGAAAATTTAATTGATCAATTAATTGGCCAATTGGCGACTGATGAAGAACAAGAAATTTTCAAAGAACTAAACGAATTAAACGAACTGAAAGATAAAATGCTGATTCAAGTGCTGACTCAAGAAAAGGATTCTAATAATTATCCGAATCCGATGGTAGTGAAAGCTTTTAATACTATTAAGATGATTACAATTCAGTCGAAAATAAACAAATCAGAAGAACTAAAAACAATTTATTTTGAATCTTTTTATTATCAATGGATGGCAAATTTTTATATTTTTTGCCCTCAATTTATCGGTTTAAGAAACTTTGAGGAAGATGAAAACAATTTACCATTAGGAGTAAATGGTGAAGGTCTTTTTAAGTATATAAAATATCTTGGACTTAAAGAAAATCAAAAAGAAATAATCGAAATCAAAGAAAAATTAGAGTTAATAGATTGGTTTGAAGATTTTGATGTTCCTGATAATCTTTATCCTGGCGAAAAAACTTTAAAAATCAAAGACCGTTATCTCGATCCTGATTTAGAATACTTTGATCAAAAAAGTGCTAATGAAGGCTTTTTATTTCTACTCTTTTATTTTTGTCTCTTTATCGGTGAAGAAACTCCTAGATTTTTCGCCATTGATAACATTGACAGTTCCCTTAATCCTCGTCTATGCAGTCGTTTAGTTGAAGAATTAGTCGAGTTAGCCAAAAAACACGATAAACAAGTTATTTTAACCACTCATAATCCAGCTATTTTAGATGGTTTAGATTTGCACGATGATGAACAAAAACTGTATGTCATTCGCCGTAAACTTAATGGAGAAACTAGAGCGGATCGAGTCTCTCCGTTGAAACCTCCTAAAGGAAAAGACCCAGTGAGATTATCTGAGGCATTTTTGCGTGGCTATATTGGAGGACTACCCGAAAATTTTTAATTATGACCATTAATTTTGGATTAATTACAGAAGGGCCAACAGATCAAGTGATTATTAGACTTGTTGGGTTATAAGGGATAATAAGAAAAAAAGCAATGACCAGAAAATCCAAGAATGCTAGATATAGAAAGGATATTCAAACAAGATCGCTTAATACGGGGGATGACAGGGCTAAATA
>JAYKJI010000403.1:0-4597 GCA_035285405.1 Snowella sp. | reverse complement strand
GATGTATGAAAAAATTATTCAAGAGCTAATGCAAATTAGCCGCCATCGGTTGAAGGATTACATTCGAGGTAAAAGGGCTAAGTTGCTTGCTATGTCTGTCTTCTAGCTCTCTTGTCGCCCCACCAGTCTATTTCAATAGACTCAAAGCAGGGGTTTTAGGCGATGGAGTCAATTCGTTAATCGCGGCAGTATTCAATACCTTTCCCAATACAACGATGGGACAAAACAATGGCCTGATTCAAATTACCGGTGTAGGCAGTCGTTACATTGGCTATTATCTGTCTGTTATTTTGATTCTGCTGGGTCTTTTTCCGATTGTAGGTGGCGTTTTAAATACCATTCCTAAACCTGTACTGGGAGGCTCTACGATCGTCATGTTTGGCTCGGTTGCCGTTGCGGGACTCAATATTTTGCGGATGGTTGAAATGGATATACGCTCTTCGATGATCGTTGCTGTTTCCCTCTCTGTCGGCTTAGGGGTAACTTTCGCGCCTGAATCCATGACTCATATGCCCCAACTGATTAAAGATGTGTTTGAGTCTGGCATTGCAGCCGGGGCAATTGTCGCGCTGTTGCTAAATTTGATTCTCCCTGGCCGTTCCGACTCAGCCGAGCATCCTGTCTCTATTCATTAAGTCACTTGCAAAAAGTCCGTTACCCGACGGTTTTGTCTGTTGCCGAGCAAAGGCAAGGGCTGGAGTTAGGCGAACCTCATCCGCCCTTGGAAAAATGTTATAGTAGCTTTAGATACAAAAATAAATTTTGATCAATGCTATGAAAACCTCTCCTTTCTTGGCCAGAGTAGATCTAGGCGAAAATCTCCCCGTTCAAAATTGGAAAAGTGCGATCGTCCTCTCTTTGCAAAACCTCTGGAAACAATTCTGTTTGTTTATGACGGATAAATCTAAGGCGATCGCTCCAGAAACTGCGAACCTGACCGCCGATCCCAGGGATGATGATTTGGCCTACAGTGAAAAGGCAAGGTTTTACCCCTACCTTGCGGAAGTAGAAGAACAAAGGGATTGGTTGGAAATGACCTTTAACTCTCCCAATCGTCACTTCTAAACAGCCACAGCCGCAACATTCGCCTTATAAGAAGCCCAACCGCCATAGGCCGAAATATCGGGCCAGTTGTATTTTTCGACTAACTCCCTGGGATAAAGCATCGCCGTTAATCGCTCTCCATCCTCAAGTCGAATTTCCGCAGGGTACATATTGGGGGGTTCAGTCGAAAGTAAATACTCATACTGTTCGGTGGTCAACTCATAAACTTCACCAGGGATAGAAATGCCATTTTCCCCCACCTCGTAAATCGCCGGATGCCAGCCATCTGCCGCCGCATGGAGCCGATAATTGGGTTGAGTCCTAGCCGGACTGATAAATTTAGCCGCGAGGAGATTTTGGTGATCGGGTTGACCACGCAAAGCAGAGCCACAGATAAAGAAGCGGATAGGAGAATTGTCAGTTGAAATCATTACCAATTTGAGAATAAAAAGTTTACGTCTGAATTGGATTCTCCGAAGTTGAAGAATCGAGTTGCTGGATTTCCCTTATCACCCGCGCCTTACTCGCATTGAGATGTTCTAGGATTGAACCTACAGCCCGTTCCCGATCGCCTGTGACCAAAGCCTCATAGATGCGTCGGTGTTCCTGACGAATTTCCAAAACGCCTGGATTCTGCTGCATCGTCCGAATTCTGAGCAGTTCCATTTGATCAAAAACCTGATCCAGTAGGGAAACTAACCAGGGATTATTAGAAAACTCCGCTAAAAGGCGATGAAATTGATGATCAATCCGTAATAGTTGACGGTTAGTTAACTGGTGGGAAGGCTGCTCAACGATATTTTCCGCCTGAGTCACCAATAATTCGAGGCGGGCTAGTTGCGACGGATCGATGTTTTGGCAAGCCTCTGTGATCGAAAGCTGTTCCAAGGAAATCCGACAGTCATACAAGTGAATAGCATCATCAACCGTTAACTGAGTCACCCTCAGTCCGCCATTGGCATCTGCCATCACCAGTCTTTCCCTCTGAAGTTGTTTTAAGGCTTCTCGAATGGGAGTTCGACTGACTTGTAAGACTTTGGCTAACTGAGTTTCAACCAGTCGTTGACCTGAACCTAATTCTCCTGAGAGAATAGCCGTTCGCAAAGCTTGATAGGTTTGTTCGTGCAAGGAGCGAGGACGAGTAAGGGTATTGAGTGAGGTCGCTAGATTTGACATTTTTAAGGTTGTCCCAGCAGATCAAAATAGGAAAACGTACGGGAATATTAAACGTTTTGTATATTATTTTACATTCCTATTTACCTTCCTTGATCGGTTGTATACAGCATACAATAAAAAGACTATTAGACAAGTAAAAGTTTGTCGTGTTGAGGAAAAGACTATGCCCACTGCCACCCAGCTACTCATTAACAGCGATCGCCTGGAAAAAAGTATTATTGAACTGGCTAAAATTGGACATTTAGCTGGGGGCGGAGTTAGTCGTCTGGCCTTTAGCCCCGAAGATTTGCAAGCGAGACAATTAGTACGTCAGTGGATGGAAAGCAGTGGCATGATGGTGCGGATTGATGCGGCGGGAAATCTGATTGGTCGTTATGCGGGCAAAAAGGACGGGTTAGGGGTTTTGGCCACAGGCTCCCACATTGATACGGTGGCGATCGGAGGCCGTTACGATGGCGTTCTGGGGGTTTTAGCGGGTATTGAGATGGTGAGAACCCTACGAGATAATGATACAAGATTGGATCATGCGGTTGAAGTGATTGTTTTTACCGATGAAGAAAGTACGGTGATCGGCTGTAAATCGATGGCGGGAACCCTGAATCCTGACCCAGAGTGCTATCGTCGTCGAGATGGTCGGGATATTCAAAGTTGTTTGGCCAGCATCGGCGGCAACTGGCCAAAAATTAATACAGCAAAACGTAATGCTAACGATATGGTGGCTTTTGTGGAACTGCACGTTGAACAGGGGGGAGTTCTAGAGAATGAAGGGAAGGAAATCGGTGTGGTAAAAGGCGTTGTCGGTCAGTATCGCTTTCTCGTTACGGTAACGGGACGGGCTAACCATGCCGGTACGACTCCCATGCACCTGCGCCGAGATGCTTTGGTAGCCGCTTCACGGGTGGTATTAGCGGTAAATCATTTAGCGACGAGTATTCCAGGGGAACAGGTCGCCACCGTCGGCATGATGAATGTTTCGCCCAATGCCACCAATACGGTTCCCGATCGCGTTGAACTGAGTATTGATCTACGGGATCTTTCCTTAGAGCATCTGACCACCTTAATTGCCCGTTTAGAGATGGAGTTAAACCTCATTGCCACAGAAACCCATACAGAAATCGCGCTTAAACGGACGCTAGAAGTGTTACCGACCCTTGCCCATCCAGAGATCCAAGCTGCGATCGCCCAATCCTGTGAAGCCTTCGGTGCGAGTTATACCTATCTTCCCAGTCGGGCTGGCCATGATGCCCAGGAAATTGGACGTTTTACAGATATGGGCATGATTTTTGTGCCGAGTCGCGCTGGTATTAGTCACGCTGAGGATGAATATACGTCTCCTGAACAATGTGCTTTGGGCGCGAATATTCTGTTACATACCTTTATGACTCTAGATCACCTGAAAAAATAGTAAGCTCCAAGGATTTTTTATGATTTATGCGATCACTGAACTGAACGCTTGGGATGAAGCCGCCTTTGTAGAAATATTAGGGCCTATTTTCGAGGATACTCCTGCCATTGCCCGTCAAGCCTGGACTTATCGTCCCTTTGAAAACTTTATAGATCTTTATCAACGAATGACTTCTATTGTTAACCATTTAGATTTAGAGGCAAAGCTGGCTCTGATTCGCGCTCACCCTGATCTGGGTAGCAAGGCAAAAATGGCAGAAGCCTCTGTTCAAGAACAAGCAGGTGTGGGCTTAGATCGATTAAGCCCGGAAGAATTCACTCGCTTTGAGACTCTTAATCAAGCCTATCGCGACAAATTTGGTTTTCCCTTCATCATTGCGGTCAAAGATCAGACTAAGGAGTCCATTTTGTTCGCTTTTGAGACCCGTCTTAAAAATGATATTTCCTCTGAAATTGAAACTGCCATGACCGAAATTATCCGCATTGCCGAACTACGTTTAGAAGCAATTCTCAAAAAAGAAAAAGATTAATCTATATGCCATTTCATCCCCTGATTCAGCAACGCTCCAAAATGATCGCAATTTTAAAGTTTTATCAACCAGATAACGGCGATCGCGCTACGAAGAGATATGATCATAGTTCAATCCCATTGACTCAAATTTCATACTCGCTTATATCAACTTCATCATTCCAAACGATGCCGCTACCTGATGGATCGAGTTGAAAGTTTTTAAAAAAAGCATAGTTTTTAAGGGGAGCAAACATCGTTTTTTCCAGTAGCTTTTCACAGTCATACTTTCTAGTTTGATGATTGGAAAAATGCACCAATAAAGTGTAGTTTTCAATTATTTTAGCTGATATTATTTTAGGGTAAAGCATTGTTTTATTTCAAAGGTGGTAATTTGTTGAATTCTTGAGTATTCCACATTTTCAATAATTCTGATTGATACATTGTCGCCCATTCTAAAACCAT
>JAYKJI010000402.1:0-5942 GCA_035285405.1 Snowella sp. | reverse complement strand
TTAACCACGACCGCAGTATCCCTTGATTCCATGCCTTGAAACTCTTCTCCCGTCCAAACAAAATCCATGGTATCGGAAATCTTTTGGGCTAAAATTCTTTCTTGAGCAAGGAGACGTAGCCAATAAGTAATATGGCTTACTGTCATACCCGCTAAATGAAGATTGTCTAACTCATTCACTAAATCCTGAACCATTTCCGATGAAACGTAGGGAATAAGCTCAAGGCAATGACAAGGGATAGTTAATCTTCCACTTTCTAGGGCTTGAGCCAAGTTTAATAGAGCGGGATAGCTTAATCGGTGAAAGCAAGACATTAGAAGATGGTATCAGGGAAAAATTCAGCCTCAAAATCTTCGACCGTGTTTACAACTAATGCTCGATCAAGAAATTCATTGCGCTGCTCACAGGAAGTTTCTGCAATCAATAAACAACCATGACAGGCACAACCATGAAGAAATCGTTCCTCTTGGGCATTAATCGGTTGATGTTGGGCACACACAGGATCATTAGAACAGAGTCGTCCTAATTCAAGAGCCTTACTCAGGTGTTGTTCAATTTGTCTGCCAATTTGAACCAATCCTCCTAACGTTCCTTCTGAACCCGATGTTCCTGTGTAGAGTAAGATGCCATAGCCCGTTTCATTGGCATAAATGCGTTCTCGAATAGCACTGGCTGCATAACCACATTCCAAAGAGACTGCTGTAATCAGGAGATGGGAGAGGGAATGGAGCATGATGTAGGGCAATCCTGGAAAATGCCCCCTGTCCCTGGGAATGCCTCGGCTATCTAACCATTTCTGAAAACCAGCTACTAAGCTTTTACCTCGTTTTTGCACAGCCTCTCGTTCAACCCACTCTTCTACCTGAGCTTTATGAAAGGAAATGAAGACCCCTTCCCCTTTATTCTCAATGGCTGGAATCCAATGGGGTTCAAAGTTGAGGTCGGCCCGTCGGACGTTGATCACCAAGTCATCAAGTTCGCCTTCAATATTAGTCATGGCAGCTTCAAAACGGGTAAAGCCCACCTGGGCAATGACTTCTCGCAGACGATGGACTAATACAATTCGATCAATATAGGGATGCCATTGCGGATCAAGATCATCTAAAGGGCGATCGCGGGCTTCAAAATCAGTGTCGGTGGTAAGAATTGCTTTGCCTTCGATTTCTGAACAGGCTAATAATGCTTCTAATTCCACCTGTTTAATCGTCTTTTCACTACAGCCTTGACCCTTTTTGCGACGCTCAATTTCTGACCAGAGAGTAGAGGATGAAAATTTTAAAAGTTCGGCATATTTAGGTTTTTTTAGAGTTTTGATTAAATCTGCTTCTGTGTCTTCATATTCGAGATCATCTTCATAGAATTTATCCAAAACTTTTTTTAATTCTGCATCGGGATCGGGGAGGGAAATAACACTTAAAGTTTGACTGAAATAGGCATTACTCGCCGAACGTACTAAAAGACGACTATATTCGGCTTCTTCGAGTCTGACTAGGTTGCCATCCCTATCTAATTTATGGGCATGACATTCAGTGTTCCCTTTATTGCCTAACCAGGGTCGTTTACCCTGACAACGCCCTAAAACTTTTGACTCTTTCAGTTTTGCCTGGGATAACGGACGACGAGCTTTGCCACATTCACAACGAACAAAGATTTCTTCAAAGTCATTGCCCGATCCTCCCTCATCGAGCCAAAGTTGCTGCCGACAGGTCGTTTTCGCATCTCGATGGGCAAAGGCATACCAGTCAATATCGTCTAAATGGCCATTGACGCAGGCTTGAACAAAACGGACAGGGACAACGGAGATTTTTTTACCATCGAATTTTGCTCCTCCTTTGACGGCTCCCCAGGTCAACAGAGGACGGGTACGATATTCTCTGCCCTGGGCAAAATAAGTTTGATCAATTTGTCCTAAAAACCAGCGCGGGAAGATAAAGGCATCAATACCTGCTGACCCATGGACATCAGGGGATTCCCTTGGCGGTGTATAGAATTTAATGTCCTCGCAATCGAGCAGTTTAATCACTTTATTTCTTAGCCGATCTTCCCGAATGGGCTGGCGATCACCTTTCCAGTAATGTAAACCTGCAATGACAACGGAATGCTCCGGTAGATCAACCATGGCCCCTGGCCCAAAGGTGGTGAGAAGTTGGCTGTGACGGAGTTCCCCGTCGGGAATTGGTTTACCTTTAGCTTTCATACTTATTCCTCTAACAGTTGTCCTGCAGCATCCCGAATCCAAAGATTGACAGTGGG
The DNA here is from genome assembly GCA_035285405.1 of Snowella sp. Classification (GTDB taxonomy): domain Bacteria; phylum Cyanobacteriota; class Cyanobacteriia; order Cyanobacteriales; family Microcystaceae; genus Woronichinia. The sequence continues at coordinate 3,689 of JAYKJI010000402.1, read as the reverse complement.
TTCAACTTCTCTAAGACTGCGTTGAGCCTTAAATTTTTGTTCATCTTGGGATGCTTGATCGGCTTTGACATCCAACATATCCAACAGCAGAGCCGCAGCCCCACCCGCATCCATTTCCTGTTTATTGTACTGGATTCGTTTTTCTTGATCTGTAATCCGTTGCCAGCTATCCAGTAAATTGGTAACTCTGGCATGAACTGCTTGCCGTAGAGTTTCGGAAGGTTCTGCCGATAGCTCAGAAGCCTCTGCCCGACGCGAGATAGTATCGGCAACGGTTTTGAGTTCTGTACGGAACTGAGCAATCTGGGAAGCGGCCATCGGGGCAGTGAGATATTGAATACTTAAACGGGCTAGGGCAACGGTGACACCGGCTAATCCTCGATCTAAGGCACGGGGAGAAAAGGGGGTAACGCTGGTGGCTTCTACAGCCCGATAGAAACTGGTATGCCAACTCTGGAAGCGTTCATAGTGAGAACGATCACGGGGACGGTGAATATTCAGCAGAGTCACGACTAAACCGGGGCGACTCGCCTCTCGTCCAACTCGACTGGTAGCCTGAATATATTCCGCCGCCGTTTTCGGTTGTCCTAGCACCACCATTAAGCCTAAACGCACAATATCCAAACCCACAGAAATCATGTTAGTTGCTAGGGCTACATCTACCCGTTCTTTTTCGGTAAAGGGTAAAGCTAAACGGCGTTTGGTATTGGCTACTTTATTGGTACTGACACGGGAGGTTAATTCCTCTGGTTCATCGTCAATTTTTCGATTGCTGAACGGCCCCGTTTGCTTACCGTAGCGGAGTCTGCGTTCTCCATATTTGACTAACTGAGAGTTGATTTCATCTTCGACAATACGACGGCTTCCCCCCAATTCTCGCAGGGAATTGAAGTATCCCAGTAGGGTCATATAGGGATCGGCAGGGTTGGGAGAAATTTTGTTACCTCCTACTTCTTCCCAGGCTTTTTGCGCGGCGGCCAATAACACTAGATAGCTTCTTAATAACACGACCTTGAGACTGCGACCCTGGGCGGCAATCCCAATGTAGAGACGACCTGGGGATTGGTCAGGAAAAATCGTTTCTGCGAAAAAGGAATGATGGCGATCAGGGCCAGGCGGTGGAAAAATATCCACGTTGCTACGGTTAAAGAGAGCTTTAATCTGGCGATCAGCCCGTCGGACGGTAGCGGTAGAGGCAATAATTTTAGGATGAATCTCTTGGCCATTGACGGAGCGACAGCATAGGTTCTCGATCGCCGTTTCGTAGAGTCCGACCATCGTTCCCAGGGGGCCAGAAATCAGGTGTAACTCGTCTTGAATGATTAAATCAGGAGGCGGTAAACCGTTGGTGAGAGGCTTACCCATTGGGGCTGTATCGGCGGGGCCAAAAAATCCTTCTGATTCGCTATAGTGGGTTACTTTGCCAAATAAGGCTCCTGTTTGACCGACCCAGGGCAAGTTGGCAAATTTATCTACGGTGGCAATGATAAAACAGGGTAATCGCCGATAGATTGAATCGTCCACAGCCACAATCGGTAGAGGGCGATCGCCGCGAAACTGACAACGCCGACTACTGCAATTGACTCGTAGTTCTTTAGGCTGATCAACCGTTGGCCATAGTTGAAAAGAAAGAGGTTTAAACTTTTCGCCACACCAGGGGCATTTTTCCAAGGGAATCGGAGAGGGAAACCGTTGGTCATCCCGTTGAAAATCGAGGGTTCTCTGTCGGGCCGAATCGGGATTTTTATCGTTCTTTTTACCGATGCGATTGGGGGTGGTACTGCTGCCGACCCATAGGCCAATTTCAAAGGGCCAACTCCCTAAGCGAGGATTTTTGGCCCGTTCTAATTCCAAGGCACAGATCAAACGGGAGGCCCGCTCTAGTTGATCTAGGGTCAATAGTCGCAGGGTATAGCGCATGAGGACACTGACTCCAGACCCTTCAATACCCTGATGGCGTAAGCGTCGCAGTACGAGGGTAAAGGCCGCCAGTCCCAGATAGGCTTCCGTTTTACCGCCGCCCGTCGGAAAAAAGAGTAAATCTACAATGTCCCGATCGCTGTGTTCGGGGTGAACGATACCGACCAAATTCAGCAAAATGAAGGCTAATTGAAAGGGTCGCCAGCTTGGGGTTTCGGTAATCTCTTCAGGGGCTTTACCTAAATCCTGGCTGAGTTGTTGTAAGCGGGCCTGGGCGATCGCCCGATTGGCGATTTGAAAAGCGGTGAGGACATCCGGATCATCGAGGGTGGCCAATCCTGCGGCGATCCGTTTACGAGCAAAATCGGCATTTTTGAGCAGTTTTTGGGCAACAATCGCTGATTCTGGGTCTAAATCAGCAACATTTTGGCTTTTAATCCAGGATTCATAGGCAGAAACCATCGGGCCGATCATCTGTCGAATCGTCTCTGCATCTTTGGCTGCCGCGATCGCCATCATCCCCAAATGTTCGGGATTGACGTTGGCAATGGTCGAAGCGGTCACCCTGGGAACTTCAGCCTGGGGAATCCAAGTGGTGGCAATCTCGTTACAAACTGTTCCTTTTGCTTGGGTGATGGCAGAAACGTTATGACCCACTGCAAATTCATAGTCGTGACGGTAGTGCAAATGGGCGATCGCCTCATCCGGTTCCAGACTGCCGCGGCCTCTGGGATCGGAACGGGGAACAAAGCCTTCGGGACAGGAGAGATGAATACGGGTTTGGAAGATAAAACTACTATCTCGTTCTTGTCCGAGGGTGGGACTACGATAATTAACCAAAAAAACGGAGATGGAGCGAGTGCCCTGGGGTAAAAAGGGGGAACGTACAGGGCGATTGGCAATGACCAGGGCCAGACCATTGCTCTCAGGTAGGTCAATTTGTTTAGGTTGGTTCGCGGTAGATAGGGGAATAGTCAAATTGACGAGGTGGGGAACTCGTTGCCAGCCAATTTTTTTGCGGGACTTTTCCTGGATTTCTTCCGTTGGTTCTACTTCTTCTATTTCAGCAGGAGGTTCATCCTCGTCGAGTTCAATGGGGTAATAATCTCCCCAGCTTATTTGGGCCTGTAGGGTTAAAACCTGATCGGAAATGAGGAAGCTCAGACCCATAGAGGAGGCAAAGGGGACACGACGGGCGGCAGTGCTTTCAGGGGTTGTATTATCTTCGCCTAGGGGACTACGGGGTTGTTGATCGAGTTCTTCGTTACCGGTATCGTCACTTCTTACTTCAAGACTGGAACCAAAGGGAGCCAAAAAGCCTGCGAGATACCATTTCGTCGGCGGTTGGGTCAGGATTTCGTCGGCGTGTTCTAGGTCATCGGGGGTGGGGCCGATCAAATCCAGTTGTAGGGCTTCTACTAAGTGGGTACGGACTTGGGCAGAGGTTGTCACGGCTTGACCTGGTGAGGTACTAGAAATAATTTTGCGTCATTATCAAGAATAACGGGAAAGGCAAGCATTTAGGTCTATTAGGATAAATTTCAGGAAGGTTCGGTTGAAGAATAGAAGCCTAGTTCTTGGCTAATTTCCGTTAGTTCTGTGAGAGATTGATGACGCTGATTATCTCTTTTCTGCTTATATTGCATCAAATCCTCGAAACGAATACGTCGGTGAGTTCCGATTTTGATGTAAGCAATTTCTCCTTGATCTAGGAGGGTATAGAGATAGGGACGAGACACATTAAGCAAGTTGGCGGCTTCTTGGCTGCT
>JAYKJI010000401.1:0-11773 GCA_035285405.1 Snowella sp. | reverse complement strand
GAGGGCTTTCCGATACTGAAAACGGACATAGAGGACGGCGTAAATCTAGCTTGCTAGTGGCTTCCGATGAAGTGTCAACCCGCCTATTACCCATTCAATTAGCTTTGTTTGGGTAGATGGGAATCACGTTCGCTTCAGCGCGGTGAGGATGTCAATCGTCCCTGATCATCGTTTATACTATTAAAGTAAGTTGATAGACAAACTGCTATTTACCTGAATAAACCTTGAATAAATCCATCTATAGTCTGCTCGATTTACCTTCTAAGGTTGAATATGCTTTGCTGGCCTTGTTGGAAATGGCAATGCGATTTAATCAGCAAACCCCCCTGACGGTTAGTGAAATCACCGCTAGACAACCTATTCCTGAACGCTACCTAGAGCAAATTTTGGGGACATTGCGTCGGGGTGGACTCTTAAAAAGTCAACGGGGCTTTGGCGGCGGTTATCTTTTGGCCCGCGATCCTAGTCAAATTTCACTGCTAGATATTGTCACCCTTATTGAAGGTGAGCGCAAAGCAGCACCCCAGGGAGAATTACCCACCATTGAGGTCAGACTGATCCGAGAAGGCTGGCAACAGGCCAATATCGCTGCTCAAACCGTTTTGTCCCAATGTTCTCTGGCTGATCTCTGTAAACAACGGCAGCAATATCTGCAAACCAGCTTGATGTATTATATTTAATCCCTAACTGAGAAAGTGGGCACAACCTTAAGAATGTCCAAGAATAACGGTCATTTTCTCCATTCCCCCTAACAATAAAAAGCGTCCTAGCTAACACAGTAAATCTATGGGAGAGAAAAAACGGATTGGCATTTTAACCAGTGGGGGTGATTGTGCGGGCTTAAATGCGGTCATCCGGGCGGTCGTACATCACGCGATCGGCAACTATGGTTGGGAAGTGGTTGGCATTAAGGAGGCTACTAATGGCTTAATGAGTCATCCACCCCAGGTGGTTAATTTTGATCTAGAAACCATCGACTCACTGCTACTTATGGGGGGAACCATACTCGGTACGACCAATAAGGGTAATCCCTTTGCTTTTCCCATGCCTGATGGTTCTGTCCGCGATCGCACCCAGGAAATTATTGATGGTTATCGCAGCTTGAACCTAGAAGCGTTGATTGGCATTGGCGGCGATGGTAGTTTAGCGATTCTTCGCAAAATTGCTCAACAGGGCGGCATTAACCTGGTGGGTATTCCCAAAACCATCGACAATGATGTGGGCGCGACGGAAACATCCATCGGGTTTGATACCGCCCTCAATATTGCCACCGAGTCCCTGGATCGTCTGCATTTTACGGCGGCGAGTCATAACCGTGTGATGGTCTTGGAAGTAATGGGACGGGATGCAGGTCATATTGCTTTAGGGGCCGGTATTGCCGGTGGAGCCGATATTATTCTCATACCTGAAATTCCCTATCATCTAGATAGTATCTGCAAAAAAATCCATCAGCGTCAGGCTAGGGGTCAACATTTTTGTTTGGTGATTGTCTCTGAGGCTGTTCGTACCGCATTAGGAGATCCGCTTAAGGGAGTACAACAGGGGGGAGAAGATCGTTATGGCGGTATTGGCAAATATATCGCGGAAAAAATCGCCGAATATACAGGGGCTGAAACCCGTGTCACTGTCTTGGGCCATATTCAACGGGGGGGAATCCCCTCTCCGATGGATCGTCTCTTAGGAGCAACCTTTGGTGTCGCCGCCGTAGATCTGATTGCTGCCGGTCACTACGATCAAATGGTCGCTTGGCAACATCGTCAGGTGATTAGTGTCCCCATTGCTGAAGCGATTCAAACCTACCGTTCGGTAGATCTGGAGGGAACTTTAGTGAAAACCGCCAAGGGACTAGGTATTTGTTTAGGGGATGATTGAGGAGCGGTGTTCCTCCCTTACTAACTAGGGCGATCGCATTCTCTTCGGGGAGAAAACAACGGGCGATCGCTCTTATTGCTATGCAGAAAAAACAACTTTTTAGGGTAAAATGACAGAGGAAAATCTGGAGAGGTGGCAGAGCGGTTGAATGCGGCAGACTCGAAATCTGTTTTAGGGCAACCTAACGGGGGTTCGAATCCCCCCCTCTCCGTTCCTAACTTGAACTCGCAACACTAGGCACTAATTTCTTTAACTTGCTTACTTAAGCGAAGTTGGGTGCCATGGGCATTCCAGTGAACTTGATCAAAGACTTCGTGCAGAATACAAAGTCCTCTGCCACTTTCGGCTTCTTCAGGGGGGAGAAAAACTTCTGCACAATCTTCGCCTTCACCACATTGACACTGGGGGGTAAACCCTTCTCCTTGATCGGATATTACCCAAGCCATGCCTTCTTTAGAAGTCGTAAAATGAACAACAATAGATTTACTAGGATCTAGTTTATTCCCGTGTTTTGCCGCATTAACTAATGCTTCTTGGAGTCCTAGGCGAATTTCATCGCGAAAACGATTAGGAACGCTGGTTAGCAATAGGTCAAGGACTGGACACAAATAAAGCGTAGAAGAGAAGCTAAGTGTACTCCAACTCCGTTTAATCGGCGGAAGGGAAATAGAAATCACGCGCTTTACCTCTAAGGCTAAAATACAAAAATACTGGCAAAAGAGGTGTTTTAGCTCTCAATGCTCCGGCTTCTCAATTAGCCCCATTGAGTACACCTCTAGGGATAGGACGGAATGCCCGGACTAAAATATCCCTAAACGTTTGAAACCTTGTTCTTTTTAAGGCCTTCAGTAAAAACCAATTACGGCGAGAATCAACATACTCATAGCGATTCAATCAAAAAATTGATGCTACTGACTTGATCAGAGGTTCTCTGGACAGGGAGAAAGACTGGAAGAATGCAAAGCTCTAATGAATGCTCTTGACGGAATCCAGTCACAATACTTACTATAACGCAATCTTTCCTAAGCGATTGTTATCTCGATCGCATCCAATTGTCAGAGGGCGTGATTTGGTTGTTTAGGGTCTTTGCAAAATAACCGCACATTCGACGTGAGCCGTTTGGGGAAAGAAGTCTGCTCCCTGAATCCAAATCAATTGGTAGTTGACCGCGTGGCAAAGGAATTTTAAATCCCTGGCGAGGGTAGCGGGTTGGCAACTGATGTAAACAATCCTGCGGGGGGCATGGGCCACTAAGGTTTCTAGGACTTGGCGATCGCAACCTTTACGGGGGGGATCTAGAAGCACAATGTCAGGAATTTGAGATAATTGAGGTAAGAGCGTTTCTACTTTGCCTTGCTGAAATTCCACATTAGTAATCTGGTTAATCTCGGCATTACGGCGGGCTTGATGAACGGAAGCGGCATTAATCTCTAAAGCGATCACCGATTTAACCTTTTGGGCTAGGGGTAAGGTAAAAGTCCCGATACCACAGTAGGCATCCACCAGGTGTTCATCTCCCGTTAATGGCAATTGATCAATAACTGCTTCTAGCAAACTTTCTGCTGCTTCCGTATGGATTTGGAAAAAGGTGTCGGGGCCAAGCTCAAATTCTAAACCTGCAAAAATTTCTCGACAGCTATTCCGACCGGCAATGACCTGCGTCTCTTCCCCAAAAATGACATTGTTGTGCTGCGGTTGACAGTTGAGAGCCACGCCCACTAGTTCGGGGTAACGCTCTAACCAGATTTCGGACTGTTCTGTGAGACCAGGCAAAGAAGGGCTTGTACTAACTAGAGTAAGTAGAATCTCGCCGGTTCGTCGCCCAATCCGCAGAGCCAGATGACGTAGTTTTCCTCGTTGTTGGCTTTCATCATAAATTGACCAACCCTGGGCCTGAATATCCTGTTTAATCTCCTTGAGGAAAGGGTTAAGACGACTATCTTGTACTGGACATTGATTGAGATTAATTAAATGATGACTTTGACGGCGGTAGTAACCCGCTTGAACTTGACCACTTTGAGAACGGGCCAAAGGGTAGGTGACTTTGTTGCGATAGGCCAAATTATCGGCAGAACGAAGAAGGGGCGCGATCGCCAGATCCGTAAAACCACCAATCCGTTCTAGGGCATCAATAATTTGCTGTTGTTTGCTTTCCCGTTGGTAGTCGATATCAATATGCTGCCACTGACAGCCGCCACACTTATCGGCCACAATACAGTTCGGTCGAATACGATGGGGAGATGGAGTTAAAATCTCCTGAAGTTGCCCATAACTATACTGTTTTTTCAATCGCACCAATCTTACCAAGACGCGATCGCCAGGGACAGTATCCGGCACAAAGACAACTCGCTCTTGAAAACGCCCTAAGCCCTCACCACTATTGCTTAAACCAGTAATCTCTAACTCAATTAAATTGCCCTGTTGCCAAGTGGGATTGCTCATTGATTTGTCATTAATTTAAAGTTAGGCTAGAGCCGCGATCGATACTTTGGCCGCAATTTGTTGGGCGATCGCCATTAGAGCTTGAGCCGAAGCCGATTCAGGAGCCGAGATGACAATGGGAATACCCGCATCACCCCCTTCTCGCAGAGAAATTTCTAAAGGAACGCAGCCTAACAAAGGAACTTGTAACTCCTTAGAGGCTTTTTCTCCTCCCCCAGACCCAAAAAGATCGTAACTACGATCCGGCTGATCCGGCGGAATGAAATAACTCATATTTTCCACAATACCCAGAACCTTTACCCCCATCTGTTGGAACATTTTTAAACCTCGTCGAGCATCCAACAGAGAAACCGTCTGAGGTGTGGTGACAATCACGGCTCCTGCCATGGGTACGGATTGGGAAAGAGTTAATTGAGCATCTCCGGTTCCAGGCGGCATATCCACAATCAGATAGTCCAACTCTCCCCAGGCGACTTGATAGAGAAATTGACGAATAATACCATTGAGCATCGGGCCACGCCAAATCACCGGTTGATCGGGGTCAATTAGAAAACCCATCGAAACCATTTTGATCCCGTGGTTGAAAGCAGGTTCCAGGATATCTCCCTGGGGATCCTTGGTGACTTTAATTTCCGCTTGACTTAATCCCAACATCGTGGGTGCGTTAGGGCCGTAGATATCTGCATCCAGTAAGCCCACTTTAGCACCTAATTTTGCGAGGGCAACGGCCACGTTAACCGCCACAGTGCTTTTTCCGACTCCCCCTTTGCCACTGGAAACAGCGACAATATTTTTGACATTCCCCACGGAAGTCCGATCCGGCAGGGATTTCTGTTGAGGGGTTTCCGCCGTGACAGCGACCTCCACTTGCTCAACACCTGCCAAGGTTTTAACCGCTTTCTGGCAATCCTCGACAATAAACTCTCGTAAAGGACAGGCTGGGGTCGTTAAAACCAAGGTAAAGCTAACTAAGCCGCCATTAATCTGCACATTGCGGATCATGTTAAGTTCGACCAGACTTTTTTGCAGTTCGGGGTCTTGGACAGGTCTGAGGACTTCTAGGACAGCTTGGGAGGTTAACATAACAATTTAAAATTCTCTTCTGGGCTGGAGGGTGATTATCCAGGCTTTTTCGATTTTAAGGGTTTTTGGAAAAATTAAGAATTTTGTTAGTTCTGTTTTTTGATACCCTAAGAATTGTCTAACATAGACTTCGACGGAGTTTCCCCTCATGTTGGCCTTCATCCTCGCGATCGCTGTTGGCATAGCCAGTCTGTTTTTCTTTTTCTCCGCTTTTTTCGCGCCTAAACTACACCGTAAAGATGATTTTCTGTGGAGTGGCGTGGGACTGTTTTATGCTGCCACACTCTGGATCTGTGCCCAACGGATGACAGGAGGGGTGTTGCTAGGGCAAATAGCGGCGGCAACCTTGGTGTTGTCCTTTGCCTGGCAAACAGTAAAATTGCGAGTAGCTCTGGCCAATCCTGAAAAAATAGCAGAACAACCCCATTTTTCGCTGCTGGATTGGTTAGCCGGTGGATTGAGTCGGAAAAAAGCATTGCCTAAGCCAAAAGGAGGCATTAAACCCCACCCCCTTTCTAAACCGACCACAGAGCCGGCAAGTAGTGCGGAAAAAGTGTCTGAAACCGCGATCGCGCCAGAAAGTCTAGCAGAAGCCCCAGCAGAAATTACCGAGCCGGTTGTTCAGGAAGTTATTCAAAAGATCGAGACTGAACCCCTTGCAGAGACCATCGCTGCCCTGCCGGTAGAAGCAATCACCGAAAATACGCCCTCAACTCCAGCGGCTCCCAAGGCTGTCAAGAATTCTACGCCCAAGCCCTCTAAACCGGCCAAAACGGATCAGAAATCCACACAACCTAAAAAACCTAATTTTTTCAGTCGTCTTTTTACCAAAAAAGCACCGAGCTCCCCTCCTTCTAAATCTGCCACTATTACAGAAGCTTTGGATGCAGTGGAATTAGACAATGATTGGGAAGAAGAGGAAAGTAAAGAAACCAGCATCTTGCCAGAAGTCATCGTTGAATCGGTCACGCTGGAATTGACAGAAACTGTTATTCGAGAAACACCTATTACAGAAACAGAAATAGAAGATGATCTAGATGATCTCCTAGAGGAACCGGAAGCATCCGAGAACAATATTTCAGCAGATCGCGATGAATTATTAGAGGAATCTAAAGTCGCTGAAGTGGATACCCATTCGTCACTTTCAGAGAATGAAATGCCAAAAGAATCTATCACTCCTACTGAAGATCGTAACGAGGTAATAGAGGAAAGCATTGCTATCTATGATGAAGTCCTAGAAGAAGTTGACTTAGATTTCAGTAATCAGGAAACTCAACTAGAGTCAGCGGTACTTGAAAATCCGTCATCTGACCTCAAGGATGTGTGATTCGTTTTGAGTCTTTTTGTCAGTTTCCTGACCGAGCACATTTAAGGAAAAACACCTCATCTTCATCAAAAATCCGATCTAGACACCAGTGTGCATAAACTCTTTATGCCCCAATGTTGAGCATAGAGTTTTTTTGCATCCCTAAAAGTTTGATCCCCTTGACTGTGATATTTCCCTTTTTAAGTGGAATTGGGTTGTTCATTGGGATTTAACCCCCTTTTATCAAGAAAGGGATCAAAACTTAAAAATTTAGGTAGAAAGATTGGTGTGTAGAGAAATACTTAGGAACATATCCCTTTAGAGCCATTGATCGGCTTTTTTGGCCGTTTCAAAGAAGCAACGAACATTCTCTTCTGGCGTACCGACTAAAACACCGTGACCTAGATTCAGAATATGTCCGCCTGTACCTGCTTTACGGATAGTATCTAAAATCCGTTCCTTAATAAAGTCATGGGAACCGAATAATACACCTGGATCAATATTGCCCTGAACTTTCATAGCTTGGCCCAACCGTTGACGAGCATCGGCCATATCCACTGTCCAATCCACACTGACAATATCCACACCGGATTTACCCATTCTTTCTAGAACTCCAGCACTGCCACTGATATATAGAATTAATGGTGTGTCGGGATGGGTTGCTTTGACTTGACGAATAACCTGCTGTTGATAGGGTAAGGCAAAAGTATCGTAATCCTGGGGACTCAGTTGACCGGCCCAGGAATCAAATAGCTGCACGACTTGAGCACCACAATCAATTTGATAGCGAACATAAACGGCGATCGCGTCAGCAATTTTACTTAGAAAACTGTGGAGAATCGCGGGTTCAGAAAAGGCCATTTGTTTGATGACCTTATAATCTTTAGAACTTTTACCCTCGATCGCATAGGCGGCTAATGTCCAGGGGGAACCCACAAAGCCTAAGACCGTTGACTGATTACCGACTTCTTGGCGCAGGGTTTTCAGAATGGTTTTGATAAAGGGTAAGGATTGATCGGGATCAAAGGGAATGAGTTGATCAACCTGTTCTTGACTACGAATGGGCGGATCAATAATCGGGCCTTTACTCTCAATAATGTCAAAAGGAATGCCAATGCCGGGCAAAGGCGTTAGAATGTCCGAGAACATAATCACCCCATCCGGCTGAAAAGCTCGCCAAGGTTGTAAGGAAATTTCAATGGCCAATTCGGGATTTTCGGAGCGTTCCCGAAAACTAGGGTATTTATCCCGTAAATCTCGATAAACTTGCATGTATCGTCCTGCCTGGCGCATCATCCAAACCGGAGGACGTTTTACCACTTCGCCACGCGCTACTCGTAAAAGATAGGGGGTGTCAGATGAGTCCGTCATTATCTCTCCAAATCGTTGTATATTATGCTTTCTTTAAGCTTATCACCTGACCGTTCTCCGCTATTTTGAGAAATCTGACTCTTTGGATCTTTCCTCAATTTCAGGGTGAGTAGAGAAAATTTGCCCCTACCCACAGTTAAACGCTATTAACGCTAGGCTTGGGTAAATTCCAGTCCATTTTCCTGGCCATAACGCTCCATAAAGCGCATAAAACGTTCCCATTCTGGTTGAGAATTGAGGATGAGGATGGCTTCAATGGAAGTGGCCCGACCATTAATAAACTTTCCTTTGACTTCCCGACTGACAATTTCTCCTTCTTCATCAATCAGGTAGATGCCGGTAATTTCATCGGTGCGATCGCTGTCAAGAACATTCGGGGCATCAAAATAAAAACGGGCTGTGCCACTTTGGCCATTACGAGAGCGAGTGAGACGGACTTCAGGAACAACGGTTTCCTTAATCCCCTTAGAAAATTGAATTTCAGCCATACTTGCTTATCCTTAACATTGAACGTAATAATTCTTAATCATCCCATAAAGATCGAAGGGAAAGATAAATCATAGCGATGGGACTGTTAGAAACAGAGGTTCATGATGCCTTGAGGGACTGGTTACGACAACATCCCCAGTTTTTTTGGGGCCATCATTTGACGATGGGACGGCTGGTATCCCGTACATTACGCTTAAACCGTTCCGCCTTGATTCAAACTGGGACACTGGGCGATCGCTACCATTTAAGTTATTTAATTCCGGCCCTACTCAGTGCTATTCCCCTCCAAATTGTGGTTTCTCCCCCTCGTCAAAAGCATCTACAGGAACAGGATCTGCCTACTCTACAGGACTGGTTAACGGCCTATCGTGGACAAACCATTCAATCATCTATTCAAGTATTAACACCAGAACAATGGTTTAACCAAGGATTTCAGACCGACGGATCTCCCCAGATTAAACTGCCCACCGTTATCGATCAGGCTGATTATCTAGAAAATTGGGCCAGGGATTATTTTGGTCGGAGCCTAAAGCGATCTGATTGGGAAAACCTAAGCCAACACTTGCCGCCCTTACAGGAAAAAATTCGGGATCTGCAAATTCATTTAACCAAATCCCTTTTCACCCGTCCCTCGAATCCCTACGAATGTTATCCCCTAACCCCAGAAGAAGAAAAAATACTCACGACCTATTTACCGCAACTAACGGCGATCGCGCCCTTCAACCATCCCGTACAATCCTTCTGGCAAAGCTGGCAGACCCAGGGCGACAACTCTTTACTATTTGCGAAATTAGAACGTTCCAGAGGCCTATTTAGTCTTCATCTGAGTCCTGTCCACCTTGCCCAATTACTGCAACCCTACTGGCAAAATCCTGTGGTGATTATCGGAGGCTTTTTAGATGCGGATAAACCGGCCACTACCTTTCGTCAAACCCTCGGCTTAGGTGAGTTACTCTGTTTAAAATTTGCCCCCAATCGTCAAACGGAATCAATTCAGGTTTATTTACCCGAAAAGCTACCCTTTCCCAATACTCCCGAATTTAAAAGTGTTTTATTTGAGCAGGTACAGCGTTTAATCCGAGCTAGTTTAGGACTTCAGTTAACCATTGTTATTCTATTGGACGATTTTCCCCTTAAAGCCCTTTTGGGAACCCTCTTAGCCGCCGAGTTTGGAGCCAGGGTACAGGTAGAAAAACTGCATTTAACCTCTGGCAGTATCTTGATCAGTGGCTGGGATTTTTGGTGCCAACAGCAGGAACAATTACCCACTCCTCACCTACTCATTTTGGGAACGTTACCCTTGCCCTCCCTGGAACATCCTTTGGTGGCCCGACGAGTCAACTACTACAAAAGCCATCATCAGGATTGGTTTAGAGGGTATCTACTGCCAACGGCGATCAAGGCTTTGCAACAGGCGGTGATGCCTCTACGGGACAAGCAAGGCATGATTGCGGTTTTTGATCCGCGTGTTAATTCTCGAAGTTATGGTTCCCAAATATTAGCTGCCCTAGAACCCTATGCCAAAAGTAACTATATTGATCCCAGTTGGTTTCGCAATTAAACATTTTCTCGATAGGCCCGGATCATGGCTTGGGTTCCCTGTTCTTCTCCTCCCATCGTCTGTACATGTTTAAAAAGCTTTTCAGCGAGTTCAAGGCCGGGTAAATTTTCCTCCGTCAGACTTTCCCTCACTAAACGGAGATCCTTGAGAATATGCTTGATCATAAAACCCGGTGCGAAATCTGATCCTGCCACTTTTGTCCCCAGATTAGCTAAAGCCCAGGAACCTCCCGCCCCACTATTACAGACCTCAATCATTAACTGGGGATCCAAATCAAAATTTTCGGCCAGTTGCATCGCCTCACAAAGGGCCACCATATGTAAACTACAGAGGATCTGATTACAGAGTTTGACCGCTTGCCCACTACCGCGATCGCCGCAATGAACGATTTTTTTACCGATGGTCTGGAGAATGGGTAAAGCTTCCTCAAAATCAGCCCGATCACCTCCTACCATAATGGTCAAGGTTCCGTTTCTCGCTCCAATGTCGCCTCCTGAAATAGGCGCGTCAAGAAACCGTAAGCCCTGGGATTGGAGTTTCAGATTCATTTCCTGGGCAGCTTGGGGGCCAATGGTACTGAAATCCACAATCAGCGTGTTCGGTCGAGCCTGGGCTGCAATGCCGTCTGTCCCAAAAATAACCGACTGAATATCAGCTACATCACCGACACAGGTGAAAACCATTGAGGCATCCTGTACCGTCTCAGCTAAACTCGCTAAAACTTCTACGCCTGCTTGCCTGGCTTGTTGGACGAGATGGCGATCAGGTGTGCGATTCCAGGCTTTAACCGGATAACCTGCCTTAACCAAATTCTGGGCCATCGGGCTACCCATGACACCTAAACCGATGAAGGCCAAGGTTGGGGAGGATGAGGGGGATGGGGAGGTTAAATTATTCATATTGATTTTTGCTTAATTGGCATGACCTTAATTGTTGCTGGAGAACGGAGCGGGGTTGGTAAAACGACTATTACTTTAGCCATTTTGGCTTTTTTGGCCCAAAAACAGGCCAAAGTCCAATCCTATAAAGTGGGGCCTGACTATATTGATCCGATGTTTCATAGTGCTGTGACAGGACGGCCCTGTCGTAACTTAGATCCGGTTTTAACCTCAGAAAGTTATGTGCAAGCTTGTTATGCCCGTCATTGCCAAACCGTTGACTATGCCTTAATTGAAGGGGTGATGGGCTTATTTGACGGTATTCCTTTTGAGCAATGCTCCGATTTTGCCTCTACGGCCCATATTGCCCGTCTTCTCCAATTACCCGTTCTCCTCGTGATTGACTGCGCTCGCCTATCTGGTTCTGTCGCCGCGATCGCCGCTGGTTATCAACATCTCGATCCTGAAGTTCATATTATTGGCGTTATTCTCAATCGAGTCGGCAGCGATCGCCATCTATTTCTACTCAGACAAGCCCTCGAACACATTGATCTGCCCATTCTAGGAGTACTCTATCGTTCCGATCAGTTAACAATTCGCGATCGCCATCTAGGGTTAATCCCCACCGACGAATTACCCCAACTTAATCAATTGTTTGCCCAACTCGCCACCCTGGCAGCCCAAGCTTTTAACTGGGAAAAACTCCTCCCCCGCCTCTCCTACTCTCCCCGTCCCTCCCTCTTCCCCGTCGCCCCACGCCCCCGGCGTGCC
>JAYKJI010000400.1:0-11964 GCA_035285405.1 Snowella sp. | reverse complement strand
TAAGGTGTATAAATCACAGTCGCACTTTGCTGTCGAGGGTTTTGATAGCTGTCTTGCCATTGGAGTTTGTCAGGAGAATTCTGTCTGGTTGACATATCTTTATGCTTTTGTCAATGCGTAACTTCTAATGACTTCTCGTGGGGTGAAATGCTCCCCCGCCGTCTCGTTAGAAAGTTCAGCAAACTTGCGGATTAGGTATTCAAACACATAGCCCATATCCATCGAACTCATATCACTGAGGTCAATTTCCGCAAACCGCTTTACCACCTGAAATAGAATATCTGCCTTCGGATCGTCCATCCGCTCGATTTGGTCACCAAAATTAAAATACTCAATAATCTCCCGCGCCGATGCTGAGTAACCATTGATGTAATTTCGTAGATTCGCTGCAATATTATTTGGGTCAGCCACCAACTTGGCAAAATCAAACTGACTCCGATTATGAAAATTCTGTCCAGCAATCTTGTTTAATGTGACATCCTTCGCGCTGTCCGTTAACTTCTCCACCTTCGGCAAAAACTCTAATACCTTTGCTTTTGTTGACTGCAAAACACAATCTAACCGCCGTAATACTGTCATCGGCAAGATTACCTTACCGTAATCAGATTGCTTATAATCCCCTCGCAGAAGATCCGCAACAGACCAGATTAACTCCCCTTTATCACTTGGCTGAAATTGAACCATAAATTACCAACAAAAACTTGGGGTGAACCCAGTAATAAATCTTAGCGAAACCGATCGCCTAACCTTGCCTAACATAGTTACTTCTAACGATACAAGACAAAGTCGAGCGCGATCGCCGTTTTTTAGAAAACTTATCCAAAGCAAAATTTGTTTTCATACCTTGGCTAAGCAACGCCACTATTGGCTATTGGATCCAGACAGTTTTGGCATTAACAAATTCAAGAATGCCCATTTTGCCTAATTCCCGACCAATGCCAGATCGCTTGATGCCACCAAAGGGAATCCGAGGATCGGACTTGACCATCCCATTAATGAAAACGGCTCCGGCTTCAATGCCGTTAATGAATTGTTGCTGTTCCTGGGGATCATTTGTCCAGGCAGAGGCTCCCAAACCAAAGGGAATATCATTGGCCAGGGCGATCGCCGCCTCTAAATTGGGAACACTAAAACCAAGGGCAACGGGGCCAAAAAATTCTTCTCGGTAGGTCGGTGCGGTGGGGGGAATATCGGTTAAGAGCGTGGGTAAGTAAAAATAGCCAGGTTGCTCTAAGCGTTTACCCCCTAACCGTAATCTGGCTCCGGCGGCGAGGGTTTGGTTAACTTGTTGTTCAATATCTTGCAAAATGGACTCGGTGGCTAAGGGGCCAATGTCCGTACTTTCCTGGGTTGGATCGCCCACCTTAAGCAGTTCTAACTTGGCAGTTAATCGGTCAAAAAAGCGATCGCTGATGGTTTCGGCCACAATAAAACGTTTAGCTGCAATACAGGATTGACCATTATTTTGCATCCGAGCAAAAACTGCTACGCTGGCCGCCTGTTCCAAGTCCGCACTTTCCAGCACAATAAAGGGATCACTGCCCCCCAATTCCAACACCGTCTTTTTAATGGCTTGACCGGCGGCTGAGGCTAAACTAGCTCCTGCGGGTTCACTACCGGTTAAAGCGGCCCCTTTGATACGGCGATCGCTCATCAGTTGACTAGCGGCTGGCCCACTAATTAAAAGGGTCTGAAAAACCCCCTCTGGAAAGCCAGCTTCTCGAAAAAGAGTTTCCAGCATTAAGGCGCATTGGGGAACATTGGAAGCGTGTTTTAAAACCGCCACATTACCGGCCATCAAAGCGGGAGCCGCAAAACGAAAAACTTGCCAAAAGGGAAAATTCCAGGGCATGACAGCCAAAATCACCCCTAACGGTTGATAGCGAATAAAACTTTGACTGGCATCCGTTGTTACTATTTCATCTGCTAAAAACTCAGCCGCTTTTTCGGCATAAAAACGACAACCTAATGCACATTTATTTACCTCGGCGATCGCCTGGGTAATCGGCTTACCCATTTCGAGGGTCATCAGTTGGGCCAGTTCTACTTTGCGCTGTTCCAGAATAATGGCGGCATTGAGTAACCATTGGCGGCGTTGGCTGAAATCCAGATGACGATAATGCTCAAAGGTTTGCTGGGCCAGCTCCAATTTAGCATTAACAATTTCTGGACTATGGGCAACAAAGGTTTTGACTAACTCGCCGGTGGTGGGATTAATGGTTGCGATTGCCATAGGAATACTTCTAAAAATATTTTGGGGAGATAAAGTCTTTTTGAGCGTATGGTATCTTGAGAGTGGTGTTTAGACTATTTTAGTTGAAAAAACAAACCCTAAAAATTAATTAAACGTTATGAAAAGTTTGTGGGATGAGCGCGAAGCAAGCCTTTATCGTGGTGATTTAGGTCAGAGAGTCTATACTTCCCGTCTGTTGGGGCGTGATCCCTCCTTAGTACTTCACGGTGGCGGTAATACTTCTGTCAAAATTCGAGAAACTAACCTAGTGGGAGAAGGGGAAGATATTCTCTATGTCAAGGGCAGTGGTTGGGATTTAGCCACCATTGAAGAAGCAGGTTTTTCGCCGGTACGGATGGCCCATTTGTTGAAATTGGTCCAATTGCCCAGTCTTTCCGATCCCCAGATGGTCAATGAGTTAAAAACCCAGATGACCCGTGCTAGTGCACCCACTCCCTCAGTAGAAACCATTCTCCATGCCACCTTACCCTATAAGTTTGTGGATCATACCCATGCCGATGCGGTCGTGACCATCACCAACACTGACCAGGGATTAGAACGGATTCAAGAAATCTATGGCGATCAAGTTGTTATTATTCCCTATGTCATGCCAGGCTTTGATCTGGCGCGTCTTTGTGCCGAACGTTTTGCCGCAGTTGCCGGAGAACAAACCATTGGCATGGTGTTGATGAATCATGGCATCTTTTCCTTTGGGGAAACCGCTCAAGAAGCCTATGAACGCATGATTTATCTGGTGGATCTGGCTGAACAGTATTTGCAAGGTCAGGGAGCCTGGGATTTAGCCAGCTATTCTCCTCAAAAAAAGGAGCAATCTGTGGGTAATGTTTTGGCCCATCTACGGGCTGAGGTTTCGGCTGCTGCCGGATTTCCGGTTATTTTAAATCGTCAAGTTGATGATCGCAGTTTAGCCTTTGCCCAACGTTCCGATCTTGCTGAAATTGCCCAACAGGGGCCAGCCACTCCCGACCATATTATTCGCACCAAACGTTTGCCTCTGATTGGCCGAGATCTACAGACCTACGTAGAAGACTATAAAACCTATTTTCAGACCCAGGCAGCCCTGGCACGGGAGCCTAAAACCATGCTCGATCCGGCTCCTCGGATTATTCTCGATCCTGAACTGGGACTCTGCACCATCGGTCAAACGGCCAAAAGTGCAGCGATCGCCGCCGATATTTACCAGCACACCATCGAAATTATCGAACGGGCTACATGCTTGGGCGGTTATCGGGCCCTATCTGCCCAGGATCTCTTTGCCATGGAATATTGGGACTTAGAACAGGCCAAATTAAAACAGGGAGGTAAAACTCCCCCATTTACAGGGGAAATCGCCTTGGTGACGGGGGCCGCTTCTGGGATCGGTAAAGCCTGTGTGGATGCTCTTTTAAAACGGGGAGCGGCGGTAATTGCCCTAGATATTCAACCGGTTATTGAGCAGAGCTATAAAAGATTGGATGTTTTAGGCATTCAGTGTGATCTCACCGATGAAACGGCTTTTAAACAGGCCTTAGAAAAAGGACTGAATCAGTTTGGTGGTTTGGATATGCTCATTCTCAATGCCGGAATTTTTCCACCCGCCCGTCGGATTAGCGAACTGTCTGGTACAGAATGGCAACGGGTGATGGGTATCAATCTGGACTCCAATTTGATGCTGCTACGAGAATGTTATCCCTTCCTCAAATTAGCTCCCCGTGCTGGACGAGTGGTGGTTATTGGCTCCAAAAATGTTCCGGCTCCGGGGCCTGGTGTGGCGGCCTATTCTGCTTCTAAGGCAGCTTTAAATCAATTAACTCGTGTGGCAGCTCTGGAATGGGGCGGCGATCGCATTCGCTTAAATACCCTTCATCCCAATGCGGTGTTTGATACGGGGATTTGGACGGAAGAAGTTTTGCAAGCCAGGGCTAAACATTACGGTTTAACAGTAGAGGAGTATAAAACCAACAATTTACTGAAAGTAGAGATCACCAGTCAAGATGTGGCAGAGTTAGCGGCGGAAATGTGTGGCCCTCTCTTTGCCAAAACCACTGCGGCCCAGGTGCCTATTGATGGGGGAAATGAACGAGTGGTTTAAATTTTAAGTTAGTCTTTTCTAAGGAATTGCGAGCAGAATTTATGGTAACTAGTTCTCTTACTTTAAGCCTAAATCAGGTTGCTCTAAGTGATGAGCAATTTTACAACATTTGTCAAAATAATCGTGAATTAAAATTTGAACGCACAGCCCAAGGAGATCTAGTGATTATGTCACCCGTTGGGGGAGAAAGTGGTAATCGAGAGGCTGATCTTCTCATTGATTTGGGAATTTGGAATCGGCAAACGGAGCTAGGATTTATCTTTAGCTCATCCACCATCTTTAAGTTACCTAATGGTGCTGATCGCTCCCCTGATGTTGCCTGGGTTCGACGAGAAAAATGGTTGGCCCTTAGCCAACAACAACGGCAAAAGTTTCCACCCCTAGCACCAGATTTTGTTATCGAATTAAGATCTGCTACCGATAAATTAGAAACTATACGATTTAAAATGCTAGAATATCAGGAGGCAGGAGTCCTGTTAGGATGGCTGATTAATCCTCAACAACAACAAGCAGAAATTTATCGTTTACAGAGGGAAGTAGAAATTTGCAATTTACCAGCAGCATTATCGGGAGAAACTGTATTGCCCGGATTTTCCCTGCGCCTTTCCCGTTACGATTAAATACTCTAGATTGACTTTTAAACAAGCTTTTCAATAAAGTTTAAAAAAATAACAATTTGATGATCAATTACCTTCGCAATGGTGATGATATTTACCGTCAATCTTTTGCCCTGATTCGGGCTGAGGCGAATTTAGAACATCTAGCGACTGATTTAATTCCGATCGCGGTTAGGTTGATTCATGCCTGTGGAATGATTGATATTGTAGAGGCGATCGCGGCCTCGGAAAAAGCGGTAAAAATTGGTAGAGAAGCACTCAAGGCGGGGGTTCCCATCTTGTGTGATGCTCAAATGGTAGCTCATGGTATTATTCGTTCTCGTTTACCGGCCCATAACCCGATTATTTGTACCTTAAATGATCCCCAAGTGCCGGCGATCGCCCAGCAAATTGAGAATACTCGCTCCGCTGCTGCCATTGAATTATGGAAACCTCATTTAAAAGATGCCATTGTCACCATTGGTAACGCTCCCACTGCGCTTTTTCACCTTTTAGAATTGCTCGATCAAGGTATGGCTAAACCTGCTTTAATTTTAGGTTTTCCAGTGGGATTTGTGGGAGCCGCCGAATCGAAAGCAGAACTTATAGCCCATAGTCGAGGAGTAGCTTTTATTACCCTGCAAGGTCGTCGGGGAGGAAGTGCGATCGCGGCGGCGGCGGTGAATGCTTTGGCCCAGGAGACAGAAACATGAGCCAATTAGGACAACTTTATGGCTTAGGCATTGGGCCCGGTGATCCCGAACTATTAACCCTCAAAGCCTATCGAATTTTGACCTCTGTGGCGGTGATTGCTTACCCGGTTTCCACAACGGGAAAGAGTGTAGCTAGGGACATTGTGGCCGAATTTATCCGCTCAGAACAGAGAGAAATCCCCTTACCCCTGCCTTTTAGTCCCGAAAGTTCTGCCCAACCCTATTACGATTTAGCGGCCCAAAAATTGGCTGACTGTTTAAGCAAAGGTCAATCGGTGGCGGTACTTTGTGAGGGTGATCCCATGCTCTATGGTTCCTTTATGTATCTGTTTGAGCGTCTTGCTCCCACATTTCCGACAATAGTGATACCAGGCATTTCCTCGACTCTAGCCAGTGCATCCATGTTGGGCGTACCCCTTACCTACCGCAACGATGTTTTAAGTATTATTCCTGCAACCTTGCCAGAAAATCATCTCCGCGATCGCCTGGCCCAGATTGATGCCGCCGTGATTATTAAACTAGGTAAGCATTTTTTAAAAACTCGAACCATACTAGCAGAATGTGGACTTTTAGCGCGATCGCTGTATATTGAACGAGCCAGTTATCCCAATCAACGCATTCTTTCCATCACCGAAGTTGATCCTGCCACTGTTCCCTATTGGTCTTTAATTGTTATCCCCAGTCAACAGTCTGGCTCTGAATTTGTATAGTTGGCTATTTCGTACGCCTTAGTTGTGCCGCAATCGCCAGGCTTATCATTTAAAGTGAAAGAAATTAGGAAGAGGAAAAGAATTGAAATCATGACAAGAGAAATGCCCCGTATCTTTGGCAAAACCCGCTTTATTATTGCCCAAATGGAAGATTTTTTAGATAAAATTTCCGAAGGAGCCATGGGTTTTGAATTGGGAATTATTTCCTATCTTCGCGATTGTTGTTCTGACCAAGATTGTGAGCAAAAATTACAGCAGTTGATTGAAGTCAAACGTCGAAGCCAGGAATTACGTCGTTTAATTGGCATCGAACTTTATACGGAAATGTTAATTCCTGATACCAGGGGTGATGTCCTCAGTTTATTACAGGATCTTTATTATCTCATCGACAACTGTGAAGATAGCTTCCAGGAATTATTGATTGAAAAGCCGCAGATTCCCGATATTTATAAACAAGATTTTATTGATTTAACGAAAGCAGTGGTCAAAAGTGTAGAAACCATTATTTTAGCGGCTCGCTTTTATTTCCGTGATCCCATCCGTGCACGCGACTACACCTCCCAAGTTAGTTTCTATGAGACGGAAGCGGATACCATTCGATTACGATTAAAGAAAAAAATCTTTGCATCCGATTTACCACTAGAGCAAAAAATGCACCTGCGGGATAGTATCGATTTTATTGATGAAATTGACGATAATGCCGAAGAAGTGAGTGAATGGCTGGCCATTTATGCGATTAAGCGGGCAGATTAATTTTATTCGTATTTATCGTATTGATTGGAAGCTGAACAGGATTCATGACCTCACCTATTGTTTTTTTCTTTCTCTCCAGTGGCCTTTTTCTGGGTTGGTCTTTAGGAGCCAATAATGCTTCAACGGTTTTTGGAACAGCCGTTAGTACTCAAATGGTGCGTTTTTCCACGGCAGCCTTGATCCTCAGTGTATTTGTTATTTTAGGGGCGGTGATTGGTGGAGCCGGAGCCACTCAGGGGTTAACCGAATTAGGAGCCGTTAATGCAGTGGGGGGATCATTTACCGTGGCCTTAGCGGCTGCTTTAACAGTTTATTGGATGACCCAGCTAAATATTCCCGTGTCCATTTCCCAGGCAGTGGTCGGGGCAATCATTGGCTGGAATTTTTTTAGTGGTTCTCCCACTAATCTTTCTGTGGTCTTAAAGATTGTTAGCACCTGGGTTGCTTGTCCAGCCTTAAGTGGTTTGTTTAGCGCAATCCTTTATAAAGGCATTACCTGGGGACTACAGCGTCAGAAGTTACATCTGTTGCGGTTGGATAGTTATACCCGTTGGGGATTAATGGTGGTGGGGGCCCTGGCTTCCTACGCGCTAGGGGCGAATAATATTGCCAATGTGATGGGTGTCTTTGTTCCATCAGAACCCTTCAGGGTGATCGCGGTGGGTCATCTCGGAGAAATATCGGCGGCTCAACAATTATTTTTATTAGGGGCGATCGCCATTGCCGTAGGAGTCTATACAGATTCCCAAAAGGTGATGATGACGGTGGGAAATAATCTCATGCCTTTAAACCCGATCGGTGCTTTTGTGGTTGTCTTAGCGGAATTTATTGTCCTCTTCCTCTTCTCTTCTAGTAGCTTGCAGCATTTATTCATGCAGTGGGGCCTTCCCCCCATTCCTCTCATTCCCGTTTCCAGTGCTCAGGCGGCTGTTGGAGCCGTAATCGGTGTGGGCCTATTAAAAGGCGTGAAGGGAGCTAGACAAATTAACTGGCGAGTCCTACAAGATATAGTCTCCAGTTGGATTTTTACTCCCATTATGGCCGCCGTGATTAGTTTTATACTTTTATTTGTTGTTCAAAATGTTTTTGATCAACCTGTCTATGTGAGATAGGATTGGGGGTTTTACTCTCCTCTCCTACCTTGATTTCTTACGCAAGAATTGGCTCTAGCTGCGACGATAAATAATAATTAGCAATAACGAGGGGTTCTGCGGGGATCGTTACGGAAGCAACCACGCTTTTAACGGTTAAATTAGGATTTTTGCTAGAGGGATTAATATCCTCGTCTAAGTCATCATCCAAACCATCACTAATACAAAGTCGTTCGCAGGGAATGGTATCGGAAAGAATTGCACTCGCCATCATGCCGGTATGGATCTCCAATAGGCCTTCGGCAAGGGCTTCAAATACTAAACGTTGTCCAGGAAAGACAACCCGTTCAAAATACCAGTTTGTAATATTGGTGATGCGGGCAATTTGAATGTGGCTAGTAGCATTCACATAGCAGCATAGGATTGTACCCCTTTGACCGCTCGGTACAGGATCAAGGATCTGAGCCATAATAATTGGGAGATTTTTAAACTGAGTTTTCATTGCCCCTATAACCTAGCACTGGCTGATCCCCGTTAGCTGTAAAGATAATTACAATCAAATTTTTTCTTGTTATTTATCGCAGCGGCCTGATCAACCGCTATCATCGAGTAGTTAAATCTAGATAGTTGTTTAAAAAGGTTCATAAGCGTGAAGGTTTTAGTCGTAGGCAATGGTGGACGGGAGCACGCGATCGCCTGGAAGTTGGTGCAGTCTCCTCAGGTTACGCAATGTTATTGTGTTCCTGGTAATGGTGGAACGGCAACGTTAAGAAAATGTGAAAATGTTTCTTTCAATTTGGAAGATTTTGAGGACATTGCCCAATTCTGTCTGGAACAGGTCATTGATTTAGTGGTCGTTGGCCCTGAAGTTCCCCTGGCCCTGGGGATCGTTGATTATCTGCAATCTCAGCAAATTCGGGTGTTTGGCCCCACCCAGGCCGGGGCGCGTATTGAAGCCAGTAAGTCCTGGGCGAAAGCTTTAATGATAGAGGCAGGAGTGCCCACTGCCCTAGGAGAAACCTTTACGGATCAGGCTTCGGCCCAAGCTTATCTAGAAAAACAGGGAACTCCCATGGTGGTTAAAGCCGATGGATTAGCGGCGGGCAAGGGCGTTATCGTAGCAGAAACCATAGCCGAGACCAAAAGGGCGATCGCTGAACTGTTTGCGGCGGGCTTTGAGCAACTGGTACTGGAAGAATGTTTAGTCGGTGAAGAAGTTTCTGTCTTGGCCCTGAGTGATGGATTAACGGTGCGTCCTCTATTACCAGCCCAGGATCATAAACGGATTGGAGAAGGAGATACGGGTAATAATACGGGGGGAATGGGAGTCTACGCACCCGCCCCGATCGCTCCCCCAGCCCTCATGGAACAGATTACCAGGGAGGTTTTGCAACCCACGATTGATACCTTACGACAACGAGGGATCGATTATTGTGGTGTGATCTACGCTGGTTTAATGATCAGTCCAACCGGGGGGATCAAGGTTCTAGAATTTAATTGTCGTTTTGGTGATCCCGAAACTCAAGCCATTCTGCCACTCCTAGAAACGCCCCTAGAAGACGTGCTTATTGCCTGTACCGAGCAACGCCTGGCCCAATTTCCCCCTCTCACCTGGCGATCGCAGTATCATCCCAAGAGTGATACAAATACGGGATTACAGTGCGCTGTTTGTGTGGTGATGGCTTCCCAGGGTTATCCTGGCTCCTACGAAAAAGGCAAAGTGATTACGGGGCTAGATCAAGCCGAAGAACAGGGTGCAGTCGTTTTTCAGGCCGGAACCTGTTTACAGTCGGGTCAACTACTCACCGATGGCGGACGGGTTTTAGGGGTGACAGCCCTTGGTGATGATTTTGGTACGGCGATTGCCCAGGCCTATGAAGCGGTTGCTCAAATTGAGTTTGAGGGTCATTATTATCGACGGGATATTGGCCAACGGGCTTTAAACCGTTAACCCTTTAGCGGACAGGGACTTGATGACTGTGTAAATAGTTTTTAACTTCGGCAATCGTTAGTTGTCCGTAGTGAAGTAAAGAAGCCAACAGGGCCGCTTCTGCTTTTCCCTCGGTCAAGGCTTCATAGATATGCTGACAATTTCCGGCTCCTCCAGAGGCAATGACCGGAATTTCTACCTGGCTGGCAATGGTAGCCGTTAGCTCTAAATCGTATCCCGCTTGCGTACCATCGGCATCCATACTGGTGACTAATAATTCTCCGGCCCCCCGTTGCTCCACTTCCTTGGCCCAGGCGATCGCATCTAGCCCTGTATTTTCCCGTCCTCCCCGCACATAGACATCCCAACCAGGATTTTGAGGATCCTTTCTCCGTCTGGCATCGATGGCCACCACAATACATTGCGCCCCAAAGCGATCACTGGCTTCATTAATAAAAGCAGGATTTTTAACCGCCGAAGAGTTAACGCTCACCTTATCCGCTCCGGCCCGCAACAAATTTTTAATATGCGCTAAGGTTTGAATACCGCCTCCCACCGTGAGAGGAATAAATACTTCCTCCGCCGTGCGATAGACCACCTCAATAATCGTGTCTCGCTGTTCATGGGTAGCGGTAATATCAAGAAAAACCAGTTCATCAGCCCCAGCTTCGTTGTACAGTCTTGCTAATTCGACGGGATCACCCGCATCTCTGAGATCAACAAAATTAACTCCCTTTACCACTCGACCGGCATTGACATCTAGACAAGGTAAAATTCGTTTGGCTAACATAGGTGGCTAATAATTCTAAACTTACTTGATGGTATCTTAAAATGTGTTTGAAAAGTAAACAAAAGAAAGACAAAGTGGTGAATAGCTTAAACTTTTAACAACAATTTCCCATGTTAAGGTAATCATACGAAATGGCTATAATCGATGGTCAGTCTCATTTGATAGAATCATATCTTTGTAATACTAAGACAGCAGGGAGAAAGTGAACAAACAATAAGTAACAAACTCAATATTCCGTGAAGTTATCAATGGGATTTTCTATTGACTAAGGGCAAGAGGTTCGTCGCGATATACTGTGAGATTAAACGGTCATCATTTGAGTCGAGTTTGAGGATGGGGTCTTTTTGTAAAGGGTGATCACGTTATAATGAGATTAAATTGATGCGATCGCTTTTAACCAAAATCAATCCTAAGGATTAATTTCACCATGAACTCTATAAAAATCATTCACAACTCGACTCGTCCTGTTCTTTTTCTGGCCACTGCTCTATTGACAATCACGAACTGGGGATTTCCTGTTATTAGCTCTGCTCAAAATGCGCCTACAAAACCAGAAACTGCTTCTGCGCAAAAAGTACAGTTAATGTTTGTGCAAACGTCGGCAGACCTCAAGGTGAATTCCGAAGACAAAACCCTGCGCTTAGTCAATGTTAATCCACAAACCTTATATTTTTCTGATCGCCCAAAACGAGTAGCCGGAAATTTGACTATGCCTGCCTATTTTGATGAATGGACAGCAAAAGCAGGGTCAGACAACTTTAAAAATGATCCTCCCAATGCCACCCTTTCTGTCTATGAAGGTAGCAATAAAGAAAATACATTGGCGGTGATTGAAATCAGTAATCCTGTGATGGAAGGCAAAGATCTCATTTACAAATATAAAATGATTGAAGGCGAAATGCCCAAATCAGGCGGTGCAACGGCTTTATTTATTAGACTTGTTGGGTTATAAGGGATAATAAGAAAAAAAGCAATGACCAGAAAATCCAAGAATGCTAGATATAGAAAGGATATTCAAACAAGATCGCTTAATACGGGGGATGACAGGGCTAAATA
>JAYKJI010000399.1:0-19105 GCA_035285405.1 Snowella sp. | reverse complement strand
ATGGCTTCTGTAATTTTTTTCGTATTTTTGACCGACTGGATGCGATCACGAATCGCTTTTAAGTTAGGCATAGTTAGTTAATAGTTGATAATGGATAATTGATAGTTGACAATTATTTATTTCCCCTACCGTATAGCCCCCCTTTTTAAGGGGGGTTAGGGGGATCAAACCCAAAGGGAAGATCAGAAATCAACTATTAAGCAAAGGCCTGGGAAAACTCATTGATCCCTTCTTTAAGAAGGGTTTCCGCCTCATCGGTCAGAGCCTTTTCCTTAACTAGAATTTCCACATACTTGGGTTTGTTGGCCTTCAGATATTCCCGTAAACCTTCCGCAAAAGCATAGGCTTTTTCAACGGGAATCTTATCAATATAACCATTTAAACCAGCATAGGAAATCGCCACCTGTTCCCATACCCCTAAAGGCGAATTTTGGGGCTGTTTTAAGATTTGACGGAGACGTTGACCACGAGCTAATTGGGCTTGAGTTGCTGCGTCTAAGTCAGAAGCAAATTGAGAAAAAGCTTCTAATTCGGCAAATTGAGCCAACTCTAACTTTAACTTCCCTGCCACTTTTTTCATCGCTTTAGTTTGAGCGGCAGAACCGACCCGACTTACCGAAATACCCGCGTTAATAGCTGGACGGAACCCAGAGTTAAACAGGTCAGTGGTTAAGAAGATTTGACCATCGGTAATAGAAATTACGTTGGTAGGAATGTAGGCGGAAACATCACCTGCTTGGGTTTCGATGACGGGTAAAGCGGTCATACTACCACCACCGAGAGCATCACTCAGTTTCGCAGCCCGTTCTAACAAACGAGAGTGAACGTAGAATACATCTCCAGGATAGGCTTCCCGTCCGGGGGGGCGACGTAGTAACAGGGACATCTGACGATAGGCTTGAGCTTGTTTGGACAAGTCATCGTAGATTACCAGGGTATGTTTTCCTTGGTACATAAAGTACTCGGCTAAGGTCGCGCCAGTGTAGGGAGCCAAATATTGCAGAGTTGCAGGATCGTTAGCGTTAGCAGCAACGACAATGGTGTAGTCCATCGCGCCTTTTTCCGTCAGGGTATCAATCACCTGGGCAACGGTAGAGGCTTTTTGACCGATCGCTACATAAACACAGACAACATCTTCAGATTTCTGGTTAATAATGGTGTCAATGGCGATCGCGGTTTTACCCGTTTTACGATCACCAATAATTAACTCCCGTTGACCCCGACCGATGGGAATCATCGCATCAATAGCGGTAATCCCCGTTTGCATCGGCTCACATACCGATTTACGGGCCACAATCCCAGGCGCAGGCGATTCAATTAAACGAGTATCCGTGGTAGCAATGGGGCCTTTACCGTCAATGGGACGCGCCAAAGCATCTACTACCCGACCAATCATGGCTTGGCCAATAGGGATCTGAGCAATACGGCCAGTGGTTTTAACAGTACTTCCTTCCTGAATACCAAAACCATCACCCATTAATACCGCCCCGACGTTATCTTCTTCGAGGTTAAGGGCAATACCAATAGTTCCATCTTCAAATTCCAGTAATTCCTGGGACATGACCTGTTCTAAACCATAGATACGAGCCGTGCCATCTCCTACCTGGAGAACGGTACCAACATTAGAAACTTGAACATCCTGGGAATAGGACTCAATTTGTTGGCGAATAATACTACTGATTTCGTCAGGTCTGATGCTTACCATAGTCAATTGTTTCCGTTGAAGTTAGTGCAAAAAAAGCCGTGATGACGACATAAAAACTTTAAACTGCATCCCCTAAACTGAGGCTGATGCGACGGAGTTGCCCTCTTAAGCTAGAGTCAAACACCTGAGAACCCACTTTAATAATGACACCACCAATAATATCGGCGTTAACGGTGGTTTTTAATTCCACGGCATTAGCTCCTGTCAATTGTTTCACCTTCTCAGTGACCGTTTGACATTGAGTGTCCGTTAATTTTAGGGCTGAAACCACTTCGGCTAGAACCGTATTGGTTAACTTCCGCAGTAATTCCAAATAGCTTTGACAAATAGCAGGCAAAAAGAGAATGCGCCGTTTATCTACCAATAACATTAAAAAATTGAGCAAATAGGCATTGCCATTGTCCCCTAAGATTCGCCGCAAAATTGCTTTTTTATCCTCATCTTTAATAATGGGATTGGCAAGCATTTCTTCTAACTCAGGCGATTCATCTAAAAGAGTCAATAGGTTACGTAAGTCATTCCCCAAAACTTCTGTTAAATTTTGATTTTGGGCAACGGACATTAAGGCTTGAGCATAGGGTTCAGCGATTTCGCTACTATATAATCCGCCTTTCATTTAACGACCTCCTAGCTGGGCAATACTGCGTTCGATTAAGGTGTCTTGATCGCGATCGCTTAACCGACCCCGAAGATCTGCCTCTGCTTTTTCCACAGCCAAAGCGGCAATACGACGTTTGAGTTCTGCAATCACCCGATCTTGTTCTGCACCCAGATCATTAGCAGCAGTGTCCCGTAGGCGTTGAACATCTAATTCAGCTTGGGCTGCAATCTCGGCTTGAGTAGTCTGAGCCCGCTCCTCTGATGCCTGACGAATGCGAACGGCTTC
Source organism: Snowella sp. (assembly GCA_035285405.1). Classification (GTDB taxonomy): domain Bacteria; phylum Cyanobacteriota; class Cyanobacteriia; order Cyanobacteriales; family Microcystaceae; genus Woronichinia. The sequence continues at coordinate 16,514 of JAYKJI010000399.1, read as the reverse complement.
GGCTTGAGCCTGGGACAGTTTTTGCTGTTCTTCGGCTAGTTTAGCGGCAGCCGCTTGTTGACGACTTTCAGCCTCTTGAATGGCTTCTGCAATCTTAGAACGGCGTTCACTGAGAATTTTTCCCAGGGTTTTGGGCGCGTAGTAAATGACTATTCCTAGCAAAATCGCCAGGTTAAAGAGATTGGCCTCTAGAAAATCTAGATTAATCCCAAATCCCCCTTCCCCCGCCGAATGCGCCTCGGTTGCGAGGATTAAAAAGGTATTCAACATAATGAACAAATCAACCTAATAAATTCGGTAAGGGCGTTATCTGACTAATTCAGGGCCTAACAATTTTTCTAGGATTTGACGACTAAGACCATCTACCTGCTGTTCAAGGGAACTGAGGGCAGACTGTCTTTGTTGCTCAATTTCTTGAGCCGCCGTCTCTTTCTGCTGTTGGGCTTCCCGTTGGGCTTCAGCAATTTTGTCTGCGGCTAGCCGTCTAGCATCGGCCTGGGCAGTGGCAATAACTTCTTGAGACTGCCGACGTGCATCTGCAATTTGCTTTTCGTACTGCTTGGTTAGCTCTTGAGCCTTAGCGAGCCGTTGTTTCGCATCTTCTTGATTATTGCGAATGTAGTCAGCCCGTTCGTCTAGTACCTTATTCAGAGGTTTATAGAAAATGGCATTTAGCAAAAAAGCTAAAACAATAAATTGCAATGCCATAAAAGGGAGAGTGGCATCAAAATCAAACATTTTTTTACAAATTCACTTCGAGAGTTTTTTATTGACTAACCCCGCCTGGCCCTAGCATTTTTTTTAATGCCAAGATTTCTGGGGGAGAGGCGTGGCCACTCAGAGACTGTTTTCAGCGATCGCCTTTCAGGAACAAAAGATAGATTTTCGATCCCAAGCGATATCCAAAAACAGATCTAGACAACACCTACGCCTCCGAAAGAAACTCAAAACCTAAGCAAAGGGGTTAGCGAACAGTAAAACTAGCGCGATAACCAGACCGTAAATGGTCAGAGATTCCATGAAAGCGAGGGTTAACAACAAAGTACCCCGAATTTTACCTTCTGCTTCGGGCTGACGAGCAATCCCAGAAACCGCTTGACCAGAGGCATTACCTTGACCGATACCAGGGCCGATCGCGCCTAAACCGACAGCTAACGCAGCAGCAATAACAGAAGCAGCAGCAACAGTGGGATTCATGATGATTTTTTCCTTTTAGATAAACAAAACAACGTACAAAAATGAGATTGGGAGCGCGTTCCAAGCCAGAAAATCAAACTAAGTTATAAACAACATTTATAAAAGTTGATCTCTGAAACCTAGACTCCTGAATGAAAACTGAGTAAAGAGGACTAACCCCAAAACTCAATGCTCTTCCTCGTGTTCCGATTCGATCGCCTCATGGATATAGGCTCCCGCTAGGGTGGCAAACACTAAAGCTTGGATGGCACTGGTAAATAATCCTAAGGCCATAAGGGGCAGTGGCACAAATAAAGGCACTAATAGCACCAATACAGCCACCACCAATTCGTCCGCTAAAATGTTGCCGAAAAGACGGAAGCTGAGGGAAAGTGGCTTGGTGAAATCTTCTAAAATCTTAATCGGTAAGAGGACTGGAATCGGTTGCACATAGTTGGCAAAATAGCCGAGACCCTTCTTACTTAAGCCAGCATAAAAGTAGGCTAGAGAAGTGAGCAGCGCGAGAGAAACGGTAGTATTAATATCGTTAGTGGGAGCCGCTAATTCAGCACCTTGAGGGATATGAATCAATTTCCAAGGCAGTAATGCACCAGACCAGTTGGACACAAAAATAAATAAGAATAATGTGCCAATGAAGGGCAACCAAGGACGATATTCTTTTTCACCCAGTTGGTTTCTCGCTAGTTCTCGCAAAAACTCCAAAACGTACTCCATTAAATTTTGGATACCGCTAGGAATGCGTTGAACATTACGAGTCGCCGCTAACGAAGCAATTACTAACAAACCAATCACAAACCAAGAGGTCGTAAAGGTTTGCCCGTGTAATTTGAGATTACCAATTTCCCAATACCACTGCTTTCCTACTTCTAGGGCAGCGAGGGGAAACAAATTTACAAAACTCAAACTAGCTAACATTGCTATTCGGTGAGATTAAATCGGCTTATCGCCTATTTTCTAGTCTGCTGTGGGTGCAAAAACACTTTGCAACATATAGATAATAATGGCGACTTTATAGGTGAGAAAACCCAGAAACACAGGAAGAATCTCTAATTCGTGCCACTGAGTAGCGACAATAATCAATCCGGCAAACAGGGCTAACCCTTTAGCACCTGCCCGTCCTGGCTGGTTTCCAATTCGCTCCACATCTCTAGCCAATAACCGCAGATAGAGAATCCCCGCACTAGCACCAAGCAAATAGTTCAGGGCTATGTTGAGGGAATAAATCCACCAGACACAACCAAAAATCACTGCGATCGCCCCCAAGGTCAGCAAAAATAACTGGCGTTGAAGTTGATAGTACTCTGCCATCGAATTCCCTGAAGACGCGGGCATTGTATCCGTTGCTTCAGAAACTTCTGATTGAGGTATAGAGTCAGACGGTGAGTTAGATAGGGTCACGCTTGTGGTTAAAGACAAGTCAGAGAGCGATTGGCTAAGATTTGTCCAAAACCAGTCACCTGGCGGGACTCCCCGAAGCCAGAAGTCATCATATCATGGTGTTGTAACAGAATTTTATCTTTTGTTAAGGAATTCTCGGCTACACTAGGGGCTTGTGTTTAATAATCCTGACCCGCTTCATTAGGTAGAGCCTATGATCTCTAAAATGTATTTGGATTACAATAAAAATATTAGAAAATGTATTTGATAAAGGTTATTAAAAATGAAAATTCAAAAATTTAGTTTCAGTCACCATCAGGAAGGCTGGCATATTAATGAAATTAGTTTTGATGAATTTAACTTGCTTGTTGGCCCTTCTGGAGTTGGTAAAACCCGAATTCTAAGAGTTTTAGAGCTAATTTTTGACGTAGCTAGTGATGGTGGCCATGAGCATGAGTTAGATAATATGGAATGGAGTATTAGTTTTTCCCATCTAAATAATAATTATGAATGGAGATTAAGAAGTAATTCCGCAAAAAAAACACCTTTCTCTACTCGACCTTGTCAAATTATATTGGAAGAATTAATTCAATATAATGATGATAATTCTGAGGTAAAAATAATTTCTCGCAATTCTTCAAAAATACAGATTAATGGAAAAGATATTCCTAAGTTGAAAGCGACGGAGAGTGCAATTACTGTTTTTTCAGAAGATGATTCTATTTTGCCGATTAGTCAAGGATTTAAAAGTTTACTATTCAATGAAGTTTCACAAGAGAATACAGTTGATATTCCATTTGATAACTTTGAAATGATTACTGAAAAAAAAGTTGAGGAATCTGAGTATCAACAAATCAAGAATCAATTGACACCAATAGCAAAAGGGTTTTTGTTACAGGAACTTCACAACAACGAGGCTTTCCACAATATTAAAAATCAATATATTAATATATTTCCTGGTGTACAAGACATAAGAATCGGTAATCAAAGAACGGGAATTGATCAATATACTTTGTTTTTTGAAATCAAAGAAGAAGATTTAGAAGAATGGATTCCCCAATTCAGAATCTCATCAGGAATGTTTAGAACTTTAATGTATATAATTGAAGTAATGACAGCCTCTGAAGGTTCGATAATTTTAATTGATGAATTTGAAAATAGCTTAGGCATGAACTGCATGGCTGAACTGGCTGACTTTATTCTTGATCATGCAGAAGGCATACAATTTATTATTACCAGCCATCATCCTTATATTATTAATAATATTCCCTGGCAAGATTGGCAGATCGTCAGCCGCAAAGGTAATCATATCCAAACTACAAAAGCAACAGATATTTCAGCCCTTGATACTGCATCCAGTCTCGATAAATTTACCCAACTGATTAACGTCCTAGAATTTGAGGACATCGCCGCATGAACTTGTTATTTCTTGTAGAAGGCGACCAAACAGAACCCAGAGTTTATCGCTCCTGGTTAAAATATCTATTTCCTGAATTGATTTTTGTTAATCGTCCCGAAGATATGACCCAAAACACTTGTCGAATTATCGCAGGTGGTGGTTATCCCAATATGGTCAGTAAACCCAAAAATAATTCAGAACCTTCGCGTTTAGAAGCTTGCCTCATGGACATTGAAAAATTTGGCAATATTGATCACTTTTTTATTTGTGTAGATTCGGAACAATATACTTATCAGGAACGCTTTGATGAAGTTAAATCTAAATTAGATAACTTCCAAGCAAATTATAAAATTGATCCGTCAAAAACACAAATTCATCTTATTGTTCAAAACTGTTGCATTGAAACATGGGCATTAGGTAATGCAGAAATTCCGAACCAATATCCTCGTCTTAAAAAGTCCGTAGATTGGAAAAATTTTCAAACTCATTTTGATATATCTGTCAACGATCCTGAAACATTAAGTGATTTTCCCCCAGAATATTCCTTTCGTAACAAAGCAAATTTACACGGCAGATACTTACAAGAATATTTGGCAGAATTTGGTTTGAAATATCTAAAGAAAAGACCAACTGTTATTGCAGAAAAAAAATATCTAGAAGCCTTGCAAAAACGTTGCCAAAATACTGAACATTTGCCTAGTCTAAAAATGCTATTCAACATTTGGGAAAGCCTATAAAAAACACGAATTACTATATTAATGACTTTTAGGAAAAAATTAGCCAGCTATATCAACTAGGAATTTAAGGCGATCGCCTTGAGTTACCCAAATTTATGAATAAAAGCGGAACTTAGCTATGGGTAAAGATAATAAAGAATTTATTTTGAGTAAACTGAATACTCTGAGGCAAACTACGTTTTTTCTTTGCTTTCATTTTTCGTTTAACTTAGGAACTGGTGAGTGGAAAGTTCTCTGTCAGACATTTTGACAAAATGCCTAAAAGCCTTGTATTAAAAGCCTTTCAGTGATCGTGAATCCTGAAGAGGGTTGAGAGGCGTTGGGGGCTAAAACCCCAGTAAACTCGTTGATTTTTCTAGAACTTCGCACTGTCCAGCACAAAACTTTGATAAAAAATATTTAAGTTGATTGCATTTTAACAGCTTAAAGTCGCTCTAGCGAGGGCGATTAATTGGGCATAGGGAGCTTGAGCCAGATTGACCTTTTTGGCTGTGGCGCGATCACTGCCCATCAGTCCCTGGGTTTGGCCTAATTGCAGAGCTAAGACTTTGCCCTGATCATTTTGAATTTTTAATTCCTGGGATTGGCGATTGTAGCTACAGCGATAAATGCGACCTTGATAGTCAAAATGAGTCGGAGATTTAGTAAGGTCTAAGGAGTTTAGAGGCAAGCGAATCCCCACTAATTCTAATTGTAGAGTGGTGTTGCCCTTAAAATGGTTTTCCTGTAATTTATAGGCAATATCCACCGGAGATGGTAAGGGAAAATATTCTCCCCAACGCCAGGCGATCGCACCGAGCGCGGTTTGACCTGTGGAATCTAAAAGCTCTAAACGGACATGAGTTTTGCCCACAATGTGTTGTTCTAAAATACGAACTTGAGGAGTCCAAAAAATAGGAAATTCATTACCAATGCCCCAGGGCTGTAGTTGTTCAATCTGCTGACAAAGTTCAAAGGTCAGTTGGGAAAAATTGGCTTGGGTATCAATTTTAATCAGGGGCTTTAACTGTTCCGGCTCTAGACATTGACGGGCAAAAATAGATAAACGCTCTTGAAAAGCTGCTAAATTTTGGGACGGTAAACTAAAGCCGCCAGCGGCCCGATGTCCCCCAAATTTACCTAATAAATCTTGACAGAACACCAGAGCCTCAAAAATATGAAATTCATCAATGCCCCGTGCCGAACCTCGAATATTTTCTTCTCCTTCCTCTTCTGTCCCAATAAAAACAGGAACACCATACCTTTCAACCAAACGAGAGGCCACAATACCAATGACACCATGATGCCAATGGGGCTGCACAACCACTAAAACTCGCTCTTTTTCCCAGGGAAGGGATGCACTTTCAATGTAGGCGATCGCCTCGGTTTCAATTTGTTCGCAAAGTTCCTGGCGTTGTTTGTTAATTTGTTCACACTGCATGGCCCGCTCTAGGGCAATTCCTTCATCTTCAGTGGTCAGTAATTCAATCACCACTTGAGGATCGCCAATCCGACCGATCGCGTTAATACGTGGCCCTAAACGAAAGCCAATATCATCTGGTTTGAGAGCCTTTTTCTGATCATTAACACCCGCTAATTGAATGAGAGCTTGTATCCCTTTAATTTGGGAATGGGGTAATCTTTTTAAACCCCGCTTAAGCCAACGACGATTCACACCTACTAGAGGAGCTAGATCAGCAATCGTTCCTAAGGTATAAAGTTCTAGTAGGGATTCTGTTAAGCCTTTAATTTTCTCTAATTTTTGAGCCGTTGCGATCGCTAAAATATAAGCAACCCCTACTCCCGCAATCCCATAATAGGGAGAAATTTCAGGTAATAACTTTGGATTTAAAATCGCATCAGCTGGCGGCAATTTTTCGGGTAAATCGTGATGATCGGTAATAATCACCCTTAACCCTAGATCTACCGCCAGGGCGATCGCCCCATAGGCCGCAATACCATTATCAACAGTCAAAATTAACTGAATCCCTGAAGCCGCAAATTCCCGTACAATTCGCTCATTAATACCGTACCCATCCTTCATTCGACTAGGAATGGCATAATCCACATCGGCCCCCAAATGACGTAGGGCACGCAACAATAAAGCGGTGCTAGTCATGCCATCCGCATCGTAGTCACCACAAATGGCAATTTTCTGCTTTTCCCGAATCGCAATGGTCAACAATTCCACACTTTTCGATAGATCCGAAAATTCCATCAAAGGAGCAGGCAAACGTTGGCTTTCTGGCTGACAATAAATTTGCGCTAAGGCAGGGGTCGTAATACCACGATTGATCAAGACCTGGGCCAAGAGAGAAGAGAGTCCCGTCTCAGCAATTAGGGTTTGAACGGCTTGAAGCTGTTCTGATGCAATTTTCCAGCGTTGTCGAGGTAGGGAAGGGGTCATCATTTTGCTGTTTTAAGTTCTGTAAAGTACTAGCCAGAAATAGGAGCATAATTTCTCAACCTCCGTCATAATAAAGACCAGTTCAATGCGATTAAGCAACGAACTTTTTGCGGTGGTGTGGGTTTGGATATAGTCATGTTACTTAAGTCGGATTTTCGCAGAACGGAAACCTCTTTAGTGCCAAGGCGAAAAAATTTGGTGAAGTACCTCTGGTGGGTTTCTCCAATCGTCGCGTTGGGATTGTGGTGGGGTTATCAAGAAGTTAATCGTAGCTCAAGTCAGCCCCAGGCGATTTTTGTCCTCGGTGGCCACGAAAATCGGGAACGAGCGGCGGCGAAATTGGCGGAACGTTATCCCAATTTACCAATTTGGGTGTCCTCTGGTAGTCCAGAAAACTATGTTAAACGCATTTTTCGACGGGCAGGAGTGGAGTCTCAACGCTTACACCTAAGTTATCAAGCGAAGGACACCGTGACCAACTTTACTAGTTTAGTTGATACCATGAAAGCCCAGGGAATTCATAGTGTTTATCTTGTCACCTCGGAAAACCACATGACCCGTGCTCGCTTAGTGGGAGAAATTGTCTTTGGGAGTCGAGGGATTAGTTTGAATCCGATCGCGGTTCCTTCCCAAACCAGTCAAGAATCTCCTGATAAATCCGTACGAGACATTCTGAGAGCCTTACTTTGGGTAACGACTGGACGAACTGGGGAAAACTTGCTCAAGCCGCCGTCCTAATGTCTGTGAATAGTATAGTTAAATTTTTTATTCTTCTTTCTTTTCATGTCTAATTTTGCCCTTACCTCTGCTCTCGATCTTGCTCAACAGATTCGCAAAAAAGAGATTTCACCGCTAGAATTAACCCATTTTTTCCTCAACCGCATTGAAAGTCATAATCCTCAGTTAGGCAGTTTTTCCTATCTAGCGGCTGAAGCCGCGATCGCTGATGCCACCCAAAAAACAGAACAACTGGGTAAGAGCCGCGATCCTCAACAATTGCCGCCTTTCTTTGGCGTTCCCACCAGTATTAAGGATTTGAATGCCGTTGCTGGAATGCCAACGAGTTATGGTGTGGCAGGGTTAGAGGGCAATATTTCTGCTTACGATGATGGGGTTGTCACTCGCATCAAACAAGCTGGTTTTATTATTCTGGGGAAAACCGCGACTTCAGAACTCGGTTCCTTTCCTTACACCGAAACCCCTGGTCTTCCCCCAGTTCGTAATCCCTGGCATTTAGATTACACGGCAGGGGGTTCTAGTGGTGGGGCAGCCGCAGCCGTAGCCGCCGGATTTTGTGCGATCGCCCAGGGATCGGATGGTGGGGGATCTGTGCGTGGCCCGGCCAGTTGTTGTGGATTAGTAGGACTCAAACCTAGTCGCGGTCGTATTTCCCTAGCACCCGTTGGGGACTATCAAAGTGGGATTGCGGTGGCTGGCCCCTTGGCTCGCACGGTGGCAGATGCAGCCGCTTGGTTAGATGTGCTGGCCGGTTATACGACGGGTGATCCCTACTGGTTGCCGGAACCGGAAGTTTCTTTTCTGGAAGCATCCCGTCAAACGCCGACTAAACTTCGTCTTGCCTATGCTTTTTCAGTACCACCCTTTGCGGCGGCGGATGAAGTCTGTCAACGGGGGGTTAAATGGGCGATCGCGGAACTGGAAGCAATGGGCCATCATTTAGAAGAAGCCTGCTTTAGTGGGGAAGGTTTAGTGGAACCCTTTACTCAAATTTGGCAAGCTGGGGTCGGCGCGACGGGTTTACCCTTGGCAATGCTCAGTCCGGTTAATCGCTGGTTAGGCGAAACAATCGGATCGGCGGGAGATTATCTACAAGCAGTCCGACAAATGCAAGTGCTTTCCCGTCAAATTGTGGCTTTCTTTGATCAGTTTGACGCGCTGATTTTGCCAGTCTATGGACACCAGCCGATCAAAATTGGGGAATGGGCTGATTTATCCCCTGCCCAAACCGTTGAAAAGATTATTCATTGGATTTCTCCCTGTCCCCCTGCTAATGCGACCGGATTACCGGCGATCGCTGTACCTGTTGGTTTTGATGAAAAAGGTTTACCCTACAGTGTACAAATTCTTGGCAAGCCGGCAGATGAAGCAACGATTTTAGCGATCGCTAGTCAGTTAGAGGGGTTTAGCTCTTTCACTCCAACCATTCCAACCTTATTTGCCTGAAATCCGCCATAGGGGTCGAATCGATTTCAACCCCGACAATCCTTTTCAGTAGATCTTTCCAAACGTTTTAAGCTGACAGAATAGCATTTATTTTTGGGCAAAGTAAGCAGTTAGAGCTTCCTCAATGATTTGATTCATGGGACGTTTTTCAGACAGAGAAGCCGCTTTTAATTTGGCAAACATGACATCAGGAACGCTCACCCGATGTTGATTTTTCCGTTCTTGAATGGGTTGATAACTGGCCGAAAATTCTCGCAAACTTTCAAAGCCAACGCGATCGCAGAATTCTCCAAAACTTTCCTTTGGCTTGCGATCCTGTTTGAAATAAACAAACAAGGGTTCAAAGAAACTTTCCAGTTGATTAACATTTAACTTATCGGTGTAGGCACGAGCCAACTGAGTTTGATTGGGAGTTCCTCCTAACCAAATTTGATAGGTATCAGGTACAATGCCGACAAAACCAATTTCGGCCATATAGGGACGAGCGCAACCATTGGGACAACCAGTCATGCGAATGACAATACTTTCATGCCCCAGACCCACTTTTTGTAACAGTTTACGAATTCTTGCGTTGATACTAGGAATCGCCCGTTCCGATTCTGTGACGGCCAAACTACAGGTTGGTAAGGCGGGGCAAGCCATCGAATAGCGCACTAAGGTATCAATCTTTTCAGGTTCGGTGACGATACCGTGAGTGTTTAAAAGTTTGGTAATTGCGGCTTGATCTTTAGGATCAATTTCATAGAGCAGAATATTATGATTGGCAGTTAACCGCATCGGCAATTGATACTGTTCAATCATCTTTCGCAGAGCCGTTTTTAGTTTAAATTTCCCTTCGTCTTTGATGCGGCCATTCTCAACAGAAATACCCAGAAAGAGTTTCCCATCCCCCTGTTCATTCCAGCCTAAAAAGTCCAGATATTGCCAATGGGGTAAAGGCTTAAATTGTTCTATTTTTTTGCCGAGATAGGTTTCTACTTGAGTACGGAATTTTTCCACGCCCCAATCCGCTAACAGATATTTCATCCGTGCATGACGACGATTATGGCGATCGCCGTAGTCTCGTTGAGTGGCGACAATGGCCTTGACTAAATCATACACATCGGCCTTATCTACATAGCCAATGGGATCGGCAGAACGGGGAAAAGTCTCTTCTTTATTGTGAGTACGACCTAAACCACCGCCAGCAAGAATATTAAAGCCTTCTAATTCGCCTTTGGCATTAGTTATTACGACCAAACTAATATCGTGGGTGTAAACATCAATGGAATTATCCCCAGGAACCGTGACACTACACTTAAATTTGCGGGGCATAAACTGAGTGCCATAAATGGGCTCTAGCTCATCACCTGTGTTGCTACCATTGAGATTACGTTGACGAGCCGCTTTTACTTCGGGAGCTTCTTCGGCACTGATTGCTTTTTCCCCATCTAACCAAATTTCATAGTACGCACCACTCTGGGGAGCTAATAAGTCAGCCACATTGTTGGCATATTCCCAGGCATAGCCATATTCAGGCTTATTTTTAAAGGGGGCGGGGGGAGCCATAACATTACGGTTAATATCGCCGCAAGCTCCCAGGGTTGACCCCATATTCTTCACAATCGTGGCGATCGCCGTTTTTAGATTTTTCTTGAGGATGCCGTGAATTTGCAGACCCTGGCGTGTGGTTACTCGTAGCGTTTGATTGCCGTATTCAGTGGAGAGATCATCAATCGCTAAGTAAAGTTGGGGAGGAATAAAGCCCCCAGGGTTACGGGTGCGTAACATAAATTGATAATCTTTTTCCTGTCCTTTAACCCGATTATCCCGATTATCCTGTTGATAGGAACCATGAAACTTAAGGATTTGAATGGCATCCTCAGTAAAGTGGGTGGTATCTTGCAGAAGTTCTGTGGCGACGGGTTCCCGAAGATAGTTGCTGCGTTCTTTGATGCCTTCTACTTTGGAGGGGCGGAGGTCTGAGGTAGTTACCATTAGTCAGTTCTAGGTCGTAGTTTGCGATACTCAGCACAAGCTTTTTTTCGTGCGCTCTCCATTGTAGCCTGATTTTCTGCGATCGCAGTGCGGTAAACCTTACGTTTGGTATCATCAGTGACAGCATGGGGTAAACGCTACAATATGATCTAAATTTTTCAAAAACGGCTGACCTCAAATCCTGAGATAATGAAGATGCAAATTACCCTGAATCCAGAACAGAGTCAAATGATTGAATCCCTTTCGCAACAGGGTGGCTATCTTTCCATCGAAGATGCTATTGATACGGCTCTTGTTTTACTGGCTGACCAGATAACCTCTGCCAATCCAGAAGAAACCCCAGAATACTTGGGTTGGGTAGAACAAACTCAATTAAAAATTGAAGTGGGGCTTCAGGCTGCTGCCCAGGGTGATGTTTTAGAAGTCTCAGAAGTGCTAACTCGATTACGCAATAAAGTGGAAGCGGCTAGAACAAAATCCGCATGAAAAATTTAATCATTACTCTCCCCGCTTGTCGTGATTTGGAGGCAATTTCTGATTATTTTCTGGCAAGTAGTGTAGAAGCAGGTGATCGCTTTGTAAAAGTCTTTGAGCAAAAATGTCAACATCTAGCGCGTTTTCCTTATATTGGTAAATCTTACCCTCAACTTAAGCCTAATTTAAGAGGACTTTTGCTGATGGATTACATCATTTTTTATAAAGTGGTTGGCGATCGTGTTGAGATTCTTCGAGTCGTTAACGGTTATCGGAATTTGGAAGATGTTTTTTAAGAAATTAGGCAGGTTTATTTCTGCGCTCGCGGTTTTTACCCGACCATTAAGCGTGTCGAATAATAATTGTAAGTTTTTGTTACGAAGTGGGGGCGATCAAAGAATCGGTGCTATATCCACTGTTAAAGTTTCATTTGATTGTGAATACTCTGTTCAAAGGAGGTAGTTCGCAGTACGCTAATCTGAATAACACGCTTTTGGGCGTAATATACGGAAGGTTTCTTGCGATCACGCAAAAATGGGTGATATGCCGAAAGTTTCTACATATCGTTACCATAGAGAGTATTATACGGAAAGTTTCTGTATAATCAATAGTTAGGCATAATCGTAAAATATTCAATTAATGAAGTTAATCCATGCTTAAACTTGCCACATCCTCTGCAATTTTTTTAACCTTAAGCCTTGCCTTCATCGCGGAAGCGGCCAATTGTCCTTTAGTGAATGTACAGGGAACTTACTTAGTCCAGTTAATTACTGAAAACTCTCCAGAAGGTTGCCCAGTTAAAGGTGGCGGGAGCGTAGCTATTCAACCTGATGGAATGATGGTTCCAAGCATAGCACCGACGGGTAATCCTAGTTCCTTCAATTATCATGGTGGTTGGCCGGGAACATTTGGTGGACGGATAGAACCTGGCGCAGAACCAATGCAATGGACTGGTACTTCAAGCCATGAATACTACGCCATTGAGTATCAGGGAATCTGGAAGCAAGGGCAATTGTCAGGTAAGTTTATAGCTAAGGGTACAGACAGAGTCAAACGGCTTGAGTGTCGAGGGAAAGTACTTGGATTCAAGGTAAGGAAGTAGTATGAGCTTAAAGGAACTCAATCACAGACAAGTTTTGTTTTGCCTTTCCCTTATTTGTCTACTTCTTATACAAGCTAAATCTGCAATATCTGCACCTACAGAGAAAGAATACGAACAATTTCGTGGTGGGGTTGACTATCCTGATTGCGATTATTACTTTGATATTCCAAAATTTATTTCCGTACAAAGGGAAGGTGGCTTGACTGGATTAATTCGTCAAGTTCGTTTCGATGGTGAAGAAGCCAAATCTCTTGTGTTAGCAGTCAATAGTGGCTGTACATACTACAGGACAAAAAGCGGAAAAATTCATAAAGTTGCTACATTTAGATCAGGAAGCTCTTTTTATGACGGCAAGCCCATAACAAAAATACTCAGTTCTCCAAATTCAAAAGATTTTATTTTTTTAGATAGTACACACATAAAACATACTATCGAGCATTTGGATCAAGAGCATTCGCAATCGACTTCCCAAATACCTAGTGGTCGGTATTTTGGCAACACTGAGTTAATTGAAATCAAAAGCAATCAATACTGCGGGGGTAACGTTATAACAGGAAAAATAGAATGCTATCCAATTTCAGACTTAAAATATATAAAACCAGGTGTCGTACAACTATGGAGTGAATACTTTTGCTCTGAAAAACTGTTCAAAATCAATTCATCTGGTAACTGCACTGTCAAGGGTTGGGTTAAAAGATAGTTTCCATCGCTTTAGTCAATAAATCAATGGTTTTCGGTGCCTAACAAGCGCGTGCACACGGAACGGATACCAACGCTATCGGTTATGATACAAACATTTTTGCCGTCCGGTGACGCGCCAGCCGTTATGTGTAGCAGATGAATTCATCTAAGCATTAAGGAGGAATGTATAGCTGTCGCCAAGTTAATTAAATTAGGGCGTAGGCTGAAAAAGGAAACTGTTCGATCCGAACAACAAGATGCGATCACCGATTTATAGATTGCGTTAAAATATGATCATAAGGTTATGAATAGTGTGATTCTTTTAAAAAAAAGTGATCGCTGCTTTTCACCAGATATGTTAATCAGCTAAAAATGATGTTATTCTTACTCGTTATCCCTTCTCCAAGCAGATAATTACAAATTGAGAAATCGTTAAAAATTTGGCTGGATTTATAAAGCGATCAGGTAGTGGTACTTCATGAATCACACGGCGGTAAATTTTACATTTGGTATCGTTCGTGACAGCATGGGAGGATTTGGAAAAAGGCGATCGCTTTCCTTCGGTTGATTTTTAAAATGCAAGAAGACTTTTCAACTCCTAAACCTGGCTTGATAATATACTGAGGTGTTGATAATCAACGATCACATAATTTTTTTAATCCCAGTTAGTCTAATTTGCCGATTTTGTAAATTCTGGCTAAAATCATTGATCATTGAGCTTTAAAACCGTCAAATCTTAACAATTGCGGATCTCCACTAAAACAATGCCTAGCTCCATCTATCTTAGTACAACCGAGCCGAGGAGTGGTAAATCCTTAGTAGGTTTAGGAATTCTTGATCTGATCTTGAAAAAAACCACTAAAATTGCCTATTTTCGCCCTATTATTCAAGATGTCATTGGTGATAAACCAGATAAAAATATTGAGCTAATTCTAGGGCATTTTAATTTAGCACAAACCTATGAGCAATCCTTTGGACTGTATCACAAAGAAGTCTCTGCTCTGATCGCCCAGGGCAATATGGATGGTATTTTTGACACCATTATTGAAAAATATAAAGTTCTCGAAGCAAACAGTGATTTTATTCTTTGCGAATGTTCTGATTATTTAAGTGAAGAGACAGCTTTTGAATTTAGCATTAATACCGCGATCGCTAAAACCCTCAATTGTCCAATCCTGCTGCTAGGAAATGGGGAAGAAAATACCCAAGAAGAAATTTTACAACCCATTGATCTGGCTCTCAATAGCTACCAAGAAGAATCCTGTCAAGTGATCGGTGTGATTATCAATAAGGTAAAAACCAGCTTAATAGAGACATTAGCATCGGCTTTAGAACAACATTACGGACAGTTCGGTTATCTACTGTCAGTTATTCCTTTTGATTCGTGGCTAAGTAGTCCTCGTCTTTCAGAAATCCGAGATAAATTGCAGGCAGAAGTCATTTTAGGAGCGAATTTTCTGAATAATTTAGTTGGTCATTATTTAATTGTGGCTATGCAGGTTGCTCATGCTCTAGATTGGCTCACGGAAGAGAATACCCTAATTATTACGCCTGGCGATCGCGGAGATGCTATTTTAGGCATGATCCAAGCCCATCAATCTATTAATTATCCCCAGATTGCAGGAATTTTATTAACCACTGGTTTTAAACCCACACCTCCTATTTTAAAACTTCTGGAAGGTTTGCCTGAATGTCCTCCTTTATTAACAGTTGATGCTAATACCTATGATACCACTGCTAGTTTAGGTAAAATTTATAGCTCTTTAACGCTTCAGGATCAAGAAAAAATTGATCGTAGTATTCAACTCTTTGAGCAATATATTGATCTAGAAAAACTAGAAAACGGCATTCAGACCGTTCAGGTAAAAGGAATTACCCCTAAACTTTTTATTTATAGTTTACTTCAACAAGCTAAGAGTCATAAACAGCATATTGTCTTGCCAGAAGGCCATGAACCCCGCATTTTGAAAGCTGCCGCAATTTTATCAACCCAAGAGATTGTTAACCTAACCCTACTAGGTAAAAAAGAAGAAATTGAAGCAATTATCAAAAAACAGACTATTCCTCTCGATCTTGATAAAGTTACTATTATTAATCCTCAAGAAGCTGATTGCTTTGAGCGATATGTACAAACTTTTTATGAATTACGAAAAAATAAAGGGTTAACCCTAGATGCGGCTAGGGATAATTTAACTGATATTTCTTATTTTGGCACAATGATGGTCTATTTTGGAGATGCGGATGGCATGGTTTCTGGTTCCGTTAATACGACTCAGCATACCGTCCGTCCAGCCCTACAAATCATTAAAACTAAACCTGGATTTTGTTTAGTTTCCTCGGTCTTTTTCATGTGTTTAGAAGATCGGGTTTTAGTCTATGGCGATTGTGCTGTCAACCCTAATCCAACAGCAGAACAATTAGCAGAAATTGCCCTATCTTCTGCGGAAACAGCCCAGATTTTTGGCATTATTCCCAAAGTTGCCCTATTATCCTATTCCTCCGGCAGTTCGGGTCAAGGTGAAGAGGTGGAAAA
Organism: Snowella sp.; assembly: GCA_035285405.1. Taxonomy (GTDB): domain Bacteria; phylum Cyanobacteriota; class Cyanobacteriia; order Cyanobacteriales; family Microcystaceae; genus Woronichinia. The sequence goes on along the minus strand of JAYKJI010000399.1, from coordinate 467 downwards.
AGTCCGAACAGCGACTCAATTAGCGAAGGAAAGAAATCCCCAACTGCTGTTAGAAGGGCCAATTCAATACGATGCAGCCGTTGATCCTATTGTCGCAGCCCAGAAATTACCCCATTCCCTGGTTGCAGGTCAAGCCAATGTCTTCATTTTTCCAGATCTGAATACGGGCAATAACACCTATAAAGCCGTTCAACGGGAAACTAAAGCGATCGCGATCGGTCCTATTTTGCAAGGTCTTAAAAAACCCGTTAATGATTTAAGCCGAGGCTGTACAGTAGAAGATATTGTCAATACGGTGGTGATTACTGCCATTCAAGCAGGCAATTTAGAAGTGTACAGTGACTAATTAGGGCTTGCTGAAAAAAGCTGAAACCCTTACGGAGAAAAGATAGTAGCCAAATTAAGAACAGCTAGAATGCAGGAAAATAGGTTAAAATGGCTCAAAACCCTTGCATTAAGAGGAGAGA
>JAYKJI010000398.1:0-5173 GCA_035285405.1 Snowella sp. | reverse complement strand
GTTTGTCTCATTGTTTAGTCAAGAAAGTGGCTTAGTATTACACTTAAAAAGAATCGAAAACAAAAAAGGGTCTGAAATCGACGAAGGTCAAGCTATGGCAGAAAAATTAGCTAAATTAACAGGATGTACTCTCAGACAATTTCAAGAGAGATAGGCTTTTAGTGACTTGGGAACAAGCTTTATCAATTTATTCATAATAAATATTGGCAGAGGACTAAAGATTAGTTATTGTGACTAACTCTTGTGATTAGAAAAAGATAAACTTGAGAATCTTCGGTCAAATTTATTGACTCAAAATTAGCTGTACTTAATTTAAATGAAACAGCACTAGGTGAACCGTTCTCTTTTCTAGCCAACGACTGAAGGGAAACAAGAGCCGTCCGAGCGAGCTTTTGCCCGTGTCAATATCTGGTAACAGGGCCGCCACCGCCGCTATGCCTAATATCTCCGGATTGGCGGTTCCCAACGTTATGCTCGTCAAAGCTACCGAAAAGGCTATATGAGTGATACTCATCATCGGTTTTTTCCTTTCCTATCGAGCTCAGAGAAAGTGCCTTTTTTTGAGTATAAGCCGTTAAGCATCTAAAGTGAGAAGTGCGAAGTGTGCGAGATGATGGCAAATTCCGTCCTAATTTATTTTGATCGGAAACGCCGACCTTGCTTTCGGCCTGTTTTTCCCTCATTAATTGTTTAAGTTCCATTGGGTCGGAGTTGAAGACAGGGACTAGCGGAAAATTTACTGCTCTTGTTTCGTTAAAGTATGCTATCTCCGAAGGTAACGACAAAGGATTCTCTCGTGTATTGTTTTTTTGAATAGTCCGTAGATGCCGAGACCGAATAAGCCTAACAGAGAATTGGGTTCGGGAACGGGAGGAGGAGGAGGAGTACAGACAGATTGGTTATTACCCAGTCCCTCTACACAAGGATAATCTTCTACTTCTCCGTGAGAAATTTGGTTATCGCCTTGAGAAAAAAATTCCCCAAAAGACTGAACGTTAAGATTAGCGGGATTCCAAGTTAAACGAAAGCGGCTGTAGGTTTTAGTGGGATCGAACGGTAGAAAGTAACGTTTTCTAAATAGATTGGGAAAGTTAGGGTCTGGAATAACTGCGGGATCGCTAGGAATCAGTCCTGGTGCTAGTTGGAGTAAATCATCGATCAACAGTGCGCCATTAAACCAAGCTCTGAGTTGATAGTCGCTCGCTTCAGTCCGATTTGGGTCATAGAGTCGATTGATATTAAAAGTCACATCGGCCCAAAAACCGGTTGCCGAAGAACCCCCGAACACCACTCCATCTTCATCGTCGATATTTTTCTGTACGGAAAAACCGTCTAGGTCGCTTCGATCATCTCTGGAAGCATTCGGATCCGGCTGTCCATCGATCTCATCGTCTTTATAAATGCCAAGTCGCTGCAATTCTGATTCTAAGTAGCGCGCTCCATTATCTTTTCGTAAAGTTCTATAAACAAATTTATGGTCGCCGTAATCGGGAACCCAAACCGCTAAAGCACTGGTGTCGTCCCCATCGATTACATCTACTACACCGAAGGAAATATCATAAGTTCCTGGTGTAAAATCACGGGTGATCCGACCAGAATTTTCCTTAAGAAAAGGCGCAGTAATCGCATCGTTGAAAGTTGTATTGGAGTTAACCAGTTCTGCATCGGTGCTACTGCTCAAGACGATAAATTCTGGATTCAAGGGATCGTTAGTATTGCGAATTAAAGCAAAAGCATAGTCTGGTTTTAGATTAGTTGGAACCACGCCTTCATTGGTAAAAAATGTCCAGCCAAAAGTATATTTAATCTTGTGGGGAAAAACCAGACGTTTGGTAATAGCAGAGCCTTCAATTGCCTCTATAAAGTTATCGATATCGGGGCTTAAAAAACCGTCTGACAGTCCTAAATCCCATTCCAAATTAAAAGCGAAAATGGCCGAATTGCCCAAATTAGAACCAATAAAGTTGCTGGATAAATTGTAGATATTACCTACCTGATTACCGAGGGCGCTATCTTCATTTTGTTGGGCGTTGTTAGAAAGAAAAAGACCACCCCCATCTCTATACTTAACAGTTCCATTCACTTGCAGGCTCGGAATTGTATCACCTAAAAGCATTAAAGCTTGTGCGGGATCACTCGACAGGGAAAGAGAGAAAATCCAGAAACCAGAAACAATGCAGTTAGTGGCTAAAATTCTTGAAAAAGTCGGCATTTCGTCTAGGTCTATAATGTTTAGATGTCATTATAAGCCCGTTTTCAGCAATGGGGTGATCGATCGCACTACCGCCAAGAAACATTCGTGTCAAGATTTAATGACATCAATGATGACCTCCGAAGGTTTGTCAATTATCGCTCGATAAATACACACCGCTAGATAACGACAAAGTTACTAGATTGGTTTAAGGCAGCAACCGTCATGTTATCAAAGGTGATAAAAGGTCGAGGACGCTGAATACCCGAACCATCTTGGTCAAGAAGTAAGATTACATCATCCGTTTTAAAACCAAAACTGAGATAACCCCTGCTGATCGCATAGTTATAACTAGAGATGTTGATACTTAAGCTTCTGAAGAGTTCCGTCAAAACAACCTGATCGATTCCTACTTGAAAGTCCATGATCATGTCGCCAGTATCCCGTATTGTGGTATAGACAAAGCGATCGCTTCCTGCGCCTCCCGTAAGGGTATCTGCGGCATCGTTGCCTACCAGAAGGTCATCTCCACTGCCGCCATTTAAAATATCCCGCCCATTATTACCAAAAAGGGTATCGTTGCCATCGTCTCCGTTGAGGATGTCGTCGCCTAAACCTCCATCCACATAATCCATCCCCGTCCCACCAGAGAGATAATCGTTGAGTTCTTGTGCATAGAGAAAGTCATCTCCTGTGCCACCACTTAAAAAATCATTGTCGAAACCTCCAAGTAGAAGATCATTACCATCTCCCCCGTCTAAGGTATCCCCTCCTTCTTCACCTACTAGGTAGTCAGCATCTAAACCCCCTTTCAGCAGATCGTCGCCTAAACCGCCATAGATATTGTCATTACCTTCATTGCCTTCTAAAGCGTCATTTCCTTCATTGCCATTGAGTAAATCATGACCTAACCCCCCGATAAGGGTATCATTGCCCATTTCACCCCAGAGGGCATCAATTCCCTCTCCACCATCGAGAATATCATTCCCCAAGCCTCCGTAGAGACTGTCATGGTCTGCCTCTCCAAATAAGAAATCATCTCCTTCCTCTCCGTAGAGAATATCATTCCCATTGCCGCCGTAAAGGGAATCATTTCTATTCAGTGTGACAGGTGCATCGATTTCAATAATGCCTCTTAGTGGCAATGATAATGGCGGGTCATCTTTAGTAGTAAAACCGTCTTTCGGGAGATCACCCCATTGACCGTCACTTACTTGGAGATACCCATAATCTTCTGTATCTTGGAGATGATCGGGTTGGCCTTGATCCCAGTTGGTGTAGGTCACTTTTTCCCCGTTAATCCATTGGAATTTTCCCTCTGTATCTTTGTCAGTTAATCCTATCCATAAACTTTCATTTCCATTCGGGTCTGATTCTAGCAAAATTGATAAATTATGACTCAGAAATTGATTCTCATCTATGCTATTAATCGCAACCAGATACCCTTGAAATTTTGTCGCTATTAATTGAGCACGTTCCCAATTAGTGGATGGACTCAATAAATATTTATGGCCGAGATAAAATAAAGCTTTATCATCACCATATAGTTTATCATCACCATCACCCCCGACTAGCCAATCATTACCGATTTCTCCCACAAGTAAATCGTTTCCTTCGCCACCATTGAGACTATCGTTAGCAGATTGATTGGCGAAATTAAGATAAGAATCGCCACTATCTCCAAGAAGCAGGTCTTCATCTACATTGCCCTCAATAAGATCATTGCCAAAACCGCCAAAACAAGTATCATTACCTTTGCCGCCTAAGAGATGATCATCACCATCTTCTCCATATAAAATATCACGATCATAGTTGTTTAAAATGATTAGATCATCCCCGGTATTACCTTGAATTAGATCATTACCAGCACCCCCTAAAAAGATATTATCTTGTCCATCGCCAATTAAGGTGTCATCCCAAGCAGAACCATTAAATTGTTCGATAGCATTAAAAATATCTCCCACGGCATCTCCGCTATTATTTTGAGGATTAAAAAGATTCAGAGTAATGCCTACTTTTGCGGTTTCATAGCTAACAATATCAACAATACATTCTCCCTCGGAACAGTTAGTATCTTCATTGCCGCCATCGAGAGTATCCGCTCCCGCTCCTCCTACTAAGAAATCGGCTCCTTTACCACCATTTAAATTATCGTTGCCACTACCACCATAAAGTTCATCTGCTCCTTCACCACCCTGCAATTCTGCCGGAATTAACAAGTCTCGGTCGAGCTTGATTACATCATCTTCCTTGCCGCCATCGCCAATAACTTTTGTAACATCGCGATATTCTTGCTTGACATAAAATCCAGTCACCGTGACAGTTTGACTATTTTCTGGTTCTGCGGAAGCAATAGTATAAAATTCAGCGATATCGGTATTGTAACCAGGGGTAATTCTCATTGCCGCATTGGGACCAATATTTAATCTTAAGTTTTGAGTTCCATCTATTTTGGTAGCCAAAGCAGGGGGGTTTTCCGATTTGTCAAGATCGAAGTCAATTAGTGTTTCCGAAAGAAATTTTTTGCTCCACAATGTCCAACAACGTTTACCAAAAAAATAATTGATACAAGCTCTGACATAAGCACTTAATTCGGCTTTAATTTTTCCATTGGCATCAAACCAATCGACTAAATTTAAATTAGAGTCTGGCAACTCGTCAAAACGAACTTTTCCATCTGAATTAGGATCTTTAATATCTAAATCAATAGTTCCTAATAACCCTCCACGCACTCCCGCACCCACCGAAGCTAACCCCAAATTTATACCTGCTTCCCCATAGGCATGGATGCCAAAATCTAGTTCAACTTCTGGAGTATTGCCATCATTGATATAAAATCCGTCTTGCCAGCTATTTTGAGGACTAAATCCCGTACTATCAAATCCAAAGTCAAAATTAAGACCAGCTTTTAATGAGCCTTCCATTCCCAAAGTTAAAAAGACTAAGGTAACTTCAAAAATAGAAATATTGGGAATGTTAATT
>JAYKJI010000397.1:0-21379 GCA_035285405.1 Snowella sp. | reverse complement strand
TATTTAGCCCTGTCATCCCCCGTATTAAGCGATCTTGTTTGAATATCCTTTCTATATCTAGCATTCTTGGATTTTCTGGTCATTGCTTTTTTTCTTATTATCCCTTATAACCCAACAAGTCTAATATAACTTTCACTACGGTCTAAATCATCCGCCATAGCCTTAGCTGTTGCGGTGATCGCCTTACCTGGAGATAATTGCCGACTGGTAAGCCGAAGAGAAGCCCGAAACGAGGTTGCCAAGAGGGCCGCCGACATTCCTTTGCCCATGACATCGGCCAGGGTAATTACCAGTTCCCCCACTTCATTCCAGTGATAATCGTAAAGGTCTCCCCCCACATCAAAAGAGGGATGACAATAAGAGGCTAATTCAAAGTTTTCTAAAGAGGGAAGGTACTGAGGATAGAGACCCGCTTGAATCTTTTTTGCTGCTTCTAATTCCGTTTGTTTAATGAGGCTTTCTGCTAAAACTTTTTCCGCTTGTTTGCGTTGACTACTATCCTGAAAAATAGAGATGGCAAAAACAATATTCCCCTGACGATCATAGATCGGACTTGTCCAAATTTCTAAGGGCAAAATGCGATCGCCGATATGCCATTCCAATTTATCTTCATAAACCTTTTCCCCTTGAAGTGTGCGTCGTAGGGGACGTTTTTCAATGGGACAGATTTCTCCTGTCGCAGTCACATACATTTGATAGTGATCTAAGGGCAAATCGAGAACATCTAACGTTCCCACTAATTCCTGACCCTTTTTATTGATATAGAAAGTATGGGCTGAGGGATATTCTAGGACCAAAATCGGAATCGGTAAAATATCCAAAATCGCCTTGGTTTGATTATTACCTTCTTCTAACAGAGCTTGTAAAGCCTGTAAAGTTTGGGCCACTTCACTAAAGGATTGGGAAAGTTCCGCCAATTCTGTGGCAAATTCTGAAGTAAAATCACGGGATGTACTGTACATTAGCCTAAACAATTAAGAACAAGAACGGTGCGATCCTGATATTTTCCCAAGTCGTCAGTGGTTTGAAATAATCTTTCCAGTATTTCCTCGGCATGATAACAATCCTCTAAAAGTCTAGCGAAACTTTGGGATATTTCTTCTAATTCCTGATTGGGCTGGCTGTGGACAATGCCCCTCGTATAAAGAATTAGGCGATCGCCCGGTTGAAACTGAAATTGATGGAGACGATAGGGAGCTAATCTCGGCACGCCTAAGGGTAAATTACAATCCCCTAAGCCTTCTATTTTGCCATTAGAGCGAAACATCAAACCGCAGGTATGCCCTGCACTTACATAAAAAAGGGTTCTATTCTGGGGCTGTAAACGTCCATGAATGACCGTAGCAAAACTGCCCAATTGTTCAAAATCGCTGATCAGCGTTTCAGCGACATCAGTAATCGTTTCATCCAATTCACTGGCATCTACGGTGGTGCGTAAAGCGGCTCGTAGGGTCGTCATCAATAAAGCGGCGGCCATTTCTTTGCCCATCACATCTCCCAGGCTCAGAATTAAATGCTGATCGTCTTTGAAATACCAATCATAGAAATCTCCTCCGATCGCCGAAGCAGGGATACAACGGGCTGCGATTTCAAAATTGGGAAGCTTGGGAGTTTTGGCTGGTAACAGGGCGTGCAAAATGCGATCGGCACTTTTAAATTCAGCCTGCATCCGCATTTCTGACCGTAAAACTTGTTCAATCCTTTTTCGCTCACTAATATCCAGCAAAATCATAATCGTATGAGGTTTAATAATTCGATAGCGTTGATCAAAAATTTGAGCATCAGGATTGATCCATACTTCTAGGAAAATTTGCTGGTCTTGCTTTTGTAAAACGACATCAGGTAGATAGGCTGCTTTATGCTCTAAAACATTAGCAAAAAGATTACAAATCTGATTGGAGTTCTCCGGATCAAGTAAACAATTGCTAAAGGCTTGTTTTAGATTTTCTAAGGTTGTCTCCTCTGAATTTTCTGCCTCATTAATTAAATGTCCAAACAAGTCTTCTGCTGCCCGATTTCCATAGGATAATTGATGCTGCTCATCAAAAATTAAAACCCCACAGGGAACGGCATCCAGTAAATTACGCATGAGGGTATGCCCATCCCCTAGTAAGGTATAGGCCCGCTCTAAGCGTTCCGTTAATCGGCCAAAGGATTGGGCGATCGTATCCAATTTTTGCGTAATTTGGGCTTGCTGTTGAAAGGGCATAAGTAATAAAAGTAATTAATAAGCTCCACTATCTTTACTGAATAAAACAGTGACAGTTTTAACGAGAATCTGAAAATCATAGGTCAAACTCCATTTACGTTGATACTGTAAATCTAAACGCACTACCTCAGCAAAATCGGTAATTTTAGAACGTCCATTGACCTGCCATTCCCCTGTAATTCCAGGCTTAACATTGAGCCGTTGCCATTCGTCCAAAGCATACTGAGAAACTTCATTATAGGTGGGTGGACGAGTCCCGACTAAACTCATTTCGCCAATTAACACATTCCAAAATTGAGGGAATTCATCTAGGCTCGTTTTACGTAAAAATTTGCCAACACGGGTAATACGAGGATCATTTTCATTTTTAAAAAAGTTGCCGCCGGCTTGATTCGCTACTTGATTTTTTAAACTTTCAGCATTAGTCACCATCGAACGGAATTTCCAAACCCAAAAGGGTTTTCCCATATAACCTTGACGCAATTGTTTAAAGAAAATCGGGCCGGGATCATCTAATTTAATAGCGATCGCAATGGGAAGCAATAAAATTCCCGTAACCCCCAAACCCACTAAAGAACCAATAATATCTACCGCTCGTTTAATCTTAGAAGCATAGGCGGGGTGAATCGTGGTTGCCTCTGCTGGCTCGAATTGTCCGACGGGCCGTAACGCTTCTTTAGACCCACTTAAATAAACCGCATCACTGCCCAATTCCATCGTTAAAATGTCCCCAATACCCGCCAACTCTAACAGGTATTTTACTTCAGATGAGAAACTCCAACAAGTGCAAACAATTTGGGCTTTTTTAGCCAGACTTAAACATTTAATTAAAGCCCCTACACCACTACTATCTAAAAAGCTGGTTTGCCCAAAATCTAAAATAATCGTAGTCAGGGGAGGCTCCATTTGACACAGTTGTTCGATATAATCTTTGAAAGATTGAGCTAAATTGAGGGTTAAGGTAGGGGGCATTTGAATTAGAGCCACCCGATTATTGAGTAAAACTGGAAAAGGACTTTCGACAGGTAAATTCATTATTATTCCTCTTTTTAAGCATTAGCAGGAAAGCGATCGCTGAGTTTTTGACAAAGTTTAGCACTCAACATTTCCCCCACATGAATCATCGGTTCCGATTGGGGAGCAGATAAAAAGCGGGCTAAATCCCCTGGGGAATAGGCGATCGCAAACCCTAATTCCTTTAAAACCCCAGCCAATTCTAATTGATGATCATCTAAATGTTCGCCAAAACGATGCTGACGAGGAACTAACACAAAAGGCTTTTCCAATTCCGTCAATAAATCCATCGTTCCTTCCCCACAATGAGCGATGACCAAACGCGCTCTTTTCAACAAACGAGAAAACTCCGTTTCCGGCAACAACCTATAAACCTTTACCCCTGTCGGTAAAATAGTGCAATTTCCGTATTGAACAACAATTTCTTCCTGTTCACTATCTAAAAAACCATGATTTGCTAAAAGATCAATCCAAAGCATTAATCGGTTAAAGGGGTATTTTTCCGTACCTACAGTGATTAGAATCATAAGGAAATTAATTCTGCCTGGGGATAACGTGCCTTAAGTTGAGGCCATTGCACATAAAGTATATCGAGAAAAGGTAACACTAATCGTGCTGACAAACTTAACTGTTTAATACGGGTAATAGACTCCACAAAAACTGTTTGACTACCCATAAGCTTACCAACAATGATAAATGGAACTGCCACTCCAGCTCCTGTTGTTAAAATTAAGTCAGGTCGCTCTTGGTGAACGATTTTCCAGGCTAATCCCAAATTGCGGAGTAGATTGGGAAGATTGCGGTTAGTGGGACTAAAGGCCCAATAGACTTTCTCCTCCTCTAACTCTTTCGAGGTTGTAGAAGTCTTAAATGTTACCCAAGACCGATCGTGCCCAAGCCAAAAATCGTGAATTTGTTCTAGTGCTTTAAAGTGTCCACCACTGGAGCAGACTAAAAGAATTTTCATTGTTATTTGATCCGTACATCATATTTTAGTACTTGTTCAGTCGAATTAAAGGACTGAAACTCTTACCAGATAAAGATTAGCAGAGAATACGAAGTTGAAGTAGTTCCTCCCAAGTTAAACCTTTTTTATGAAACATCCAGAAAATATCAAGAACTCGTTGCAGTCTTGAGACCGATTTAGCATAGGTATTCGTACCACGGTAGTGTTGTTGTGGACGTATTTGTGTTTGATAAATTAAATCGCCACGTTGGGCAAATTCTTCTTTGCTGTAGAGGGGTTGGCGAATTGCCATGATGATAAATTACCCTTGATCGTTAGCTCATCTCGTAGTTATAATCCCGCCATATTTAAGACAACAGCCTCGGCAACTTTAATCCCATCAATCCCTGCCGAAAGAATACCACCGGCATAACCAGCCCCTTCCCCCGCCGGATAAAGGCCTTTAGTATTAATACTTTGATAACTTTCATCACGTTTAATACGAATAGGAGAAGAAGTGCGCGTTTCTACCCCCGTCAACATGGCATCGGGCATAGCAAACCCCTTAATCTGTTGATCAAAAGCTGGTAAAGCTTCACGAATCGCCGCGATTGCATAGTCTGGCAGACTTGTACTTAAATCAGTAAGATGCACCCCTGGAGTATAGGAAGGATGCACCGTTCCCAAATTTTGTGAAGGACGATTGGCCAGAAAATCCCCCACCCGTTGCCCTGGCGCGTCATAATTACTGCCACCTAGTTCAAAAGCCTGGGATTCTAACCGACGTTGCAAATCCACCCCAGCCAAAGGATGCCCTAAATAATCTTCAGGAGTAATGCCCACCACGATCCCACTATTGGCATTGCGTTCATTGCGAGAATATTGGCTCATGCCATTGGTGACAACCCTTCCCAGTTCCGAGGTCGCAGCAACCACTAACCCACCAGGACACATACAAAAACTATAGACAGAACGGCCATTTTGACAGTGATGCACTAATTTGTAGTCGGCGGCTCCTAACAACTTATGACCGGCTTGTTCCCCAAAACGACAGCGATCAATCAGGGATTGGGGATGTTCAATGCGAAAACCGATGGAAAAGGGTTTGGGTTCGATGTAAACGCCCCGCTCAAATAACATTTGGAAGGTATCCCGCGCACTATGGCCGATCGCTAAAACAACATGATGACTTGCGATCGTTTCCCCACTGGCTAGGGTCACACCCTCTACTTGTCCTTTTTCGATCTGAATATCGGTGACACGACTTTGAAAACGAATTTCCCCTCCCAGGGCTTCAATGCGAGCACGTAAACTTTGGACAATGCCGACTAATTTAAACGTGCCGATGTGGGGTTTATTGATGTAGAGAATTTCAGGGGAGGCCCCAGAGTTAACCAATTCGTTCAGAACCTTGCGTCCGTAATGGTTGGAATCTCGGACTTGACTGTAGAGTTTGCCATCAGAAAAGGTTCCCGCCCCACCTTCCCCAAATTGGGCATTGGATTCTGGGTTTAAGGTTTCTTTTCCCTTCCAAAAGGCAAAGGTATCAGCCGTGCGATCGCGGACAGGTTTACCTCGTTCTAGGATCAAAGGACAAAAGCCCATCTGAGCCAGCAATAGGCCAGCAAACATTCCACAGGGACCAGTCCCAATAATAATCGGACGTTGGCTTAAATTCGGAGGAGCCTGGGTGACAAAGTGGTAACTCATGTCAGGGGTCGGCATCACATGAGGATCTTGCTGGAAACGTTTTAGAAGGGCTTGATCCTGGGTCGTTTCCACGTCCACAATGTAAACCAGGGCGATTGCGCCTTTTTTACGGGCATCATGACTGCGTTTGAAAAGGGTGTAGCGAATTAATTCCTTGGGAGTAATCTGTAATTTCTTGAGAATGGCCGCCGCGATCGCTTCTTCAGGGTGATCAAGGGGCAGCTTAATTTCAGTTAATCGCAACATATCAAAACAGCCAAAATCAGGATAAAAAATGCTTAATTTGTTCGGAAAGTCCGAAATAATAAGCTAAATACTCAGCAAAAAAACGTTGGTATTAATCCCCCCAAACCACCAACAAATCCAACACAAATTCCAACAAAACATCTTCTCCCGACAAATAACGGGGATGATTGAATAATTCGGGGAACTGTTGGGGACGATAACAAAAAACTTGACGATTTTCAGGCTCAATTAACCAACCTAATCTGGCTCCATTTTCTATATACTCCATTAATTTTGCTTGTAATATCGACAAATCATCACTAGGCGATTTTAACTCAATCACAAAATCAGGACAAATAGGTGCAAATTTACGACGTTGTTGAGGAGGAATCGCTTGCCAACGAGATTTTTCAATCCAAGCTGCATCTGGGGAACGAATCGCGCCATTCGGTAGCGTAAATCCGGCTGAAGAATCAAAAGCTTCACCTCGTCCAGTGGCCTGGTTCCAAATCCAAAGTTGAGCACCCAGCCCCAAATTTTGACGACCAGTTTCACTACCAGAAGGGGCCATAGCAATTAATTCTCCTTGAGCGGTACGTTCCAATCGCAAATCAGGGTTACTGCAGCAAAGTTGATCAAAGGCTTGATCCGTTAGTTGTAAGTTAGGGCGAAGATCGAGGGTGATCATGAAAAGCTAGCCTAGGGGATGAGGTAAAAGAGACGCTTGTGCTCGACGATGGATTCTATTACTAACTCAAAGGGTTTGAACAAACAGGCGGCTTAGTCAATTTTAGAGCAATGTTAGGCAGTTTGCCCCCTAAAACGCCCACCGTAAAGGAGTTTAACCCCTAAATTGTCAAGCTTGCAGAATAAGACACGATGCCATCTAAAGGCAATCTCAATCTGTAGCAGTTGATTAACTGTGTTCAAGCGTTACACTAAGTCAAAAAACATTCGATAGAAAATCTCAATCTATCCTCTCATGGGTCTTACCCAAATTTTCAACTGCTTCACTGCCAAATTCCTGTTAATTTTCCCTTATGTTTGTTGATTTCTTCATTAAACGCCCTGTCTTTTCGAGTGTTTGTGCCTTACTCATTTTGTTAGTCGGAATGATTAGCTTAGTGAATCTGCCCGTTGCTCAATATCCCGATATTTCTCCCACGGAAATTCAGGTAACAGCAAACTATAGTGGAGCCAGTGCCGAAGTAGTTGAAAAGGCTGTCACCGATATTTTAGAGCGACAAATCAATGGTGTACAAGGTTTAAAATATCTCAGTTCTAGCAGTAGTAATGACGGAACCAGTAGTATCACCGCCACCTTTAGCCGTTCCAGGGATAAGGATATTGCCGCCGTTGATGTGCAAAATCGGGTTTCTTTGGCCGAACCGCAACTCCCTGAACCAGTTAAACAAACGGGCGTTAATGTTAGTAAGCAGTCTAATAGTTTGTTATTGGGAATTGGCTTATATAGTGCTAATGGTAAATATGATAATGTCTTTTTAAGTAATTACGCTGATCGCTATTTAGTCGATCCGATTAAACGGTTATCAGGGGTAGGAGGGGTGAGAATTTTTGGGGAAAGACGATATGCCATGCGACTCTGGCTGGATCCGATTAAATTAGCCAGTCAAAGTTTAACCACCGATGACATTGTTCAGGCTTTAAAAGAACAAAACTTGCAGGTTGGAGCCGGTCAAATTGGCAAGGAACCCGCACCAAAAGGACAGGAATTTCAGATTGATCTAAGGGCCAGTAGTCAGTTAACCAATGTCGAGGACTTTAATAATCTGATTCTCAAAACGGGAGATAGCGGACTAATTGTTCGCTTTAAGGATGTGGGGCGAGTTGAATTGGGAGCAGAAAATTATAATAGCTTTCTTCGTTATCGCGGTTATGATGCCGTCGGTTTAGGGATTTATCAGTTGATTGACAGCAATGCTTTAGAAGTCGGTAAACTAGTGAAAGCAGAACTCAAAAAACTTGCCCAGGACTTTCCCGAAGGAATTGATTATCAAATCGCTCTCGACAGCACTAATTTTGTGAAAGAGTCTCTGTCTGAGGTGATTAAAACGTTAATTGAATCCGTTACCCTGGTCATTCTGGTGATTCTGATCTTTCTTCAGGATTGGCGCACCACACTGATTCCTTCTTTAACCATTCCCTTGTCTTTAGTGGGTACATTTATTTTCGTTAAAGTCTTTAATTTTTCTATTAATAGTTTAACGCTGTTTGGTTTAACCTTAGCCACAGGGATGGTTGTCGATGATGCCATTATTGTCGTTGAACAAATTAGTCGCTTTATTCAGACGAAAGGTCTGCCACCCTACCAAGCTGCCAGCGAGTCCATGAAGGAATTAAGTAGTGCGGTGATTGCCACTTCTTTAGTCTTAATGGCGGTGTTTATTCCCGTTGCCTTTTTCCCCGGCACAACTGGAGCTTTATATCAACAATTTGCCCTGACGATCGCCTTTTCCATTGGTATTTCTACCTTTCTGGCCTTGACTCTGACCCCTTCTCTCTGCGCTCTTTGGTTGCGATCGGGGCAACGTCCGCCCCGTTGGATTGCCTGGTTTTTCAATGGTTTTAACCAACTTTTAAGTATTATTCAAATCAGTTATGAGAATTCACTCTTTAAGTTAGTCCGTCTTAAAGCTCTGATTATCGGTATTTTTATTGCTCTTTTGGGGGTGACGATCTGGCTTTATACCATCGTGCCTACCGCTTTTTTACCCGAAGAAGATCAGGGCTATTTTATTACGCTAATTCAGGCTCCTCAAGGGGTTTCTCTGCAATATACCAGTAAGATTATGACGGAGGTAGAAAAGACGATTTTAAAAGTACCAGAAGTGGTGGGAACCTTTACCGTAGGTGGTTTTAGTTTTAGTGGCAGTAGTGCTAACCAAGGCATTATTTTCACCACCCTTAAACCTTGGCAAGAGCGCAAAAAGCCCGATCAATCTGTACAGGCAATTATTGGACAACTCTTTGGTCAATTTTCCCAGATTCCTGAAGCCAGTATTTTCCCTCTCAATCCGCCAGCCATTCGAGGTTTGGGAAACTTTGGCGGCTTTAATTTTCAACTTCAGGATCGTCGTGCCAACAGTGACTTAGAAACCCTGGTACAAACGATGGGAATGTTATTAGGTGAAGCCAATCAAACCCCTGGATTACAACGGGTATTTAGTACTTTTCAAGCCAATAGTCCCCAGTTATTAATTGAGGTGAATCGTAATCGCGCTAAAATTTTGGGAGTAGAGGTCAATGATATTTTTAAAACCCTAGAAACAGCGATGGGATCGAGCTATGTGAATGATTTTATTTTACAAGATCGTACCTATCGGGTTTATTTACAAGCGGATCAGCAATTTCGCAATAGTCCGGAGGATATTAATCAACTCTATGTGCGCTCTAGTAGCAATCAAATGATTCCCCTATCTAATTTGGTAACTGTCACTTCAAAAGTAAGTGCTCAGACAATTAATCATTATAATCTTTTTCGGGCGATCGCCGTCAATGGTTCGGCGGCATCAGGGGTCAGTTCTGGTCAGGCGATTGAAAAAATGGAAAATCTAGCTAAGAAAATCTTACCCTTAGGGTTTGGTTATGAATGGTCGGGGGTTTCCCTAGAAGAACTAGAATCGGGTGGCTTGGCTCCCATTATCTTTTCCCTGGGATTGCTCTTTGTTTTTCTGGTTTTGGCAGCCCAATACGAAAATTATGTTGATCCATTTATTATTATGTTGGCCGTTCCTCTAGCTATTTTAGGTGCTTTAGCGGCTCAATTTTTAAGGGGTTTTGCCAATGATATTTACTGTCAGATTGGGTTAGTGATGTTAATTGGTTTGGCCAGTAAAAACTCAATTCTGATTGTGGAATTTGCCAACCAATTGCGAGAACAGGGTTTATCGATTACTAAAGCCGCGATCGCTGCCGCCCAGGGAAGACTACGCCCCATTTTAATGACCAGTTTCGCCACACTACTTGGCAATATTCCCCTATTGATTGCCACAGGAGCCGGTTCTAGTAGTCGGCAATCTTTAGGAACAGCCGTTTTTGGTGGAATGCTGGTTGCCACTTTTTTAAGCTTATTTGTTGTGCCAGTGCTTTATATTGTGGTCAAGTCTTTAACTGCGAAATATTTGTCTAAAGGTTCTGGAATGATTGACGATGTTTTATAGAAATTCTGGCCCTTGGATTATGGGGTTAATCACGGCGATCTCCCTGGGAGAAGTCCTGATGTTTCCCGCTCCGGCTCAAGTTACCAAGCCTGTTAATACCATCACCAGACCGCGATCGCAGACTCCAAGGGATCAAGCCCTGCCTTCCCAAGCCATCATCCGTTTGGCTAATACTAAATTACCCTATCCCATCACCCAGGGCCAGGGTAATCTCCCCTTGCAGGCTTTAAGCGGCGGTTTATCCTGGACAATGACTGTCAAAACAGGAGCACATTCAGGACAATTTTTACTGGATACGGGAGCTTCTATTTCCATCGTTACTGCCGCCTGGACAAAGTTATTAGGCTTAACAGGAACACCTATCCCCCGCGAGAATACCCGCTATGCAGTGGCTGGCAATGCTTGTCGAGAAATGGATACAGCCCTTTACACCTTACCTCCCTTAATTCTTGATCGGGCTGAGGTTAAAGGCTTACAGGCTCTGCAACTGTCCCAGGGTATGGTTCCAGAGGGAGTGATGGGGATTTTGGGGATGGATGTGTTGAGTCGTTTTCATTTTCGTCTCAATCCAGCCCGACGAGAATTACAGTTAATGCCTCCCCAGCCCCTACCTGACAGCGATCGCGCTATTCCATTGGTAATGCGGGAAGGGGTTGCCCTGGTAAAAGTGAGGCTCAATAACAGTCAACCGTTCCTATTTTTAATTGATACTGGAGCCGAAAGTCTCTTTATCTCTCCTAAAGTTGCTGCCCAACTCCATCTCGCGCCCGAAGCAATGCAAGCAGTAGATGTGCAAGGTTTTTGTGGTTTGGAGCCAGCCCGTTATACCACATTGAAAACAGTCAGTTTGGGAGACGGAACGGGAAAATTGGGGGAGGCAAGTTTAACCCAGGTGGAAACAGTGGTTTTACAAAATACGGCGGTCTTGGATTCGCTTCAGGTGGATGGTATTTTAGGACAAAATTTTTTGCAGGCTTTTCAACAGGAATGGTACTTTAATAATGACCAGACAGAAGGACGGTTGTTGTTAAATCGTTAAGAGATAGAAAGCAAGCCATTTGAACAGGATAATTATTGAACAAGAGAACAAATCACCAAATTCTCGGCTTAACCTTTTGGCTATTGGCAATAATAACCGAATCTCCTGCCGGTTCAATTAAAAATAGTCCTTCCTGAGTTGCATAAACATCAGAGCGTTCGTCTATTTTAATTCCTGCTACGGCTCCATAGAGTTTGTAATTTTGATATTTGGGAAAAGCTATTTTAAAACGTTCTAGCGTCTGTAAAAATCGCTTGACATCGCGGACTTCTAAATGGGATTTGACTTCGATCGCCACCGCTTCATTGGTATTTTCAACCAGAATATCTATTTCCAGGGAACCCTGGCTATCCTGAGCATCCACTCGCAAGGCAGTATGGTGAACATCAATACCCTGTTCTCGAAACAATTGGGCAGCGGCGGGTTTGACCAAATTCTCGACAAATTCTCCCCACCGACTGCTTAATCCAGCGACTTGTTTATTGGTCTGGGCAACAATCTGGCGGAGATCAGCGATTTCTTTTTCATAGGTACGTTGACGCTGCTCAAAGTCTTGTTGATATTCTTTGCGTTGCTGTTCACTTTCGCGGAACAGAGCGTAAATGTCGTCTAAGGTAATTGCGTTTTCAGGCATGGGAAGTTCGGTATTAAAGAATATTGGGTTATCCTAATTATTCTAAATTAGATGTTAAGAATTGCACCTCTAATTTTCTGAGAGACTGGCAATCGCTGTTTCAAGTTGAGGGATAGAAAGCGATCGCTTTTGAGTTTTATGGAAATGCGTTACAATTTTGGGTGATAACGTAGTTGATCTCTATTCACTATGCCAACCCCAACGATTATCGAAATTGATCTACGCGAAGTTCTAGCCGAGATGAACAAAAAGCTAGACCGTATTGATGACAATATTAGTGGATTGAAAGATGGTATAAATGGGCTAAAAGTCGAGTTGGCTGATGTCAAAGGGGATATTAAAGCCTTAGACGGGAAAGTTTCTAGCTTAGATAAGCGTTTGGAAAAAGTAGAAGGGAGTCAAAATCGGCAAATTTGGGCTTTAATCGGTATTCTTTTTACGGCAATTTTAGGGGTCGTTATTCGTTTTGTATTGATGGGTTTACCAACAACTTAACCGCGATCGCGTTTTATCATCGGCTAAAAATTTAGTGATCGCACCCTGCTTGTCTCTTAAGTTGGACTTGGCCGACTCGCAATCGTTGTAGGCTTCTGGAAAGTCGGGTTTAATGCGGCAGAGTCCCTCTGTTTTCGGGAAATTTTTGGATGAATTGAATCGGCATGGTTATAATCGGATCGAGTGTTCGATCGCCCTACTAGAAAATGATTGAGTTAGAAACGATAAAAACGCTATTAACAAAACATCAAACTGTTTTCAAGCAAAAGTACCGTATTAAACGGTTAGGTATTTTTGGTTCCTACGTTCGAGGTGAAGCGACGCGAGACAGCGATCTCGATATATTAGTAGAATTTCAATCTGGCTATCGTTTCGGGTTGTTAACTTTCTGTAAACTGGAAAACGATCTGAGTGATTTGTTAGGGGTGAAAGTCGATCTGGTTATGAAGGATAGTTTGAAACCGAAAATCGGTCGGCAAATTCTCTCGGAAGTTATTTATCTATGAGTGATCGATATAGCGAGGACTATTTACGGGATATGGCAGAGGCGATAGAACTAGCGATCGAGTTCACGGACGGAATGGAATTCGAGAAATTCACAAGCGATAAAAAGACGATTTTCGCGGTAACGAGAGCAATTCAGATTATCGGGGAAGCGGTGAAAAAAATTCCCGATACTACCCGACAGCAGTACCCACAAGTGCCGTGGAAAGACATCGCTAAAATGCGCGATAAAGTTACCCATCAATATTTTGCCGTTAAGCTGGATGTGATTTGGGATACGGTTCAACAGGATTTACCGCTTTTGAAAACGTTGATCGCCGATGTTTTAACCAATTTTCAAGAATAGTTTAGGGAGTATTTTCTAACAAGATTTCAGCAGCATATAATTCTTCCTTAGCTAGACTTAGTAATGTTTGAATACGGTTCATAAAGCTATACCTTCTCGGCGAATATTTTCTAATAAAGGAGTATCTTTACACAAAAAATCTTCTTCAGATATGGGCAAAACTGAGATGAGTTGATCGTATTTAAGGTTAATTTGATTTTTGACTTCTCCCATCTGGAAAATTTCATCTCCAGGAGAAACTGGACTTTTTAAAATTACCATGATGTCAATATCAGAGTCTTCTGTTGCATCGCCTCTTGCTTGAGAACCGTAGAGAACTAAGTTTATTAATTTATCGCCATAGATTTGTTCTAGTGCTTGGCGAAATTCTGTGATAATTTTTTCGATTTTTTTCATAATTCATGCACTGCGCCGTAACCCATCAAATATAAATTTGTATATATACCGGCATTTTACCTCATTATGACGAGAGAGCCTACTTGTTAGGCAATAGTTGCTAATATTGATAGTCATCAATTGTATTCTATCAGTAGAATTCTTCTTCTTGGTGAATTTTAATAATGCCTGATCTTGCTGTTTCAGGTTGAGGGATGGAAAGCGATCTCGTTTATCATTGAGTAAGAATTGATCGCATCTTTCAATTAAGAATTACAAATCCAGTTTCCCCACAATCACTTTTCAAGATTTTTAATGTTGTCGAGAGCCTTAAGATACATTTCCATATTGCCTTGCTGCGAGTAAAGTTGTGCCGCTTGATTGAAGTCATTGATCGCACCTTGCTTGTCTCCTAAGTTGTACTTGGCTAACCCGCGATTGTAGTAGGCAAGAGCATTGTCAGGTTTGATTTTAATGGCTTGATTAAAGTCAGCGATCGCCCCTTGGTAGTCTCCTGATTGAGCTTTGTTATAGCCACTGTTAAACCACTCTTCAGCGGTCAATTGTACGGTTTTGGGGTGTAATTCTGGCTTAACTTGGGTAATGCCCCACTCTAGCCGATAAAAAGCCGTAGGATCATCAATCTGCTCAAACTTCACCCAATTCAATTCTTGTAGAAAAACTAAATTATCAGGAATGTTATCAACCCCTGGCAACAAAACGGGAATAACAGGAATTTTTCGATCAACAAATTTAGTGATCAGCGATCGCAGTTCCATGATCTGCCATTTTCCTAATCCCTGAGTCCCAATAATAATAGCTGCCGATTTAATTAGGGGAATCGCTTTTTGAATTTCATCCTGAAATGACATTCCGGGAGGGATTTGTTCTTCATCTAGCCAAGGTTTTATCCCTTGCGCCCTAAGTTTTGTCGCAATAGTCCTAACCTGGGATTTATCCACACTGTTATGAGCCAGGAAAACATCAAATAGTTGCTCAGTCATCCGTCAATTTCTCCTCACTACCTTTCAATGCCAGCAATATCAGCTAAAGCCAGGGAATATTTATGCAAATTGCCCCTGAGAACTTCTAACTCCTTTCTTAATTCTAGGGCCTCTGACCATTTCTGCTCATGTTCAGAAGGGCTAACATCCCCAGGGCGTTGGGACTCCCAAACCTGTAAACGAGGATGCCACTTAGCTAAAAACGGACGCAAACCCCGATTGAGAACCGCGATCGCAATACCACCGACAGAACTATGGGAAGTTCCTACCTCTGGGCCAGCTTCCTTGAGAATTTCGCGGGTTGTACTAAATAAACTGTATAGCGAGTTCAAATCCTCACGGAGCAGACCTTCCTCCCCCGACAACGGTTCCACAGCAATGCGAGTCACCAATTCTACATACAACGACCAAGCCGCCCTCCGTTCCGTCAAATCCGCTTCCCATTCGGCTGAACCAATACCAAAAGGAAGGCTAATAGATACTTTCTTTAATACAGCAGGGTCTCCCTTCACAAACTTCTTCCTCATCTCAGTTTCAATATCTACCAGTTTATACTAATTAGCTTTTTCTCACTCATCAACCCCCGCGATCGCTTTTTATCTTTGGGTAAGGGGCGATCGCAAATTGAGCAGAATAATTGTTGAACGAGAGAACAAATTACCAAATTCTCGGCTTAACCTTTTCGCTATTGGCAATCATGGCCGAATCTCCTAAGGATCGCTCCCTAATCCCAATCTTTTGCAGACTTAACGGGAAAAGTCAGGTACGACAACCGCGATTAAAAAAATAGCTAATTGTATGACGACAATACTCGGCCCCGATGGTAAATTAAAACTTGCCGATAAAATCATTCCCAACACCGCACTTAAAGCTCCGATCGCCGCCGAAAGAATTACATAATTGGTAAAAGTTCGACTCAATAACCGGGCCGCACAGGCGGGAATAACCACAAACGCACTGACCAACAAAACCCCGATCGCCTTAATTGAAATAGCAACCACAAGGGATAATAAAATAATAAAAATAGTACGATGAGTTGAAACTGCCACACCACGAGCGATCGCACTAGGTTCGTGTAACGTAATTAACATTTGAGTTCGCAAAGTTAACAATACAAAAACCGTGCAAACGATTAATAATAGGCCGCTAAAAGCCAGATCGAGATCTTGTACTGCTAAAATATCGCCAAATAAAAGATTATTTAACCCCCCCTTATATTGACCCACAAAACTTAAAGTAATAACCGCGATCGCCAAAGAAGCCGAATAAATAATATTTAATAGCGCATCCGTCCAAAGTTTAGTTCGCTCCAAAAGGTAAGTGACACCCAAAGCAAATAACACCGCAAACGGTAAGACAATAAAAGAGGGATTGATCCCTAATAAAAAGCCGAGGCTAATTCCCAACAGGGCAGAATGACCTAACGCATCACTGAAAAAAGATAATTGACGTAAAACGGTGAAACTTCCCAACATTCCTCCCATTAACCCCGTTGCTATTCCTCCTAATAAAGCCCGTTGCATAAAGGGAAATTGAAACAATTCGATCACACGGGTTACTTCAGCCAATCCAGACACCTTACTATTTTTCCTTACGAATGGGAATGACCATACCGGACAAATTCGGAACCATAGGCCACCTGAAGATTATCGTCGGAAAGGGCGATCGCTGGTGTACCTTGACAGAGAATAGTGCGGTTTAAGCAAATCACCCGATCGCATTGTCGCCGCACCCGTTCCAAATCATGGGAAATCTGCACAATGGCCAATCCCTCTTCCCGTTTCAGTTTTTCTAACAGATGATAAAACTCCGATTCACTACGCAGATCCAGACCGGCCGGAGCCTCATCCAAAATTAAAAGACGACGGGGACGCACTAAACAATAGGCCAACAAAACCCGCTTACTTTCTCCCCCCGATAATCCGCTCAACAATTGACCTCGCAAATGGGTCGCATTTACCTGAATTAATGCCTTTTGCACCGCTTGACGACGAGCTTGATAACCTGTCCAGGGCAATTGCAGACCCAAGCGATCCCAGCCTAAACTCACTAACTCCTCCACTGTCATGGGAATACGACGATCAAAGAGAAAATTTTGGGGTAAATAGGCGATCGCTTCTCGTACCGCAGTGGGTAAAAAACCTCGACGACTGAGGGCGTGACCTAGCACAGAAATCTCTCCTCTTTGTCTGGGGATAATCCCCAAAATTGCCTGAATTAGCGTACTTTTACCGGCTCCATTCGGGCCCACAATAGCCGTATCTGTTCCTGATTGTAGAGAAAAGGAGATATCTTGAACGGCTGCATAGGTTTCTCGATAAACGGTTAAATTTTCAACAGCTAATACAATGTCAGACAAGGGCTATCTCCTCAGATCAAGGCTCTTAGAAATTATCAAAATTGCCATCAAAATTAACGGGGTTGACCAGTAAATGCCGACTCTAAATGGTTAAGATTTTGACGCATCTTGGTTAGGTAATAATCTGATTCTAAACCCTTTGCATCACTCTTCTCTAACGGGTCAAAAGTACTGATCTTTACCTTTAAATCCTTAGCCAAGGCTGAGAAAGGACTACCGGCCGTTCCTGGTTCCGTTAAGAGAGTTTTCAGATTAGACTTTTCCACTGCCTTAATGACCCGTTTCACATCCTCTGGAGCCGCATTTTCCTCTGGAATCCCCACCAAATAATCTGTTTTGAGATTATAGCTTTGGGCAAAGTAAGGAGCAAAATCATGGTAGGTGACAAAGGTTTTGCCGACAAAAGGTTTGAGTTTTTGGCTAATTTCTGTATCCAATTGTTTTAATTTGAGACGATAGGCTGCGGCATTGGCTGTATAGGTTTCTTTCCCTGCCGGATCGGCTGCAATTAAACCATCCCGAATATTATCAACCTGCTGCATTGCCCGCTTGGGATCGAGGTAAATATGGGGATTAAATTCACCATGATCATGCTCTTTTTCCGTTTCTACATGCTGATGTTTTGACTCGGTAATTTGGGTAATGGTTTTAATCCCTTGACTGGAATCAACTACTTTTAAATGAGGATTACCCGCATTGGCAACTAAATCATCTAAAAATTCTTCCATTCCCAAACCATTTTCGACTAATACTTGCGCTTTGGCTAATTTTTGAATATCCTCTGGCTTGGCCTGATAGTCGTGGGGACCTACATTGGGCGGCAATAATTGGCTAACTTGAGCGCGATCGCCGGCCACTGCTTTTGTAAAATTGGTAATGGGAAGAAAGGTCGTCACTACCTGCAATTTTGGAGAATTTACACTGCTTGACTGGGGAGAAGGTGAGAGGGCAGTTGGACTGGAAGGCTTATTGTCTATACAACCCCCTAAACCGATGGCGATCGCCGCTAGTAGCAAAAGTGATCTGGGTTGAAAGGCTAAAGCTGATCGGGAAAATTTGGGTTGCAGAGCGACGATGTTAAACCATTGCATAGGAAGGCATTGAATCAGGTTTGAACGGTTGGGGAAGGGACTTTCCGCATTATAACACAGAATGATAATCATTCTCATTTGCGCCTCAGTCCTAGAGAAATCAAGCTACATTAAAGGAAATTGCGTCTTCTCCTTTTTAAATCCCATGCTGACCGTTGCTGAATATCTCTGCGATCGCTTAAAGGCCTTGAATGTGGATCATATTTTTGGTGTTCCTGGTGACTATGTTTTGGGGTTAATGGATGTTTTAGTGGCGAGTCCCATTGATCTAATTTGCACCTGTAACGAACTCAATGCTGGTTATGCAGCCGATGCCTATGCGCGATTGCGAGGAATTGGGGCGGTCTGTGTCACCTATGGCGTGGGAGGCTTAAGTCTGGTCAATGCAGTGGTGGGAGCCTACGCTGAACGAATTCCCCTGGTCGTCATCAGCGGTGCGCCTAATCGGACAAGCCGTCACAATCATTTGCTACTTCACCATACCACCGGCGATTTTAATTTGCAGCGTTCGATTATGGAAAAGGCTACGGTAGCCGCAGTTATTTTAACGGATGCGAGTCAGGCCGCTAGTCAAATTGATCAAACCCTGGCAGCTTGTTTGCACCATAAACGCCCTGTCTATATTGAAATCCCGACGGATCTGGTTGATCAACCCTGTTTGGCTCCTGCCAGTGCAACCTCTTTGGAATCAAAATTAACAGACTTTAATGCCTTAGCAGAAGCCGTTCAAGAAGCAGTGGATTTATTAACCCGTGCGGAACGCCCTGTCATTTTAGCCGGGGTAGAATTTAACCGTTTTGATTTAGAAGATAAGCTTATTAAGCTCTTAGAAATAACGGGTTATCCGATCGCCACTACATTGTTAGGTAAATCCTGTATTTCGGAAATGCACCCCCAATTTATTGGCAATTATGTGGGAGCCTTAAGTCGAGATTATGTCCGCGATCGCCTGGAAAGTGCTGATTGTGTTCTCTGTTTAGGGGCAATTATGTCCGATATGAATTTAGGGGTTTATACCGCCAGATTAGATGATAATCGCCTGATTAATGCCAATTCCGAAAAAGTTAAAATTAAACATCATTTTTATCAACCGATTTATCTCGGTGATTTCCTAGAGGGATTACTCGCCAAACTTCCCCCTTCTCCGAGTCTAGATTTGCAGATCCAACCAGCGTCTCTTCTCTTAGCGGAACCCCTAGCTCCGACTCCAGATTGTAAACTGAGCAATGATTATTTTTATAAACGTCTCAATCATTTTATTGATGATAATTGTGTTGTCATTTCTGACACAGGTGATGCGATTATTGCCACAATGGATTTAGTCATTCATAAGGATGCAGATTTTATTGGCCAAGCTTTTTACCTTTCCATTGGTTACTCTATTCCCGCCTGTTTAGGGGCAGCAATGGCCCTACCTAAAAATCGGCCACTGGTGATTGTGGGGGATGGCGCGTTTCAGATGACTGCCCAGGAATTATCAACCATTATCCGACATCAGTTAAATCCTATTATTTTTCTGGTTAACAATGATGGTTATACCATTGAACGGGTGATTAAAGATAATGTCTATAATGATCTGCAACCTTGGAAATATCATCAACTGCCTCAGGTTTTTGGGGAATGTTGGAGTGCGGAAGTTTTTACCGAGGACGAGTTAGAAATTGCCCTGATTCAAGCAAAAAGTAATCTTCACTGTGTTTCTTTTATTGAAATTCATTTAGATCGGTTAGATTGTTCACGCGGCTTGGCTGCTTTAGGAAAAGCCTTAAATAATCAAAACGCATAGTAGGAAAAAAGCGATCGCAATGGCATTAACGGTTCAAGATCTAGGGGAACAGGGACTTTTAGCACGTTTACAGGCCTATTGTCCTCCCGACATCATTGGGGATGATGCAGCCATTATTTCCCTAGGGGCGGGTCAATCCTTGGTCGTTACCACCGATGTTTTAATCCAAGATGTCCATTTTAGCGATCGCACCACTCAGCCAGAAGATGTGGGTTGGCGATCGGCGGCGGCCAATTTATCAGATTTAGCAGCGATGGGAGCAACGCCGGTAGGGATCACGGTGGGGTTAGGCTTACCGAAAGATACGCCGGTAGCTTGGCTAGAAGCCTTTTATCACGGTTTACGGGGCTGTTTAGATGCCTGGCAAACGCCTATTTTAGGGGGTGATGTGGTGCGATCGCCCTTTATTTCTATTGCGATCACGGCTTTGGGTCAGGTTTCACCGCAACGGGTCATTCGTCGTTCTACGGCTCAAGTGGGGGATTGCATTGTGGCAACGGGATTGCATGGAGCTTCTAGGGCGGGTTTGGAACTGTTGTTGCAGCCTGAACGAGGACAAAGTTTATCAGACAGCGATCGCGCCTACTTTATTCGAGCACACCAAAGACCCCAACCCCGATTAGATATTGTGTCCTATCTTTTAAATTATCCTGAACCCTTGAAGATAGCGGGTATGGATAGTAGCGATGGATTAGCCGATGCGGTTTTACAAATCTGTCGTGCTAGTCAAGTGGGGGCCGAGTTAGAGCAAGAAAATTTACCGATTTCTGAGCTTCTAGTGGCTTGGGTCGGAGCAGAAAAAGCCTTAGACTGGACGTTGTATGGTGGAGAAGATTTTGAATTAGTTTTATGTTTATCGCCGATGTTAGCTCCGCTTTTGATGCCATATTTAGGAAAAAAAGCTAGGATTATTGGTCGAGTGACAGATAGCAAGCAAGTCATTCTTAGAAACGCTTTGGGTCAAGAAAAGTTATTATCCTTAGAAAAAGGTTTTCAGCATTTTGCGGGTGATTCAATGACTGAACCATCGGCCTGTTCTTTTTCATCATCAGAATGCCAACCAATGCTGTAGTTAAGTAAGACTGCATTAAAGTTTACTGAAGATATTTCTTCGACTTTTGCTTTTATTTTTAGTAGGTCTAATGTCCAAGGTTGTGATTGCATAGAAATTCCAGAATAAGGATAATTTTTATCTCCATAGTAAGCGGTTAAACGAGGTTTAAGGATAAATTTTCCGAAAAGTTTGATAGATTCATATTTCCAAGCAATATCATTTGTTATAGTTAATTTAACTAAGAATGAGACACGACTTGGAAGGTTAAGAGAGTTGTCCGATCTGAGATAATAAGGGGAAAGTCTTCGTAAGGAGCGACCCAAAGGTATTGGCCATTAGTGGGGCTAGGAGAAACGTTGACAAAAACAATGGCGGGATACCGAGAAGTCTTCTGCCGTGAGGCAGGG
>JAYKJI010000396.1:0-4287 GCA_035285405.1 Snowella sp. | reverse complement strand
TCAGATTTCACGCCAGTTATTTATTCCTGTTATTCGCCAATTTATTCTTGACCATCATACACAAACTCCTCCTTACTTCTGTCCCTAGCACATTTTCTTGTTTTTGACAATGCGTAACTCCTAGTTTAGACAAAATTTTCCTCCAGAGCCATTATGGTCGTTAGTCAACGTACCAATTCCGAATGCCCGAAGCAAAATCTGACGGTTCATCATCCACTTCGCCCGTATGATAGGACAAAAATTCTGCCTCTCGCTCATTAATGCTTTGATGGTAGATAGACCGTTGATTAGCCGTTGAGTCTTTGTTGGAAAGCTGGTGGCATGCCTTTTTTAGCACGAGAACCAGATTCCCAGCCGTTAAGGTTTCATTACTCAGGTTCTCTTTTTTTAGCCAATCTTCAAGTTGAGCCAAAGCAATATCATATTCATTTAGGCTCTTAAGGACAAGAGTCTCTAGATCCTCAACGGTTAACTTATTCTGTTTGCTAATCATGCCTCGTTTTTTAACAAACCGTTCCAGGGAAATAATTATGGAGTAAGCATCTGAACAGATATCTCGATGGGTAATGGACAGGGGAGTAGATTTGCGGAGAGGATCTCTGAGAACGGCCGCAATCCCTTGCAGAACAGCCATTCTGACCTGCTCTTGAAATTCTTTGGCACGGTGCATTTGATGAATTTTTCCCTGTTCACTGGAGGCATAAAGCGGGGGCAAACGGTTCAAGGCAAAGGTCGCTACTTCTCCAGGTTGAATATACTGGGCCATACTGACCGGAATCTTTTTAAGCTGATGAAATAGTTCACGCTTGACAAAAAGTTCCATGAGGTTGAAACAAGCGGCCTTGGGTTTCGCTTCCACGCCTGTTTCTGTCGTCGATACTTCTGTAGGTTGACCGGCAAGATTCATAGGGGCCCGTTAAAGGTGGATAACTAGTATGATTATTGCATATAGAATAAGTGGACTTAGGGGGAATCCTTTTTCTGGCTCATCAATTTAAGAATGGTAGGATTTTTGAAGTCCTAGTGTTGTGTTCATTGATCACCTTTGGGGGACTCCTTCTTGTCCGCGATCGCCTAGTTGACGCTTTGGAAGCTAAAAATTATCCCTCGATTATTAAGGATAACTTCTGGGATGTAAAAAATCATTTAGCACGATATTGAGCAATCTCCTGACAATGATTACCTATTTGACCCTCAAAAATTTTAAAAGCATTACAGAGCAACGTTACGAATTTTCGGAATTTGATCTACTGGTCGGTCGAAACAATAGTGGGAAAAGCACAATTTTACAAGCCTTGGCTATTTGGCAATTTTGTATTGATGAATTTCGCCAAACCAACCGTCGTGGCAAAAACGGAACGCAAATTGTTCTACCTAACTTTACGGCTTTACCCGTTCCTGAATTTAACCTCCTATGGCGAGAAAAAACAGATCGTCGCTATTCCTTAACACCAGAAGGAACAAAAAAACCAGAATATATTTTGATTGATATTAATGTTACTTGGATAACAGAAGAACCCAATCCTCAATGCCAGACATTCGGCGTAAGATTGCGCTATAATTCACCACAAACAATCTATGCCATTCCTGCGGAAGGATGGGCGCGTTTTCGTCAACTAGAAGGAGATGGAAAAAATATCAGTTCATGCTTGCCGATAATTGCCTATGTTCCTCCTTTTTCTGGCTTGGAGCCTAGTGAAGAAAGACGTGATGATGGCCCCATTAGACAACAAATTGGCAAGGCACAACCGGGTAGTGTACTTAGAAATTTATTGTTGCGGGTTTGGGAAAATAATCGTGAGGATTGGCAAGAAATTCAACGAGTCCTTAAAAATTGGTTTAATGTGGATCTCAATGAACCTAAATATAATTTCAAACGCGATACTAAAATACAGTGCGAATATCGACAATTTGATAAGTTATATGACATTATTGCAGGCGGAAGTGGGTTTCATCAGATTTTAACCCTATTGGCTTTTTTTTATGGCTATCGTCCTACGACTATTTTATTAGATGAACCCGATGTCCATCTGCATGTCAATTTACAAAGAGAAATTCTAGATTATTTCAAAAATAAAAGTTCAAGAAATAAGAAATCACAATTTTTAATTGCTACCCATGCAGAAGAATTTATTCAAGGTGTGGATATTAGCCAGGTAATCTCATTATTGGAAAAAATACCGAAGCGAGTTAAGGCAATACCTGCAATTTTAAGTGCAATGGCAGAGGTTTCTAATCTAGAAGTCACTCAACTCACAGAATTAGAAATGCCTATGCTTCTTTATGTGGAAGGTGAAACTGATGAACGATTATTGCGAGCATGGGCCTCGGTTTTAGGATATCAAGACATCCTAGGTCAACTTTGTTTTCGGGTGATGCGTGGTGGTTCTAAAGATAAAATGAAGTCGGACAGCGATCGCCATTTTGAAGGAGTGAAACAAATTATCCCCAGGGCAAAACGCTTAATTTTATTTGATTATGATAGTAGTGAAACGGCTTTTCATCCACCACCGAATAATCCTAGTCTTTATGAATGGCAGCGAAAAAATATTGAAAATTATTTGTTGGTTCCTGATGCCTGGTTAAGAGCTTACTTACAAAAAAGTGGAATCAGCAATTCTGAGAAGTCTATCAATCACCCAATTCGGAAAATTATTATGGATTTTTTTAGTAGTGAAAATTTGACTCTTCCCCCTCATCAATCCTGGTATGAAGTAAAAGCGAATATTTTTAAAGTAGTTGATGGTAAAAAACTGCTTTTCCAAGCTGACAATGCTTTATTCCAACAGTTAAAGCAAGAGTCCATTAAACTGGACTCACCCTATCCGATTGAATTAACTCGTGAAACTGTTGCTAATAATATGACTTCAGATGAGATTCACGAAGATATACATTGCTTTTTCAGAAAAATTGCAGCTTTAATAGAACCGTCGTCTTCCGAGCCATCTTTATGACTAGCCAACCCAGCCAACCGATTTATAGTTTCCTCAGTATTGGCCAACGGGGAGTTGGCAAAACCGTCTTTTTGGCAGCCTGTTACCTAGAATCTCACCAAGATACGGAGCAGCAACGTCTCCTCTGGTTTGACTGTGAAGATCGAGATGCCCGAAGAACCATTGATAATCTTTTGGTTTATGTGGCTAAAACCGGAGAATATCCCCCCGCAACCCTAAAAATCACCAATTTTGAGTTTCTACTGAAACAACGTAGCCAATGGGGACATCAAACGTTGGGCCAAGTTCGTTGGTGGGATGTACCAGGAGAATCCTGCCACGTCCACAATCCGGCTTTCACTGCCATGCTGAATCATAGCGATGGTTGCTGCTTATTTTTGGACGCACCTTCCCTTGTACAAACCGCCGATGATCCCGCTTCTCTCACCAAATTGCTTAAACCCCTCGAATCTGTTGTGGAATTAGTGGTTCATCAAGGCTTATCCTTACCTTTGGCGATCATTTTAACAAAATGCGATCAACTTCCTCCCCATCCTCTGTTCTGGCAACGGCTGAAAAAAGCCTTAAATCCCTTGGTTACACGTCTGCAAGAGTGGCAAGCCAATTATCAGTTATTTTATTCAGAAATTCCGATCGCGGAAATAGATGGTGTTTTGACCTTGCAGCTTACCCGTGTAGGCACACCCATTTATTGGTTATTTTCTAATATTCATCGATCGCGCCAAGGCGAAATGGAAACTGTAGATCCCCAAATACCCTACTATATTCCCACTCCTCTTCCTCTTTGGTTTCATCGACTGCTAGGCGGAAAACTCACTAAAATAAACCAAATAAATATACCTCACCACGAAGTTTTTCTGATTATTCT
Organism: Snowella sp.; assembly: GCA_035285405.1. Lineage (GTDB taxonomy): Bacteria > Cyanobacteriota > Cyanobacteriia > Cyanobacteriales > Microcystaceae > Woronichinia. Next base: position 465 of record JAYKJI010000396.1, on the reverse strand, counting down.
GCTACTCATGGCCTTATTTAGCCTAGGTGTGGGGATTATCTTACAACAAGACTTATTGCCTCAATCAGAGGGTCTTCAACAAAATTCCCGCCCTCGAAAATGAAGGTTTACTAGGAAGATACTTTGTCGCTAAGGAGCAAGATTTAATCCACGAATAACGACATAATGCGCCACTATACCCTAGAATGAAATCGTCGAATTGAGGGATATATTATCGCAAAGTATGTTAAACCCAAAACCGCAGCAGGAATGCTTGGAATCCACGTCCGAACCCTTGTTGAATGGGAGAAGAAAGGGAAAATCCAAGCAATTAAAACAGATAGCTTGAACAAGTCTTTGATCTGGTGGGGCGACAAGAGAGCTAGAAGACAGACATAGCAAGCAACTTAGCCCTTTTACCTCGAATGTAATCCTTCAACCGATGGCGGCTAATTTGCATTAGCTCTTGAATAATTTTTTCATACA
>JAYKJI010000395.1:0-3899 GCA_035285405.1 Snowella sp. | reverse complement strand
ACTCCTGAGAATCTTAGAATTTGCCAAAACCCAGAACTACCACACCGTCAGCCTCAACCTAGACCAAGTCGATCGCGCCATCTTAAACGATCTTAATCAGTTTTTGCGCTGGCTCTGTGCCAACATTGCCCGACAACTGCACCTCAAACCCCGCCTAGACGAATATTGGGATCAAGACTTAGGTAGTAAAATAAGCTGTACTTCCTATTTTGAAGACTATTTACTAAAATCCGTCCAAAATCCCCTCGTTTTAGCCTTAGACGAAGCCCACCAAATTTTTGAACATTCCGCCGTAGCCCAGGACTTTTTACCCCTACTGCGATCGTGGTACGAAGAAAGCAAAACCTCACCCCTTTGGCAAAAACTCCGTCTGGTTATCGTTCACTCCACAGAAATCTACGTCCCTCTCCAGCTTAACCAGTCCCCCTTCAATGTGGGATTACCCATTCAGTTAAGCCACTTTTCCCAGGAAGAAGTTAAAAAATTAGCTCAATGCTACGGACTGGACTGGGAACAGGGAGAACATTGTCAACAACTAATGCAAATGGTGGATGGCCATCCCGCCTTGGTACAGATCGCCCTCTATCACCTGAGTCGTGGAGAAATAACCTTAGAACATCTGTTAAAAACTTCTGCCACAAATGTCGGCATTTATATCCATCATTTACAGCGACACTGGCTACATTTAAAGGAATATCCCGAATTATTAACGGCCCTCCACTCAATTTTGCCAGGGATTGAGCGAGTTGACCTAGAACCAATTTTTGCCCATAAATTAACCAGTTTAGGATTGGTTAAACAGTTAGAATCCAGTTTTGTTTCCAGTTGCGAATTATATCGCCAGTTTTTCCTAAACCATCAAAATTATGCTCTCTAGACCGCGTTTTAAGTCCTTTTATTCGGTTTCGACGATCGCACCCGATCAAGTGTTGCTATTGTCGGAAAGAGGATCGGTTTGTTTGCAAGACCAATTTTTATATCTGGTTGCGTCTCTGGTGGATGGCGATCGCACTACCGATGAAATTATTGACAAAATTCAATGGCAATTACTGCCCACGATTCAAGATAATGCAACCTTATTTCAAGAAATTTTAAATATTAGTCTTAAAATTCAAGCCGCCCTATTCCAACTAGAAAGAGAAGGTTATCTGGTCGAGAATGAAAATATCTTACCTAAAAATTTACTCATTTTTTGTGAACATCTGAATATTCAACTGAAACTTGCCAATGATAGATTAAAAGATACAAAAATAGCTGTTAAATCCTTTGATTATTTAGGGACAGAAGCGTTAATTCATAATTTAAAATCACTAAATGTTCAATTAGTTGCAGAAACTGAATCCCCCGATCTAACCATCGTTTTGACAGATGATTATCTTAACCCAAATTTAAAAGAATTTAATCAACAAGCCTTACAATCTCAAACCCCTTGGCTATTAGTAAAACCTATCGGTACAATTTTCTGGATGGGGCCGTTTTTTAAGGCACAAGAAACCGCCTGTTGGCAATGTTTAGCTCATCGTTTGCAAGATAATCGGCCAATGGCCAGTTTTATTCAAAGACAGAATCAAGATTCGTTTGCTCCTATTTCTCCCCAAAGTCTTTTACCTTCTAACCTAGAAACTGCGTTAGGAATGGTGGCAACGGAAGTCTTTAAATGGATTATTCAGGGGAAAAATAGCCGATTAAATCAGACTTTAATGACCTATGACACTTTAACTTTCCAAAGCCAAGAACACTTTGTTGTTAAACGTCCCCAATGTATCAGTTGCGGACAAATGAGCCATGAATTAATGCAAAGACCGTTGCCTGTTGTCTTAGGCCATCGCCCCAAAACTTTTACTATTGATGGCGGCCATCGCACTTGTTCCCCTCAAGAAACCCTGAGAAAATATCAGCATCTGATTAGTCCCATAACAGGTGTGGTTCGAGAATTAACGAAAATTCCCTTAAGTCCGTTAAACCATACCTACATTGCCAAGCATCATTTTGTCACCGTTTTTGATGATTTAGAGAATCTGCGTAAAAATTTGGGAGGGAGAAGTTCAGGCAAGGGAAAAACCGATATTCAAGCCAGAGCCAGTGGTTTTTGTGAAGCGATCGAACGGTATTCGGGTGTATTTCAAGGAAACGAAATTAGGATAAAAAATAGTTATCAAAAAATGGGTAATCGCGCTATTCATCCCAATCATTGCATGAATTTTAGTCAACAACAATATGACGGCAGAACAGAATGGAATGCGAACTGTCAGGGATGGTTTCAGAAAGTACCCGAATCCTTTGATGAAGAGCGAGAAATTGACTGGACACCCGTTTGGTCATTAACCGAACGAGATTTTAAATATTTACCCACGGCCTATTGTTACTATAGCTATCCTCAAGGGGATTATCTCGATTGTTGGGCAGACTCTAACGGTTGTGCCGCAGGAAATACCATTGAAGAAGCCATCCTCCAAGGATTTATGGAATTAGTCGAGCGGGATAGTGTGGCTTTATGGTGGTATAACCGTCTGGCTAAACCGCAAGTGAATCTAGATAGTTTTGATGATCCCTACGTTCAAAATTTGAGAAAGTATTATCAAGAATTGGGTAGAGAATTGTGGGTTTTAGATATTACTAGCGATCTGAATATTCCGAGTTTTGCTGCCATTTCTGCTAAAACAGATAGCTCTGTAGAGGATATTATCTTAGGCTACGGTACGCATTTTGATGTCAATATTGCTCTGAGTCGTGCTTTAACGGAACTCAATCAAATCTTACCCAGTGTTTTAGCCGCTAATCCTGATGGAACAACAAATTATCCCCAATATGTTGATCCTTTAGCTCTTACTTGGTGGAAAGAAGCAAAATTAAACGAACATTCCTATTTAATACCTGACTCGAATTTAAGAGCCAAAAAACAGACAGATTATGCCCAATTTTTGAGTAATGATCTTTTAGATGACGTAAAACTTTGTCAAAAAATTGTCGAGGAGAAAAAGATGGAATTACTCATATTAGATCAAACTCGTCCAGACATCGGCTTAAGGGTCGCAAAAGTAATTGTCCCAGGACTGCGGCATCTCTGGAAACGATTGGGATCGGGACGATTGTATGATGTACCGTCACAAATGGGATGGTTGTCTGAGTCTTTAACAGAAAATCAACTCAATCCTTTCCCGATGTGGATGTAAATCAAATTATTAGGTCTTTAATTTATGCTCAATGGATACAAGATTATTGATGCTGATGCCCATGTGATCGAGCCGCCCGATATGTGGGTGAAGTACCTCGATCCTGAGTTTCGAGAGTTTGCCCCTTCTCCCGATATGAAAATTAAGGGACAACCGATCACCCGACAAATTTCCCTACAAGTCCAAGAGGAAGGGAATCGGCAGATGAGGGAAGCTCATCCCAATGCTTATTTCAATCGCTATTCTCCTGAATCTCAATTGCAAGCAATGGAGCAAATGGGGGTAGATATGGCGTTTCTCTATCCTACCTATGGACTCTGGTTATTTGCGATCGATAGCCTACCCGCCGAAGTAATTGGGGCTTTTACCCGTGCCTACAATACTTGGTTATATGAAGAATTTTGTAGTTACGATCCTGATAGGTTAAGGGGAGTCGGCGCAGTCAATCAACATCATCCTGAAGGAATGGTTAAGGAGTTACATCGTATTGCTGATTTTGGTTGGAAAGCTGTTTTCTTGCGCCCTAATCCTGTTAAAGGCAGAATTTTGAGTGATCCTGCCTACGAACCTTTTTGGACGGAATGTGAAGCGTTGGATATAGCGGTGGGGCTTCATGAAGGAACTCATAGTCTTTTGCCGACAACAGGCACAGATCGATTTCATACTCAATTCGCGCTTCATGCTTGTTCTCATCCGATGGAGCAGATGATGGCTCTGTTGGCTTTG
>JAYKJI010000394.1:0-13785 GCA_035285405.1 Snowella sp. | reverse complement strand
TAGGGACGGGCGAAAAGTATGATGATCTAGTTCCAGGAACGGCTCCCAATGCCTATTATCACTATGTTTGTGCTGGGGTTATCAGTAAACCGAAAGAATCAACGGTCGTAACCACAACCCCAAAACCCAAAACATCGCCTACGGTCGAAACCCCGAAAACAGAGACTCCCAAGGCTAAAACGCCTATCGTAGAAACTTCAAAAACAGAGACTCCTAAGCTTAAAACTCCTGTCGTAGAAACACCAAAAACAACAATCTCGAAGACAGAAACACCCAAACTAGAAACGTCTCAAGTTGGGAACAATGAATATCCCAAAGATGTTTGTGGCGATGCCAAATCTGCTTCTGAAATGTATGGCGTTTATACTGAGTATTCTCCCCAGCAATTACAGTATATTCAAGGTCAATTATGTCGTGATGCGTTTATGATCAAGCGTCAAGACGGCAGAGTTTCCATTCAAGTGGCCTCTTTTGCCAGCAAAAAAGATGCAGTAAAATTTGCTGCGCTGTTACTCGAAAAAGTGGGTAGTGCTGAGGTGGCTAGTCCATAATTTTTTGTTTAAGCTAATTGAGGAGCCAGTAAAATATTTTGCACTTTACCTTGAAGAGTTTGCCCTAAATAAGGGGTATTGCGTCCTAGGGTTTTGAGATTTGTTCCATCCACTGTCCAAACGGCTTGGGGATCAAATAATATATATCTAGCGGTTGGTTCATCCCTGTCTAGTCCTAAACAATGGCAGCAATTAAGACTCAATGCTTGCCAAAGTTCCAAGGCCGTTAGCATTCCCGTCGCCACTAATCCTTGCCAAAGACGGGGTAAGGCCAATTCTAGTCCGATCGCCCCTGGAGGAGCTTCGGCAAAAGCTAGGGTTTTTTCTTCGTAGGTGTAGGATCGATGGTCAACGGCGATCGCATCAATGATCCCAGATTTCAGACCTTGAATTAGGGCCAAACGATCGGTTTCATTGCCGAGGGGAGGAGCCAGCCGTAAGTTGGGATCGTAACTTTCCAGTTGGTCAGTGTTCCATAACAGGTGCATCCAGTGAACGCTGGCCGTAATCGGTAATTGTTGAGCCTTACCCTGGGCCACTAAATCCACCCCCCTCGCGGTTGATAGCCGCATAAAATGCACGGGGGTTTGATATTCTCCTACCATTTCTAGGATGGTGGCGATCGCCGTTGTTTCGGCCATGTCTGGTTCACTGGGCAATCCTAAGCGAATGGCAGCCGGGCCTTCTCTCATGACTCCGTTACCTTGCAAACTGCTATTGATAGGAACCAGAGCCAAGGGTTTTCCTAAAGGCTGTAAATATTCCAAGGCACGACGTAACAAAGCCAAATTTTCTAACGGTTTATGGGTCATAAAACCCTGAATCCCCGCCTGGGCCAATTCCCCTAATTCACTCAGTTGTTCTCCTTTTCCCCCTAGGGTTAAACTTCCCCAAAACCGAACTTTAGGTAAGGTTATTTGATCTAACTTAGCCAATTTATCCTGTAATAAGGCTAGGATCGCGGGCTGATCAAGGACGGGTTGAGTATGGGGTAGAATGCCGATCTGGGTAAATCCTCCTGCCCAGGCTGCGGCCATTAAACTGACTAAGGTTTCTCGATCTTCCAGGCCAGGTTCGCCACTATAGCTGTAAAGATCGATCAGACCAGGGGCCAAAATTAAGTGAGAACCATCAATCCAAACTGTGTTGCTCGGTAATTGGTCTAAGGCAATAGCGGTTAAATCCAACGATTGAATCTGACCATCCCTAATCCAAATATCACAGCGTTGATCCCTGTTGGTCTTGGGATCTAAGCATCTTATCTGTTGTAAAACTTGAGATTCGCTCAGCACAATTTAACTTTGGGTGACTCCGAACGCGACCCATTCCCCTACAAAATCCTAGCAAACAATGGTCTGCTGCTTCTCTCTGTCGCTTTTACCCCTCTCCCACGTTGGCATTCCCCGTTCCTTGAAACATCAGCCAGGACAGGAAAAAGTTAACGATAAAGACGGCTAATAGGGAAGTGACAACAGCGGTGGTGGTGGATTGGCCGACTCCCTTCGCGCCTCCCGTCGTGGTTAAGCCCCAACTACAACCGATCACAGCAATCACGGCTCCAAAAATGAGGGACTTAATCAGAGCACTAAACACATCCCAAAGTTGGAGAAAATTTTGAACTGACTTTAAAAAGACGGTGGGATTAATATCATAGAGGCTATAGGAAATAAACAAGCCTCCTGTCATGCCAATTAACAAAGCTAACAGGGTCAAAATTGGTAACATCAAGGCACAAGCTAAGACCCTGGGAACCACTAAATAATCAATTGGGTCAGTTTTTAGCATATAAAGTGCGTCAATTTGTTCCGTTACCCGCATTGTGCCGATTTCTGCGGCAAAGGCCGAGCCAACTCTTCCCGCCACTACCACTGCGGTTAGAACAGGGGCCAATTCCCTTGCCAGGGCGATCGCTAATACCCCACCCACCGTCGTTGTCGCCCCAAAATGAATAAACTCCCTAGCGACTTGAATGGTAAAGACCATTCCGACAAAACCCGCCGTTACCAGAGCGATCGTGGTAGAAGCCGGGCCAACCATACTCATTTGTTTGAGGGTATTACGACGATGGATTCTGCCCTGGAGGATATGCAGAAAAACCTGGCCTCCTAGAAAAAATGCTGCCGCCAGTCGTTCAAGCCAGATCTGTAAATTACCGTTAAAAGGCTGATAGTCGTTCATGGCATATCGCCTTATTTTGTTCCTTGATCTAAGCGGAAACGTTCTACAGAAGTCAGTAAATCCCTGGAAATGGAAACAAGAGATTGTAAAGAACCAGCTACCCGTTGGGATTCCTGGGAGGTCTCCTGGGCTGTTAACTCAATAGATTGCATAACCTGGGCCACCGCGCCAGAGTTTTCCTGTTGTTTAACCGTATCTGCCGTGATCGATCGCACCAGGGTGTTAATGCGATTAGACACTTCGATAATGTCTTCCAAGGCTCGTTTGGATTGTTCTGATTTATCGGTTACATCGATAACCTGTTGAATGCCCTCTTCCATCGCTGTCATTACTGACCCTGTTTCACTTTGGATTTGTAACACGATCTGTTCAATTTCTTTCAAAGACTTAGCCGAGCGATCGGCCAACTGTCGAACTTCATCCGCAACGATCGCAAAGCCGCGACCCGCATCCCCCGCCCTAGCTGCTTGAATCGACGCATTTAATGCCAATAAGTTAGTACGAGAGGCAATTTGAGAAATCACCGCCACAATTTTAGAAATTTCCTGGGATGCTTCGGCTAATCGTTTTACCTTACGAGCCGTTTCCGAAACGGTTTCCCGAATTTGCAAAATACCCGCCACTGTTCGTTCGACCGATTCTCCCCCTTTCAAGGCTGTGAGAGAGGAGGTATGGGCCACTTCCTCTGCTTCCCGCGCATTTTCCGCAACCCGTTGAATCGATTCTGTCATCAACTGGACGGAATTTAGGGTAACGGCTAACTCTTCCGCCATGCGAAGTGCGTCGCTGGAGTTATTGCGAGCAAAGGATTCACTATCGGTGGAATTGCGGTTAACCTGTTTGGCCGCTTGTTTTACCTGGGAAACAATTTCGCGTAAATTTTGGATAGTCAAGTTAAAAGCATCGGCCACGGCTCCCAATTCATCGGCTGTTACCTCCGCCTGAACCGTTAGATCACCTCTTGAGGCCCCTTCTACGTCATCTAGTAAACGAATAACCTGACGTTGTAATTTTTCCCGTGCTTTTTCCGTCGCAGCGGCCCGTTCCTGGGCTTCACTGGTAGCGGTCAGAATCACCTGGGAAATATAGTTAAAACGTTGGGCTAACTGGCCCAATTCATCCTCTGAATAGATTCGGGCACGAACATTAAAATTTCCCTCGTAAATAGCGTCAAATTGATTTTGGAGATCATCAATGGTGCGTTTAACTTGACGAATGAGGAGATTGCTAATTAACCAAGTCACTCCGGCTGCCGCAACTCCCGTTAAGAGAGCCACGAGAAAAAGCGGAGCCTGGGAAGAAGAACCTGTTGAGGATTTAGACTTATTACCTTCTGTTTTCGTCTCTTTCTTCAGATCTGTTTTTGCGGAATTAGGGCTTTTCGGTGTATTTTTCCCTGAGGACGCTTTTTCCGAACTGACAGGGGCCGGAGCCGAGGGTCGAGGAGCAAGCATACCTGAAACACCGTTGACCACCAACACGGTTAAAGCAGAAGTTACGCCAGCCGCGATCGCAATATACAGTTGTTTTCGTTTTAAGGGGGCATTGAGAAACCATCCTAAAAAGCCAGGATCCACTTCTACCGTTGGTTTGACGTAGCGACTAGAAGCGCCGGTCATCTCTCCTGCAAGACTATCATCGGGTTTTAACCAGGTGACCATCCCTGGAGGCGGGCTACCCGCAGCCATCGTTGGAGAGCCCTCAGCCGCAAAAGCTTCTTTTAATCCCGTTGATGTCCCCATCCCAAGCTCCCCTGTTTGGGTAAAAAGGGAAGAATCCGGTAATTCAGGTGCGATATCAGTTAAGTCAAAATCTGCCAGATTATCTAAAGAGGCATCATTAAACTCGTCTAGATTGGGCATAATATCACCGCCCCTTTCTCGCTGTTGGGAAGGCGTGACTTGTACTGTCGGAATTGCATCACGATCCAAAAGCGAGTCTAAATGAGCGGGATCGGTTTCCCCTAACCAGGGTTGATAGGTAGGGATATTATTGAGATTGTCCTCTCCTCTCGCTTCAGAAAAAGCAGGAAAAACTTCTCCAAATTGAAATTGTTGAGCCGCCACATCAGAAGAGACAACAAAGGTTGATTCCCCCATTCCTGGCAATAAGGTCTTTTCCTCATCTCCTTCTAACCCAGAATGAATAAAATCTTCGCCTTCCCAATCGATAAAGCCTTCTACTTCATTGAGCGCGAAAGGATTGGCTTCAAAAGCACTGGACTGATTATTAACAGTTACACTCGGAGAAGATTCTCCCGTCGCGGTTTCTCCTAGGTTGTTACTGGTTGAGCCTACAAAGGGATTCGCAGTTTGGCCCGATTGATTATGAGCAAGGGTTGGCTCCCCAAATTCTTCATCATTAAAGACGGCACTATCCCAATCTAGATCATCAAAATCATTGTCTTCAGTCCAGTTATCTGGTTCTCCATGTTGCCATTCATCAAAGTTCATTCCCTGGGTAAAGTCTTCTTCCTCTTCTCCTGTCCTAACGATGTTTTCTGATGATTCTACTGTTCTATTTTCTGTTTTAATGACGACCCCGGTAATGCTTTGAATTTGTTCTAGAGATTGCACCGCACAGTCTCTCAAGTCCTGACGTTCGGAAATTTGCAGAACTTTTTCATATTTCTGTTGAGCGATACCATAGCGTTCTAGGCCGAGATAAATATGACCTTGAAGGAGTAGAACATTGGGATCATCGGGGTAAGCTTCCCCCATTTCTTCAATATAGGACGCAGCTTCTTCGTAATTGCCCTGGCCATAGGCCACATAAGCTTGTCCGTAGAGGTTGGAATAGTCTTTCCCTGATGCCATTTTGCCTGTCTCCTAATCAGTAGTCGGTTGTCAATGCTTGGATCGCGTCTGGTTTATCACATGGGAATGGGGTATGGTGAGTCGAAGCGTCAAAGGAAGGATTTAAGTCGCCCAGCGAGCCGAGCGCAGAATTGCCACATGGTCTAACAGTCGTAAAACTTGATGGGTTTCAGTGTTAAGTATCCATTCCCCTTGAACGTAGGGAGCAATGTGATCCGGTACATTATTGGACGCTTGTAACTTCTCAGTATCGAGCCATTCCATGTCACCTAGAGATTCGATCGCCAGTCCGAGAATTGTGTCTTGATCTTCGACGGCAATTACCGGAATTTCAACTCGATCCGTATTTAAAAGGGTAGGATTCCCTAAAAATTGACCGAGATCTGCCACCCAAATGATCTGACCCCGCAGATTAATTGTGCCCAATAATAACGGTGAAGCATTGGGAATAGGAGTAATTCGATCCGGTGCTTGCTGCATAACTTCTCGAATGGCGATCGCCGGTAAAGCAAATTCTTCCTGGGAGGGCAAACAAAAGCGCAGATGTAATTCCCCCTCTAGGGCCTGCAATGTTTGAAATTCAGCCCCAATATCTGACTGATCTTTGATCAAAAAATCTGGCTTTTCTACCATTGTTTACCTCTGCCCTGATCGATAAAACACGTCCGATCAACCCCGAAGGAGTTGCTTAATAGTCCCAATCAGTTCAAGGGGTTGAAAAGGCTTGGCAATATAAGCGTCCGCCCCCTGCCGCATTCCCCAATAACGATCAAACTCTTCCCCTTTAGAAGAACACATCACCACTGGAACATTTTTGGTTTTAGGATCAGACTTAATACGGCGACACACTTCATAGCCATTCATCCGGGGCATCACAATGTCTAAAACCACCAGATCGGGACTAAATTTTTGCAACTGCTCTAGGGCTTCAACGCCGTCACAAGCAATGGTAACTTTCCAACCGTGATCTTTGAGGATGCCGGAGATCATCTCCCGTTGAACGGGACTATCTTCGACAAGCAAAACTTCGCTCATAAAATTTCCTATTGCTCGGCTTGCGAGGGATCCAGGGGCGATGCCAAGGGATTGAAACTGTTTCTCTACCATAATAGTAGTTACATTGACATCCTTAATTACTTAGTAAAAACTTTTCTTCGTCATTTTACAAGTGCTGTACCGAAATATAGGACTCTAGAAGCAGCAGCAATTCTCCCTCACCGAAGGGTTTAGTCAAATAATCCGTTGCTCCCACCAGGTGGGCCCTGACTCTGTCCATAAAAGCATCTTTCCCTGTCAGCATAATAATTGGGGTTTGGCGAAATACGATAGAGTGACGAAGCATGGCGCAAATTTCATAGCCATCTAGTTTAGGCATGGAAATGTCACACAGGATCAAATCTGGTTTAATCTGGAAAAGTTGCTGTAAGGCTTCCAGGGGATCATTAAAATAACTCACAACATAGCCCTGGCGACTGAGAATTAGCTCCGTTTGTTTACCCACTGTTCGCTCATCGTCAATACAGACCACCTGGGGCAAGGTAATGCTGGGGTAGGTATCCCAGGGAGAGATCGGTTTGGGCTGACTAACGGGTCGGGGAGGATCAATCATAGAAAGTAAACCCCTTTCAATATAAGGAGTTAAACTGCGAGCGACCATAGGCAGATCCCGATGGAGATAGCGAGATAATTGCCGCAGAGAGGATTTATTTTTAGCCCAGGTGACTAAACGTTGATACGGTTTTTCTGAGAGGACGCTGGCCAATTTCGGTGGATCGGCGATCGCAATCATTTGATCTGGCGATTGAACAAAGGGATGAAACTGTTTCCATTCCTGTACTTGCTTCGTCATTTGTAGAATAAATGGCGAGATTTCAAAGGCAGTAAGCGGGGGATCCAGGGCTGTTCCCATCTCAAAAATAAAGGTTCCCTGCCGTAAACTGAGGAGATCAAAAAGAACCTCTTGCACCATGCCCTGAATAATGTTGCGGGCCTGCACTGGTGTCAAAATATTTTTCTCTAGCAGTAACCACAGATAGCCATACTCTGGATCGTTAGTTGTCGAGATCACGCCATGATCCGAACTCACGAGTGGAATCTGATCAGCCAAATTAAAACGACGTAGATAATCTCGCAACCGTTTAAGCTGGCCATAACTTTTATCCACCGCATAAACGATTTGACCATTGACAAAAAACACAAACCAACAAGCATTCTCCCCTTGTACTAACGTTTGGGAGGGTGATTGATAGGCTTCAACAAACAATTCCCCTGTACGCTGACCCAGTTCAATCAGTTGCAGGATACTACGAATATCAATTTCCCCTAGGTTTCCCTGCATAATCAGTCTGATGCTTTTTCTATAGTTTAACTTGACACCTTCCTTAGATGACCGACAAAACCGTCCTAGGGATTCCAAAGAAAAGAGATCTACACTGACCGAAAATTGAGTTAATGTAAAGATTGAGCGACTACTTCGATCTATCATCCCTCTAAATCCATTAACTAGGATCGCCTCTCGTGCTGTACTTAGCAGAAGTTAAAAAGCAAACACGGAATTTTTTAGGTGGTTTGAAGACGGAACTCAAACTTCTTGCCTGCCAACATAGTGACCAGACCTGGAGTGCCCTACCCAATGAAGAACTCTTGACCTCAGAAAGTCTGGAATCTGTCAATGAGGGAACTCTCTGGATGCTCCAATTAGTCAATCGCCAACTTCAGGGAACACCAGAAACGGCTGCCCCCGAATTAGTGCGTCAACTTCAGAAGTTGTCCCGCCTCTCTGAAAAGCTGAAAGATCAGCAGGAAGAAATCGATCAGTGGAAACAATCCTTGACCTACCAAAGTCAGGAACTGGCCCGTCGGGAAATGGAATTGGATACGCGAGAAGCCGAAGCCGAGGATAAGGAAGCTGAATTACAGCAACTGGGGCGACAAAAACAAGAAATTGATCTAGCTTGGAATCGGCTAGAGTACGAACGCCAGCAACTGCTCGATCTCCAAAATCGTTTTGGTTATTTACTGGATCTTGCCCCTAGTCACAGTGAACAACTCCAAATTTTGCTAAATCGTCTTGCCGGTCAACCTGAAGCAGCCGCAAGCCTCAATGAATCGTTACAAACGGCCCTCAATGCCGTTCACGCCCAGCAGGAAATCTTTGACCGCTATTGGCAAGATTTGAGTAAATATCGACAACAAGCAGCCCAGCAGGAGCAATCTCTTGGACAAAAACGGGAAATTATTCTACTTCGTCGGCAAGAGTTAGAGAGTACTCAATTTGAGTTGGAGAAGGCCAAAATACAATTTGCTGTTGAGCAAAATGTTCTGAGCAATCATCAGACGACGCTCCGCCGTTTAAATATTCAACTCCAAATGACTGAAGATTTGCAGACTCGACTCTATCGATTAGCCAGTGGTGGTATGGATAGCAGTTCTGAACATAGAATCGATCTCGACAGTCTCGAAAAAATGCCCCTAGGACAATTAGAAGAAAGCCTTCAACATCTTCAGTCCGATCTTGATAAGTTGGTTCATTTTGTTAATGATCAGGAGGAAGAATTAACTTTACAGTGCCAAGCCGTAGAGGAATTGCAGATCCAACTCACTCAGGTAAACGACTATGAGCGCATTGCCATTGAAGAGGAACTGAATGAGGAACAAGAGCGCAAACGCATGTTGGATGAAACCCTTGTGGGACAACGCCGTAATTTAAAAGAGCGTCAGGATGTTTTGGTGCAACATTTACGGGTATTGCGTCGCCGGCAAGGAATTGTCGATTTTGATGCTAATTTGCCGACCATTAATTTAGATCCAGTGATCAATCATTTGGAAGGGATCAAACGGAAAGCAAATGAGGAGCGCAATAAACTAGAAGCAGATATTCAAAATCTTCAACAGAGCCTACAACAAATCCAAGACATGGTTCATCATCTGGACGTGAAACAGGCTGATAAAAATAAAAACCTTGCTCAGGAAGAGGAGGATTGGCAAGGATTTCAACGGGAGGTTATCCAACTTCAGACCAAAGTCTCTCTATATGAAGCTGCTCTACAACCCTTACAAGATCAACTGGACTATCTACGACCCCAGGTAGAGAGTTTGGCAGATTTATTGCTCACAACTTAAAAAAGTGTTTGACTTTTCATTTGTTTATGCTATAGTTATTAATCGTGACAGAAATGGGTCGATGCCCGAGTGGTTAATGGGGGCGGACTGTAAATCCGCTGGCTATGCCTACGCTGGTTCAAATCCAGCTCGGCCCACCACAATTAAATAGTCTATTTTGCCCGTGTGGCTCAGTGGTAGAGCACACCCTTGGTAAGGGTGAGGTCACGAGTTCAATCCTCGTCACGGGCTTATGTTGTGTAGTGACTGAATTATTTGTCATCAATTGCACGTTCTGTCGTTATGGCAGTTAATGTTTGTGAGTCATGTTATGAACCCTGATTATTCTTAACGGCTCGTCATCAGATAGGTTGATTGTTAAGATCTTAAGTCAGGATTGTGATCTGCGTTTTTATAGGCCTTTTAGACCGCCACTACTATTGAATCACTACCTCTGTTGTATTCGTTTGGCGATCGCTCTTTGCAAGTTTAAAAACATTTCTTCAAATATCGCCGTTTTTCGGTGTGAAGATGGCGATCATTTGTTTAGTTTTAGCTCTTCATTTCTTTTAAAAAATCTTAACAAGATAAAAAAGAAGAGACTTTAAAGCACAAAAATACTGGCAAAATTTGTGAATTTATAAAAATTATGCCTCTACGGAAGGGAATCCTTCTGTTGTTTTCCAGAAAAGTTTTTTAATCGGTTCTTTTTTAACGTGTGCGTTGAACGCTTTGATAGTTAATGCAGCCAATAAAGTCATTGTGGTAGGTCTAAAAATATGCTCTTCTTTGGTAATTAAGTCATATAAAACAAATGATGGAGTTTGTGGATCAGGACTACATTCATCCTTCCAGATACTTTCAAGTTCAGCAAAAAATTCCTCTCCGTCATCCATCGCTGTATCTAAAATTAAAAGTGCAGCAAAACCGATAGCGGCACTCTTCCTACCTAATTTTCGAGTAACTTCAAAAGCTGGAAATATTGTATCTACAAACTTTTTGCCGTGTAAAGCCACACTCCTTTCAGTGTACTGCCTTTTTGCAAGAACAAATTTGCTTTTGTGTTCATCTGCTGTTTCCACCCAGGCTTTATGTTGTTTAGCAATTGCCGAAAAAAGTGGAGCTTTAGGAAGCCCTTGAAGATTCATTAAATCTGTTACACTTCTGGGTTTACCAATGTCTATTGTACCAAAAGCAGCATCCTCTTCAATTCCTTTTATAACGATAGTTTTAAAGAATTTGCCACTATTGACGCAAGCAGTTAAACGATGCTGTCCATCCAATAACCTACCAGATTCAGAGAAAGCAATACTTTCTCCATTCAGCATCCACTCGTCATGTTTAAGACTACTAGCAAGCATTTTTATATGGTCTCTTTTTAAAGGACGATTATTATGATTGCAAACCTCAAGTATTTCCTTTGCTAATTCTGGCGTTATTTCTGCTACCCCAGCTTGAACAGAACTTTCAATAAATGTAATTTTTTCCATATTTATTTAATCTTTTTAAAATTAGACAACAAACTTGATACAGTCATTTTGTTTTGTTTTCAATGCAAAAACAGTTGATTTGTTTTACGAAAACAAAGAAAAACTTGGGATGATGCTGTCACATTAGTGTATCACAAATAGTTCTGTATTGTCAAGCTCAAAAAAAATCAGGCTCTCTCGTTAAAGTTAATTCCAAACCCAACAAAGAGAGCTTAATGCTTAACAACTTAGAACAAATCTAAATCCGTCACGGCTCCCAAACTACTGGAAGAAACTAACTTCGCATACTTCCCCAAAATCCCTTTCGTATAACGGGGTTTAGGAGCTTGCCAATTAGCACGACGTTGGGCTAATTCCTCCTCACTAATATTCAGTTGCAAAAGCCGTTTTGCCGCATCAATTGTGATCGAATCGCCTTCCTTAATCAGGGCAATATTTCCCCCTACAAAGGCTTCTGGGGCAACATGACCCACCACCATGCCGTAGGTTCCGCCCGAAAAACGACCATCGGTAATCAAACCAACGGCATCTCCTAACCCCGCACCAATAATTGCAGAAGTGGGAGCCAACATTTCGCGCATCCCTGGCCCACCTTTGGGGCCTTCATAACGGACAACGATCACATCACCTGCTTGAATTTTGTTTGCCAGGATCGCATCTAAACAATCTTCTTCCGATTCAAAAACCCTAGCAGGGCCAGTGATTTGGGGATTTTTAACACCGCTAATTTTGGCAACGGAACCCTCGATCGCCAGATTACCCTTGAGGACAGCTAAGTGACCTTCTTGATAAACAGGATTACTCCAGGGACGAATGACATCTTGATTGGCGGAGGGTTTGTCGGGAATATCCTTTAATACCTCTGCCACCGTTTGACCTGAAATGGTGAGCGCGTCACCGTGTAATAATCCATGCACTAACAGCATTTTCATCACCCGGGGAATACCGCCTGCCTGATGCAAATTCGTGGCGACATATTTTCCCGAAGGTTTTAAATCACACAACACAGGCACTTTATGGCGAATGGTTTCAAAGTCATCCAGATTGAGTTCAACTCCCATCGTTTGGGCGATCGCCAATAAATGTAATACCGCGTTAGTCGAACCCCCGATCGCCATAATCACAGCAATGCCATTTTCAAAGGCTTTACGGGTCAGGATTTGACTGGGCAGAATTTGCTTTTTAATAGCATTGACTAAAACTTTTGCCGACTCTTCCGTACTATCCGCTTTTTCCGCATCTTCGGCGGCCATGGTGGAAGAATAGGGCAAACTCATCCCCATCGCTTCAAAGGCTGAGGACATGGTATTGGCGGTAAACATTCCCCCGCAGGAACCTGCCCCAGGGCAAGCATTGCGTTCAATGCCATAGAGGGTTTCTTCAGAAATTTTGCCGGCACTGAACTGTCCTACCGCTTCAAAGGAACTGACAACGGTTAAATCCTTGCCTTCGTAGTGACCCGGCTTGATCGTACCTCCATAGACAAAAATGGCGGGGATATTCATACGGGCCATAGCAATCATCGCCCCAGGCATATTTTTATCGCAACCGCCGATCGCAATCACACCGTCCATACTTTGGCCATTGCAAGCGGTTTCAATGGAGTCCGCAATTACCTCACGGGAAACCAGGGAATATTTCATCCCTTCTGTTCCCATGGAAATACCATCGCTAATGGTGATAGTTCCAAACATTTGGGGCATAGCTCCCGCCTGTTTTATCCCCAATTCAGCCCGTTTGGCTAGGTCGTTAATACCCATGTTGCAGGGGGTAATGGTACTGTAACCGTTGGCAACCCCGACAATGGGCTTGGTGAAATCATCGTCGCCAAAACCAACAGCCCGTAACATGGCACGGTTGGGACTACGTTGGGTTCCCTGGGTAACGACCCGACTTCTCAAATTTTCTGACATAGGGTTCTCCCTGTTAGAGCAAACTGGACTATATCTATTGTCAAACGTTTTTTGTCCTTTGTTCAAGGAAAATTTGGCGATCGCTAATCCTAACCCACATTTAGCAGGTTATAAAGACAAAAAATAATATTGGTGAGAAGAGGAGCCAATAAATGGCAAAAGAAGCGATTCTCTGGTAGTGTTCTGAATCTGGGGAAATAGATTTATTATTAGTTCAAGCTATTGGGTATTACATTTACCTATAATCGCCTTCGTAGGATATAATTTCATTGATTATTTTTGACTAATTTCAACGATATTTTCTCCCTTGGCTAAAGTTGGCGGTAATTGAGCATCAATCCAGAGTTTCATGCGATTAATCGGGGAAAGTCTGTCCGTTTGGCTGCAAAAATTAAGCAGGCTTGTATATCAGCAAATTCTAAGTCGGGAAAGTCTTCTAATATTTCACTGATACTGACATTTTCTGCCAACATTTCTAATATATCAGAGACACGGATTCGCATTCCTCGGATACAAGGACGACCGCCACATTGTCCAGGGGTTTGGGTGATTCGGGTTAAAAGTGGATTGTTTTTGTTCATTTTTTAGAGTATTCAATCAAAAAGAGTTGTTCGCCGATTCAAAAATGAAGTGCATAAACTATGGGCTTGACAGAGAAAGGCTCATCAGTTAAAGTCTGGCCTTTACAATAACAAATCAGGAAAAACTAATGAGCTACTCTCATCTTAACCTAGAT
>JAYKJI010000393.1:0-13769 GCA_035285405.1 Snowella sp. | reverse complement strand
GGGTTCGTGGCAATTTAATTTATGTCAATATTGAAAACAATAAAGTTGTTATCGAGTATGATGGTCTGGAAAATGGAATTACTCAAGATTTAATTGAAAGGGGTATTTCAAAAGATGATATTATTCTAGCATTTTTACCAGATTCTAAAAAAAATTAATTTAGCCTGCTCATAACTCAATCAATTTAAGCATCCAGATTGTTAAAAATTTACTCAACTTCTGCTTAACAAAAAACTGAGATGATCGCCATTCTAATTCTAGTTTTATAAAATGCGATCATTTTGGATTAGGGCGATCGCGGTTCCAAATTCTAGTTTTATAAAAAGCGATCGCTATTCCAATTCTAGTTTTATAAAAAGCGATCGCTAAAAAGAAAGCTCTCGATCATTTTTAACACAGTCTTGAAGATATAAATCAATTAATTCCTGATAAGAAATTCCTTTTTCTTTTGCTTTTTGCTCAAAGAAATCAATCACATCAATCCTTAAAGGTAAAGTGACCTGTTGCTTGAGTTGTTGAGCAAAAGGATTAGGACGACTTTTCATATTGGCGAGATCATACTCTGATTTCATAAAAACTAACCTCGATATTGTTGAGACTCTTTTGGAGTAGCTTTGCGAGCAGAAATAATTCTGATGACAGAATCCTCTTCTCGATAGCAATGAACAATTAATAAAATTCTCATTTTTGAGCTTCTACCTAGCAACAAAAATCGCTCTTCTATTTCTGAATGGTCATCATCCCAAAACTGAATGGCATTTTGATCATAGAAAACAGATTCAGCTTCTTGAAAAGAAACACCATGCTTCTTTTGATTGGTTTGATTTTTTTGTTTATCCCACTCAAAAGATAGGGGAGTCATTGATGATAGTATAATATTTTGGCTAAAGGCAATAGCTCAATTATAACACTCTCCCTCAAAGTGACTATAGTTCGCTCTCTAAAAAAATGTCCTCCCTCAAATCAGAAAAACCGCAATCGCCGCTCCAATTCTAGTTTTACAGAAAGCGATTGCTCTCTCACTACGCTAAAATAGCGATAAAATTAATTTAGAAAATATCTGAGGTAGATAAACATGGTTATTGCTCAAGAGAAAACGACTATTGCGACAGTCGCCAAAACCTTTGTCACCTTGGAAGAATATCGGGCGATCGCAGAAACTTCCGAGGAACGTTATGAATATTGCAATGGAGAAATGATTGTTATGTCTGGAGGAACCGCAACCCATAGCGCGATCGCTATCAATAGTCTGGTTTATTTGGGATTTTTGTTGAGAGATACCGATTTTCGTTTGTATAACAGCGATCTGCGGGTGTGGATTACTGAGTATCATTGCGGCACCTATACCGATGTCATGGCGGTTAACCATGAACCAGAATTTAACGGCGATCGCACAGACGAAATTCTCAATCCTTTATTCATTGTAGAAGTGCTTTCTCCTTCAACAGAAGCCTACGATCGCGGTGATAAATTTAGAAAATATTGTTCCATACCGAGTTTTTGTGAATATCTGGTCGTTAGCCAAACCGAATTCTACGTTGAGCAATATTTCAGACTTGAAAAAGGCGATCACTGGCAATTTCAAACCTACGATCAACTTGATCAAATAATCACTCTGGAAAGTTTAAAAGTCGAACTTCCGTTGCAGGAAATTTATCGTCGCATCAATTTTGTGGCAGCATCATAAATCTGTTATCCTATTAACACCATCTCTATCCTATTTTTATGAAAAACGATGGCTCAGTATAACGATTGGTGGGGAGAATCTTAGCATTTTGAGTACCTAGCTAATCAGTCGTCCTTGAATATCGCTTTGAAATTTTCCAGGTAGTCAGTCAAGATTGTGATAAACTTAGACCCGATATGTTCGGTTCTAATAATGAACAGTAATTAGAAGTAACGGGGAAAGATTGGTGAGAGTCCAACGCTGTCCCGCAACTGTAAATTCGAGCCACCACTAGCAACTTGTATGAC
Organism: Snowella sp.; assembly: GCA_035285405.1. GTDB lineage: Bacteria > Cyanobacteriota > Cyanobacteriia > Cyanobacteriales > Microcystaceae > Woronichinia. The sequence goes on along the minus strand of JAYKJI010000393.1, from coordinate 11,795 downwards.
CGATAAAGGTGAAGTTGTAAATAGGTAGCCGAAAAGCCAGGATGCCCGCCGAATGAACAAAAACCCTATTGCATCTGCGAGGTACAAGATGACAAGTCAAGCTTTTTCCGCTGTTACCCAACGGGCCACTAACTTCACGCTATCTACTCCCGTTCAAAGTCTGCTCTATTTATCTCTCTGTAGTTTGACCCTATGGACAGTCTATTTCAGTAACTATCCTGCGGTTCATGATTCCACCCATTCTTTGCGCCATGCTACTTTGACGGTTTCCTGCCACTAACGCATGAAGTATTTAAAAATAGCTGTGCTCGTAGGCATTCTTTGTCTGACGAGTCATTTTTTTCTAGGCGATCGCCTTTTCTCTCAAATCCCCCAGGCTTCTGTCCAGTGGGTAATGGAACCAGGCTTAGAAAAGGTTCGCCCCTTAAATCATGATCCGATTCTTGTCACCCTCAAAACCCTTGATAGTACTGGAAAACCGCTTCAGGCCGCTACAATTCATCTGCGTTTATTTACGCCCTCTGCCAATCCTTGGTTTTCAACCGATTTTCCCTGGGTAGAAGGCACAACCCTGCTGGATATGACTCAGACGACAATAAGCGGAGAAGTGCAATTTCAACAGACTTTTCCGATTCGCGGGAACTATCGGCTTCAGCTTCAAGTTGAACCCCTAATTACTAATAGCTTTAAACCCTTTGAACAAACCATTACCTGGGCGATCGCCGAGAAAGAAATAAAATATCGTAATTATGTCCTGTTGTTGGCACTTCTGACCTTTATTGGCTTTGTGGGAGGTTGGGTAATTGGAGCCGAAGATACGTTACAGGCCGGTGAAGTGGCTCCCCAACGGGTGCGTCTTTTGTTAAGTAGTGCCACTATCATTGCGATCGCGGTTCTCTTGTTTATTAATCTCACTGCCGAAGCGGGTTCTTCCCATACGGATCACGTCCATCTTCCTGTCCCAGAAAATACGGCTTCTAGCTTGCCCAAAATAGGACAGCAGCCCGCGCTCACAGCCCAGTTAACAGCAGATAGTCAGGCAACAGTGGGACAATTATCGACCTTGACGGTGACGGTTAAAAATCCCCAAACGCAAACGGCGATCGCTCAACAGCCACTTAGGATTCAAACTCATCAATTAGAACATCAGCAGGTAGTTTTTGCGACCCAAACTCAAACCGATCTGAATGGACAGTTTCAATGGCAAGAACAATTTTTTGACGGTTCTCCCCATCAAGTGACTGTTATGCTTTTACCCCATCCATCCCTTACCGATCAACCTTTAACCTTGAAAAAAGCGATCGAGGTTGAGGCTCTGCAACCGCCTTTATTTAGACGTTTAATCAGTTTAGTTTACATGATATTGGCCCTAACCCTAGGTTTCGGTGGTGGTTTTGGATTACATCAACAACGGCGATCAGCAATCTAACCACTCAACCTAATCCAGACTTTAACTTCAGATAAACAATGAGTTTTCCCTTAATGAATATTAAAGGTTTACTCGGTGTTAGCTATTGTACTTGATTGTAGGGTAGCTTTGCCAATAGATTAGCCATCATACAGTTATCTGAAATACCCGAAAATAATAAACCACAGCCCACTATTCCACTCAACATAAAGAAGCCTGGAGCCACCAAAAATCCTAGAAGAATTCCGGCCACCACTAAGCTGCCAGCGACAATGTGAACCTGTCGCATAAGACTGATAGGTTCTTTAGATTGCCTTTTTATCGGTAATCCTGCTTCTTTCCAGGCATTTAGTCCACCCTGTAAATGGGTTACTTCTGTATGACCTGCTGCTAATAAACGTTGAGCAGCCTGCCCTGAGCGATTAGCACTTCGACAGGTAAGCACAAAGGGTTTATCGCCTTCAATGGGTAAGTTTTCTGGATCGAAAGTAGAAAGAGGAAATAGTTTTGAACCTTCAATTCTTTCCGAGCGATATTCGTCAAGCTCCCGGACATCAATCAGAGTGACATCACCTTTCCGAAGTAATTTTTCAAGCGTTAGCGCATCAATGGTGTGGATTGTTTTGGCAGGGGCATTAGTCATGAGAGTTTTCCTTAAAATCAAACTGCTTAATTAAGTTAAAAAATAACAAGATGCAATTGCACCTATACGGTTGGGGCAGCAACTAATTTTTGCCATTCTCGAATGAGAAAATAGGGAATCTTAAGAATGATCTTTGATTCAGATACGATAGGAATCTCTAATTCCCAAAAGCTGCTGGCTTCCATGGGTTGAAGAATGTCCTGAAAGTCATACTGTCCAACATTAGTCGCTGGAGCTTTTTCTGCAAATACATCCTGTGCCAGCCTGTCCGACTGGGTGAAAGAACGAATTAAAAGCGGTGCCGGATGAATAAAGGTTGTAATCCCTGGAAAGCCCACCAGGCGCAAATTAATCGTCGTAGCTTGATGATCCTGGGTTTGTTTAAATAAAACGACTTGCCAGCTATGGCCCTGTTGATCTTGAAGGGTTTCACGGGATTGATCCAGCAAATGTCCAGGAGACTCTTCTAGCTGATGAATAATCGCGTTTGCGTCTGGGACAAGGAGGAGGTTAAAGCCAAGCAGGGTCAGCAGAACAATGAACAGGAGTATTTGCATTAAGCATTTTTCAAGCATGGGGGCCAAAAATCTAATCATTGCTATATCTATGTCCCATCAAAGATACTCCTCCCGTAAAGCACGGCTGGACAGGGACAAATCTTTAATAGCACCCTTTATTTTCGTCAGTTGACCATATGGTAATAAAAAAGAGGGCGGTTTGTCAACTCCTTAGCCTAACCTTGGGCAATAGTTCCCACGACTTGATACACTGGAAAGATTGATAGGTTAATTGTGAAATTAATTCAGCCCATCTAGTTCTTTTTTGACTGACGCTCAAGACTTGCCATGCTATCGACGGAATCTCCCTTGCAACTTTCTGGACAACATTTTCTGCCTGCGACTCCCTTGCCCTCACCAAATCAGAATTTGTTGCCCTTAACGGCTCGCACCAATTCCCAAGGTCATCTAGAAATTGGGGGCTGTGATGTCCCATCTTTAGTGGAACAGTTTGGTTCCCCTCTCTACATTTTGGATGAACAGACGCTGCGGGAAACTTGTCGTCAGTATCGGGAAGCTTTCCAAACCTATTATCCTGGGGTTAGTCAGGTGATTTATGCTTCTAAGGCTTGGAGTTGTTTGGCGGTTTGTGCGATCGCGGCCAGTGAAGATTTGGGTTTTGATGTGGTTTCTGGGGGAGAGCTTTATACAACTTTAACCGCTCTAGAGCAGATGGGATGGACAAGAGCACAGGCGGTGAGCAAAATCTATTTTCATGGCAATAATAAATCGGTCAATGAATTGGAATATGCCATTGAGGTGGGTTGTACCATCATTGTTGATAACTGGTTAGAACTGCAAACTTTGGTGAAGTTAGGGAGTCAGTCATCGGAGCAACCGCTACGGATTATGCTGCGTTTAACCCCTGGGATCGAATGTCATACCCATGAGTATATTCGCACAGGCCATTTGGATAGTAAATTTGGCTTTGATCCCCATCAACTAGAAGCGGTTTTTACCTATATCTGTGAGCAACCGGTTTTAAATTGTGTGGGACTCCATGCCCATATTGGGTCACAAATTTTTGAACGTCAGCCCCATCAGGATCTAGGGGTTGTCTTGGTGGAATGGTTTGAAAAGGGTTTAGCCTACGGTTTGCCCCTGACAGAGCTTAATATCGGTGGCGGTTTAGGGATCTGTTACACCGAGATGGATGATCCCCCCAGTATTGACGAGTGGGTGCGGGCGGCGGCTCAGTCAGTGGTCAAGGCCTGTACCGCTAAAAATTTACCTTTGCCCAAATTGTTGGCCGAACCAGGGCGATCGCTGATTGGCACCGCTTGTGTTACGGCCTATACCATTGGCAGTCGTAAAGTCATTCCCGAAATGCGAACCTATGTAGCAGTAGATGGTGGTATGTCGGATAATCCCCGCCCGATTACCTACCAGTCTCTCTATCGGGTGGTGGTGGCCAATCGGATGAATGCTCCCTATACAGAAACGGTGACGATCGCCGGTAAACACTGTGAATCAGGAGATATTTTAATTAAAGAAACCCAACTACCAACCACTGAGCCAGGGGATACCTTAGTGGTCATGACCACAGGGGCCTATAACTACAGTATGGCTTCCAATTACAATCGGTTGCCCCGTCCGGCAGCAGTACTGGTCAAAGCAGGAGAAGCCAATCTATTTTTAGAACGGGAATCCTTATCCGATTTAATTCGTCAGGATCGACTTCCCAGCCGCCTGTTACAATCAGACCTTGGTGACGAATAATTCATCTTTTATTAATAACCCTATTCTTCCTTTTTCCCATGTCGGGCTTCCCCCCTGACCCCGAATTTATCGCGTCATTATTTCATAACGCCCTGGATATTGGTCTGGTTCTAGGGGTGTTCTATTTGATGAGCCTGATTATTGGCGAATATCGTACTCTCTGGATGATGCGCGGCCTCGTTGTTTTGATGGTGGCCCAGGTGATCAGCGATCGCCTTCATCTAGAATTACTGAAATTTGTGCTAGAGAAATTGGTGTTAGGGGCGGCGGTGGCCCTGGCAGTTATCTTTCAGGGGGAATTCCGTCGTTTTTTAGAATTACTGGGTCGGGGACAGATTCTGCAATTATTTAAGCGACAGCCCCAGGTACCCAAAACGGATAATGCCATTGATGAAATTGTGGATGCTGTCAAAGAACTTTCCCAAAATCGCATTGGTGCTTTGATGGTCATGGAAACTTTTGGAACGTTGGATAATAAACTTTTTGTTAATAAGGGCGTAATGCTCAATAGTGAACTATCCAAGGAATTGTTACAAACCATTTTCCAACCCAAAACCCTGTTACATGATGGAGCGGTTTTTATTCGCGGCACTCGGATTATTGCGGCGGGTGTGATTTTACCCCTCTCTGAACGCAGTGCTTCTCGCCAATTGGGAACCCGTCACCGAGCGGCCATGGGCATTACCGAGCGCAGTGAAAATTGTCTCTGTGTGGTGGTCTCGGAAGAAACTGGCTCTATCACCTTGGCAGAGAGAGGTTTACTCAATCGTCCCCTCACCAGTAGCAAACTCAGAGAACTGCTAGAAACCAAATATGCGCCCAGAATGGAACGAGAATCTGGAACACCAAGTTTAGGGCGGCTTGGTCGTACAATTGGGTCACAAGGAAAATGGTTTCTCCAGCGTCTGTTTTTGACTTCATCAGCTAAAAACGATAAGAAATGACAGCTAACTCCACTGTGTTACAAAAACTCCCCACTGACCTCGATCCGAGCCTCTTGCCCCAGCATGTTGCGGTAATTATGGATGGCAATGGACGCTGGGCAAAACGGCGGGGCTTACCTCGTATTATGGGACATCAACGCGGGGTCGATGCGCTCAAAAGTCTTTTGCGGTGTTGTAATGACTGGGGAGTGCCAGCTTTAACGGCCTATGCCTTCTCAACGGAAAATTGGGGTCGTCCCCTGGAAGAAGTGGAATTTTTAATGACGCTGTTTGAACGGGTGCTCCGGCGGGAATTGCAGGAAATGATGACTGAGAATGTCAAAATTCGCTTTGTGGGTAACTTGGACTCGCTGCCTCTTTCTCTACAGGAGGAGATTGAGCGTTCTATGCGTGACACAGAAAATAATACTGGTATCCAATTTACCGTTGCCACTAATTACGGGGGCAGACAGGAGATTTTGCAAGCTTGTCGGGCGATCGCGGTTAAAATTCAAGCGGGAAAACTCGCGCCGGAAGACATTGATGAGGCTGAAATCGAACGTCATCTCTATACGTTTGGCTTATCCCATCCCGATCTCCTCATTCGCACCAGTGGAGAAATGCGGATCAGTAATTTTTTACTATGGCAGATGGCCTATGCCGAAATTTACGTGACTCCGACCCTCTGGCCTGACTTTAACCGCCAGGAGTTTCACAAAGCTCTCTTAGATTATCAGCAGCGTGAACGACGTTTTGGTAAAGTCTAGAGAATTATTGTCTAGGGCCGCCATAGCTCACCCACTATTCACTGAATTCCGCGCTTCCTATGTTATCTTCTTCCAAAAGCAAAGTGATCGCCGTCCGTCCCCAGCCCCCTGTCCCCCCTAGCATTCTGGCAGAAGAGCGGTTTAAACAGGAACGTCTTCATGATGTACAGCTATTACTGAAGGATCTTTTTGTTCGGGAAGAAGCGACCATTAAACTGATTTTGGAATCTCTGTACGACATCGGCGTGATTAATATTATTAATAAAAAGTTTCCCTTTCCTCCTCTCAATCGTTTTTTAAAGTCTATTGTAGGCATTCCCAGACCCATTGCCAAACGCTTATTATTGCGTTGGTTTCAACAAAAATGTCCTGGTTTACTAGCCGATTGGTTATATCGAAAAGTTAAATTTTAACGCTGATTTTCCCGAAGGAAGCTATGGTAGTGTTCTGAATCTGTGGATAGATTGCTCTCTAATGGTCAAATTGACTACGATTCAGAAAATCAATCCACAAGTTTACACATCACCCAAAATTCTTCAGAAGAAAAAACCAACTAAAACAATGAAAGAAAAAGAATACGATTTTACACTCAAATTTGATTTAGAAGACCCTGAACTAGACCCAGCTATCTATGTTGAGTTATTGTATGAAAGTGGCTGTGATGACGCTTTAATTGGCATTGGTCAAAAAGATTATATCGTACTTAGTTTTATTCGTGAAGCATTATCTTCCTCTCAAGCAATTACTAAGGTGATCGCTGATGTGAAAAAAGTGATTCCCTTTGCGACTTTAGTGGAAACAACTCTTGACCTGGCCGAAACTAATCCTGCTCCTGCTGCTATTAGCGTAGAAGCTGCGGCTCCATACCCAAACATTGAATCATTAATGGAACTGGTGAATGTAGAGGAAAAAGCAAAAGGAACGGCTAGGGTATAATGGGGACAGCTTTTTCTCATCATTCTCTATGACCGCCACTGCTGTTAAGACTGATTACGAAGCCGTTATTGGACTAGAAACTCACTGTCAACTCAACACTGCTAGTAAGATTTTTTGTAACTGCTCTACCCATTTTGATAGTCCACCTAATACCAATGTCTGCCCTGTCTGTTTAGGCTATCCAGGTGTATTGCCTGTCTTAAATGAACAGGTTTTGGCGGCAGCAGTTAAGCTCGGATTAGCGATCAATGGCCAGATTGCGCCCTACAGCAAATTTGACCGTAAGCAGTATTTTTATCCTGATCTTCCCAAGAATTACCAAATTTCCCAGTTTGATCTGCCCATCGTCGAGCATGGTTCCCTAGAGATCGAATTAGTGGATAAGAAAACCAAGGCTATCACCCGTAAGACTATCGGTATTACACGCCTGCACATGGAAGAAGATGCTGGCAAATTAGTTCATGCTGGTAGCGATGCCGAAGGCACGGCTAAAGCCGCACGCCTATCGGGATCAACCCATTCCCTAGTGGATTTTAACCGTACCGGCGTTCCCTTATTAGAAATTGTTTCAGAGCCAGATTTGCGATCGGGGCAAGAAGCGGCGGAATATGCCCAATCCTTACGACAATTAGTCCGTTATCTCGGTATTAGTGATGGCAATATGCAGGAAGGTTCCCTGCGCTGTGATGTCAATATTTCAGTTCGTCCTGTGGGTCAGGAACAATTCGGCGTTAAGGTTGAGATCAAAAATATGAACTCCTTTAGTGCGATTCAACGGGCGATTGAGTACGAAATTGAACGGCAGATCGAAGCAATTGAAAACGGCGATCGCATCTACCAAGAAACTCGTCTTTGGGAAGAAGGCAGCCAACGGACAATTAGTATGCGTTCCAAGGAAGGCTCCAGTGATTATCGCTATTTCCCTGAACCGGATTTACCGCCTCTGATGGTTTCCAATGCCCAAAAGTTGGACTGGCAAGCGGCATTACCCGAACTCCCCGCCGTTAAGCGATCGCGCTATGAACAAGAGTTTGGACTATCTGCCTACGATGCTAGGGTGATTACCGAGGATCGGGAAGTAGCTGAATATTTTGAAACAGCAGTAAAAACGGGAGGCAATCCCAAATTAGTGGCCAATTGGGTCACTCAAGATTTGGCGGCCTATCTGAATAATGCCAAATTGACGATTACGGAAATTCCCTTTAAACCGGAAGCCCTGGCTGAGTTGGTGCAATTGATTGATAAGGGAACCATTAGCGGCAAAATTGCCAAGGAAATCCTGCCTGAACTTTTAGAAAAGGGTGGTTCTCCCCAAAAAATCATTGAATCCAAGGGCATGACCCAACTTTCTGATCCCCAGGCATTAGCCAAAGTCATTGAGGAAATTCTGGCTGCCAATCCCAAGGAAGTCGAAAAATTCCGCAGTGGTAAGGGCAATATGAAAGGTTTCTTTGTCGGTCAAGTCATGAAGAAAACGGGGGGACGGGCTGATCCCAAATTAACGAATCAATTGATTGATGAAAAATTGCAGGCTTAAAACAGTTTGCGAGCCAAGAAACTGCCTAATTCTAAACCCATTACTCCCAAAATTAGGCTTCCTAGGCTATAAAATAAGCCCATTCCCCAATGGCCAGAGCGGAGAAAAAGATCATTGTCGAGGGTATAGGTAGAAAAAGTGGTATAGGAGCCTAAAAAACCCACGGCCAAAAATAGGCGTAGATCGGGAGAAATTAAGGTACGTTCTAGGGCTAAGGTGATAATAAAACCCATCAAAAAAGAACCGCTAAGATTGACGAACATGGTTCCATAGGGAAAATTTTCACCCAACCATTTTGCTAATCCCACTGTCAAATAGTAGCGACATAATGCGCCTGGTATTGCCCCCAAGGCGATGGCGATCGGGGCTCGCACGTTAGGATCTAGAGAGGCAAACATAGGAAAAGAAACTAATAATCTATCTAATTTAATCTTCTCTTAATTCTAAGCCCTAGAGAGAACACAACTCCTATCATCAGTTTAATCTATTTCAGTATTTCAGCGATCGCCATTATTTTTTAAGGAGATTAAGGACAGCGATCGCTCAAAAGATTAAAGTTTTTGTTCAATGAGCATTGGCCGTAGTTTTATCTATCGTTGGATGTCTTTTAATCGGGACACCATTGCTATATCGGAAAATGCGTCCTATCATTTTTAAATGACTTACAATTAGGCTGATAGTTTTTTGCGACATCAATCTTTGAAATCGCGACATGATTTGTTGAACAACAACCTTTAATCCTTGAATATGCAGTACAACTAAGCTAGATAGGGGACTCGAACCCCTGACCCCATCATTACGAATGACGTGCTCTACCAACTGAGCTAATCTAGCGTAGGTTTTATTGGCATTTTAGCGTACTTCTGAGCAGTCCTCAGCTTTTCTGCCAAAAAGACATTGTAACTCAGAAGGGCAATTTTAATTCGAGTCGTTGATCAACAAAATCTTTAAACAATATGGTTAAGCCTTCCCTAAAACAACTGTCCCCTGAAAAATATGCTCGCTTGCGGGCCGAGGCCAAGGCTCCCTATAAAGGATTACGCCAATTTTTGTATTTAGGATTAGGCCTTTCTGCCACAATTGGGGCTGGAATCTTTTTCTTGCAATTCCTCGCTGGACGGGACTCGATCGCCATCTTGCCCAATTTAGGGTTACAGGTGGGAGTCGCGGCTCTGATGTTCTGGCTTTTTCGGCGAGAAGCTCGCTAACCCAATGATTGTCAAGGCGAAAAGTCTTTTCCCATCAGGGTTTGAGCTTTTGTTAAGATTCTGTAAACTAAAATTGATGCTTTTTAGAGAAGATTAGGGCATCCTAGTAGTTAACCTATTCCCCTGCCTAACCAGGGAATCTAGCGGTAGTTCGGTTGCAATGGAGGACAAACCCCTTGGATCAGCAGAGAATCCTCGGCTACTTTATTGAAGAGGCGAAAGAACACTTAGAAACCTTAGAGCGAGGTATTCTAGAACTCTCTTCCGTTATTGAAGACACGGAACGTGTGAATGAAATGTTTCGGGCGGCTCACTCCATTAAAGGGGGGGCGGCGATGCTAGGTTACAGCAGTATTCAAAAAATTGCCCACCGTTTAGAGGATGCTTTCAAAATTCTCAGAGAAAATCGGGTGGGAGTAGATCAAAAGCTCGAATCTCTCTTTCTCAAAGGTTACGACGTTTTACAGGATCTCGTGGAGAAGTTGCAGGGGCCCTTTGGATTACAACCAGAGGAGGCAGAATCAATTGTTGAAGGTGCTAATAACAATTTTATAGAACTTCAGCATTATCTGAGTCAGTTGTTAAGTGATGGCACAGAAGCCGTTCCAGACTCCAAACTCCTCTCTCCCAAGGAGCCTCTCGAAGATCTTCCTGTACAAATTAAGTCGATCCTGCGGCAAATGCTACAGGTCTTTAAGCAAGACCCTTCCCCTACAAATCGCCAACAACTACAGCATCACTGTGGAGATTTGCGTAAACTGGCTGCCCATCAAAATAACTGGCAACAATTAGTAAAAACGGTTGAATCCGCGATCACCAATCCCCGTCATTCCTACCGTACCTTAGCTCCCATTGTGCTGAAGGATCTCAAGCAAGGCTGTGATTACCTCGAATTGGAACAGGGACAGAAAATATCGGTGAGCCAAGGGTTACAACAATTGGCCAATGCTCAAACTCCCCAAATTCTCCTGCCAGCCGATCCCAGTTCTGCGGCTAACATTCTGTTACAGGTTTTTAATCAACAACAGGTTAAACAATTAGTTCAACTCCTATCCCAACAGCGATAATAAGAGCGGCGATCGCCTGGACAAGCGTTTGAAAATTTTACAGATTATTCCCGCCATTTCTCTGATCTATGGTGGCCCCAGTCAAATGGTCAGGGGTTTATCGGCTGCCTTGGCCGAGCAAGGTGTTTGTGTCACCATTTTAACCACCAACAGCAATGGGGACTTTGGACAATTACCCCTATCTGTTCCCCTAGCCGAACCGCTTAAGGAACAAGGTTACGAGGTGATTTATTTTAACTGCTCTCCCTTTCGTCGCTACAAATTTTCCCTGGGACTTTTAAATTGGTTATGGCATCATAGTCAGGATTACGATCTGGCCCATATTCATGCTCTTTTTTCTCCCATTAGCACAGCGGCGGCCACGGTCTGTCGCCTCAAAAAGTTACCCTATATTTTGCGCCCTTTAGGAACCTTAGATCCCTTAGATTTAAGAAAAAAACAAGCCCTTAAAAAAATTTATGGCAACCTATTAGAACGTCCTAATCTACAGGGAGCCGCCGCTATTCATTTCACGACCCAGCAAGAAGCGGATGTGTCGGAACGTTATGGAACTAACAGTCCTGTGGTTATCTTACCGTTGGGAGTCACTCCCCCTAATTTGCCAGATCTAGAACCTTGTCCGTCTTCTGGGCTGGAAGCAACTGATCAGCAGATTCCAAGGCTTTTGTTTCTGTCACGGATTGATCCCAAAAAAGGCTTAGAACTGTTAATTTCGGCCTTGGAGAATTTAAAAAGAGTAGGGGTTGATTTTCACTTTATTTTGGCGGGTTCTAATCCCCAAGATCCCGATTACGAACAACAAATTTTAGCCCAAGTCCAAGCTTCAACCATTGCAACAGATACGGCGATCGCTGGTTTTGTGGAGGGAGAGGCCAAGTGGTATTTATTAAAAAAGGCAGATCTCTTAGTTTTGCCATCCTATTACGAAAATTTTGGCATTGTCGTTGCTGAAGCCATGGCCGTCGGAACACCTGTGTTGATATCCGATCAGGTTTATATTTGGCCCGCCGTTAAAGCGGCTGAAGCGGGT
>JAYKJI010000392.1:0-14293 GCA_035285405.1 Snowella sp. | reverse complement strand
ATTACCTTTAACCGTATGACTTCTAAAGCGGTCTTAAAAGATGTGGCCAGGGTGTTAGATATTCCCTATGCAGAATCAGACAAAATGGCCAAAATGATTCCAGTTTCGCGGGGAAAACCGACTAAATTAAAGGTCATGATTTCTGATCAGACACCAGAGCCAGCCTTTAAAGCTCGCTACGATAATGATCCCACCGTAAAACATTGGTTAGATATGGCCATTCGCATTGAGGGAACCAATAAAACCTTTGGGGTTCATGCGGCGGGAGTGGTAATTTCCTCAGAACCTTTAGATCAAATTGTGCCTCTGCAAAAGAATAATGATGGAGCCGTGATTACCCAATATTTCATGGAGGATTTGGAATCTCTTGGCCTATTAAAAATGGACTTTTTAGGCTTGAAAAATCTAACCACTTTACAAAGAGCAACGGAACTGATTAAACAAAATCAGGGTATTGAGTTAGATCTGGATCAACTGCCCCTCGATGAACGTAAAGCGTTACAAATTGTTGCCAGAGGAACCGTTAAAAAGCTACCGGAAGACATTAGAAAAACCCATAAGCTGTTAGAAGATGGTGATCTAGAAGGGATATTTCAGCTAGAATCCCAGGGCATGAAACAAATTGTTAAGGATTTAAAACCATCGGGAATTGAGGATATTTCTTCTATTTTAGCTCTTTATCGACCTGGCCCTTTAGATGCAGGTTTAATTCCCATTTTTATTGATCGTAAGCACGGACGAGAAGCCATTTCCTATGAACATCCCTTATTGGAAACCATTCTGAATGAAACCTATGGAGTTTTATGTTTACCACAGGGAACATTGATTGATCAACCAAATGGAAAACAGATCCCTATCGAAAAAATTCAAGTAGGGGATATGGTTTTAACCTCTGATGGCAAAAAAGTTTGGCCAGCTAAAGTCGCCAAGCAATGGGCCAGTGGCACTAAAGAGATTCTAAAAATTACTCTTTCCAGTGGAACGGTTCTCTATGCTGGCAAAAACCACCGTTTTTTAACGCCCGAAGGGGATTGTTTGGCCCAAGAATTGAAGGTTGCCAAAGGAGGACTGAGAAATGCTCATGTTCATAGTTCTGCTCTCTATGAAAAATGGCCACAGTCAAGCAATACTAAACAGTTCAAAACGAATGAAGCTTATTTATTGGGTTTATTGATTGGCGACGGTAATTTAGTGTCAGCAACGCCCAATATTGCCTGTAAAACTGAAAGAGCAGCCGCCTGGGTTGCCCAACTATTGTTTCAAACCTGGGGTGGTGAAGCTAAGTATTATTTTCATACTCGTTGCTGGTATGCTTACTCAAAGTTTAATACGGCTCCTAATCCCACTCCTTTAACTAAATTTTTAGATCGAATTTATACTGGCCGCAATTGGAAAGTAAAATCTATAGCCAAGCATTTACCTTTGGAAATTGTTGATTATCAGGAGAGTGATCGTCTGGATTTATTAAAAGGACTCTGGGACAGCGACGGTTGTTATAGTACCTGTTTAGTTTATTTTCGTAGTGCTTCTTCACTGTTACTTCAACAGGTTGCCTGGTTATTAGGCAGCTTAAAAATTAGTTATTCTATGGGGGATAACTATATTTATGTCAGTGATCGTACTCGTTTTAAGCTACTTTTTGGACAGCCTTTACTTCCTGATAAAGCTTATGATATAGAGGAGAACTATTTGCCGATTATTACCCAGGAATTTGCCCATCAGTTAGAAACGGCGATCGCTAATACGGATCGGGAAACTCGTAAAGCTATTAAACGTTCTTTACAAAAAACAGTCCTTTTTAAACCAACTAACTCCAGCTATAAGGAGAATCTAGAGAGTTGGGAGACAATTTATCAAGAGAATTATCAAAAGACCTATTTAGGAGATGCTCGGCTAGTTTATGTTGTTTCTGTAGAAGCTGCCGGCCAAGCTGACTGTTTTGATTTAGAAATGGAGGATCAAACTTCTCCCTATTTTCTTGCCCAGGGAGTTGTCACCCATAATTGTTATCAAGAGCAAATCATGAAGATGGCTCAAGATTTGGCCGGCTATTCCCTAGGGGAAGCTGATTTATTACGTCGGGCAATGGGGAAAAAGAAAGCTTCCGAAATGCAAAAACATCGTGAACTTTTTATTGATGGTTCTGCAAAAAATGGAGTCGATAAACGAGTTGCTGAACATCTGTTTGAGCAAATGGTTAATTTTGCGGAATACTGTTTAAGTGAAGATAGTCTCATCCTCACCGTAGAATACGGCCCCATGCCTATCGGTAAAATTGTTAAAGAGCAAATTGAATGTACCGTTTATAGTGTGGATGCTAATGGTTTTGTTTATACCCAGGCGATCGCCCAATGGCATGATCGTGGACAACAGGAAGTTTTTGAATATGAGTTAGAGGACGGTTCAGTCATTCGAGCCACAGCAGATCATCGATTTATGACAACCGATGGTCAAATGGTGGCATTGGATAAGATCTTTACCGAGGGCTTAGAATTGCAATTAATCTAGGCAACATCCACAGAAGTAATGCGACGTAGATCGAGAATATCACTCATGTTTTTGATCTTGGCAATAATATTTTCCAATTGCTGATGATCCCGAATATCAATCTGTAAACTAATCATTGCCGGTTTGCCCTGGCCTGTTTTAACCCCAGCATTACGGACATTGATATTACAATCGGTCAAACGTAAGAGGATATCTTTTAGGACACCCACCCGATCAATAGCTTCAATCAGAATATCTACCGGATAGGTATGACCATTATTGCCATTTTGGGGATTCCATTTCACCGGAATTAACCTTTCCCCCGTCACACTATCTAAATTGGGGCAACCTTGACGATGGATAGCAATTCCCTTAGCTCCCCGTCCGACCACACCAATGATCGATTCCCCTGGCAAGGGATGACAACAACCGGCAATGTGATAGAGCAAACCCTCTACGCCGGCGATCGGAGATTTGCCTTTGTCTGAAGATGGAGGCGGACTAGAAACATAGGCAGCCGTTGAAATCGTAATCTCAGGTTGTTGGGTTTTAACGGTGGTTTCCCGCAGTTTATTCACAACTTGATTAAGCGTAACTTCTCCGTAACCCATACCGGCCAGCAGATCTTCCACACTTTGATAATTGCAGCGTTCAGCGACGGCTTGCATGGGCGGTGATTTGAGCAAAGATTCCAGTCCACTTTTTCCTAACTCTTTTTCCAGTAATTCCCGACCGCGTAAAATATTTTCATCCCGCCGCGATCGCTTAAACCATTGCCGAATCCGATGCCGTGCGCTAGGTGTCACCACAAAATTGAGCCAATCTAAACTAGGATGGGCATTTTTTTGAGTCACAATTTCGACAATATCACCATTCCTCAACTTGCTTCCCACCCCACTCCATTGACCATTAATACGAACGCCCTTCATATGATGTCCCACTTCCGTATGGATGCGATAGGCAAAATCAACGGGAGTAGAATCCCTGGCTAGGGAAATAACATCGCCATTGGGCGTAAAAACATAGACATCATCATCAAATAAATTTTCCTTAAGGTGATCGACGTATTCTTGAGCATCTTTAAGATCACTTTGCCAATCTAGTAGTTGCCGTAACCAAGTAAATTTCTCGTCGGAAGAGGTTAACTGAGTGTGATTAGAGTGTCCCGTTTCTTTATATTTCCAGTGAGCAGCAATCCCATATTCAGCAATATGGTGCATTTCAAGGGTACGAATTTGCACTTCTAAGGGCCGACCATTTAAGCCCACAACTGTGGTATGGAGGGATTGGTAACGGTTTGGTTTCGGTAAGCCAATGTAATCTTTAAAACGTCCTGGAATCGGTTTAAAGGCATCGTGGACGATCGCTAAAGCTCGATAACATTCGTCTTTATTCTCAACAATAATGCGGAGAGCGGCAATATCAAAAATTTCTTCAAATTCTTTCTTTTGGGACACCATTTTATAATAGATGCCATAAAGATGTTTAGGCCTAGCTTGCAACTCTACCAGCTTCACGCCAATTTCTAGCAATCGTTTACGCAGAGTATTTTTCACTAACTCCAGTCGAGATTCGCGATCGCCCCTTTTCTCCGCTACGAGGGATTGGATCTCACGATAGGAATCCGGTTCAATATATTTAAACGACAGATCTTCTAACTCCCACTTAAACCGCCAAATTCCTAAACGGTTAGCCAAGGGTGCAAAAATTTCCCTCGTTTCTCTGGCAATACGAGCTTGTTTTTCCTGGTTCAAAGCCTCCAGGGTTCGCATATTATGCAGGCGATCGGCCAGCTTAACCACAATGACCCGAATATCCTGGGCCATCGCCAAAAACATACGGCGGAAATTTTCGGCCTGATGTTCTGTTTTACTCGAAAAATTGAACTTAGATAACTTCGTTACACCCTCAACTAATTGCGCCACTTCTGTACCGAATAAGCTAGAAATATCTGCCACCGTGATATCCGTATCTTCCACCACATCATGCAGAAATCCCGCCGCAATCATGGCCTCATCCCCTCCCAACTCCCGCAGTAAGCCGGCCACTGCCACTGGATGGGCAATATAGGGTTCTCCCGATTTGCGATATTGACCTTCATGGAGTTGGTACGCAAATTTAAAGGCCTGACAAATCAAACAATCACTCTCGACTGATTGGGGCCCATCCACCCGATCTAGACAATCCTGAAGCCATTGGGGCAAATCAATGAGCAGAGGCACTGGACTCGTTACTGCAATAGGAGCAGAGGATTTAGGCGGTGTGGTTAAAGTGGCAAGGGCGTTCATAGGTCTTAACGAAGGGGGATAATGGCAGAGATAGACAGTCAGATAAAACCGCAACGAACGAAGAGCCAGACAGGCATCCCTGATCAGTTCAATTGGAAAACTATCTTTACCCTATATAGCTTTATTGTTTATTAGCATAGGGAAAGGAAAAGGTTCGGAAAATGATACTTTATTTTAAGACTTTTTTAAAAACAGCCTTTCTGATGGGAGAACTCCCAAGGCTTGGTTCGGAGTAAATTAATTTTCACTCTAACATGATTTGCCGAAAAAATGTTATCTACAACACATTTATCTGTTTACCATCCGTTTGCCGCCAGGGTTGATAACTTGATCATTTTATGGAGGGCTGAAAATCCTGTTCCTGAGGCGATCGCGGCTCAATTTGAAGAACTAGAGTCTTATTTTTTGCAAGAGATATTGACCCTAACGGATGATACCTTAGAACCGAAGATAGCTCATCAATGGCAAGTGATGCAAACCGAGACCCACCGGCTGTTACGGTTAATGAGGACGGATCTACTCTTCTGGCAAATGGCAATGAAATCGGGTAAATCGGGTAAAACGCTGAAGCAAACTCAACGTCTTCAGGACTACTTGCAGAAATTACAAGCATTCTGTCAGATAGTAATCCATGATTGATTAAACCTGATATTGTCTAACTAATTATATTTTTGCCTGTATGGTTATTAAAGAGATAAGGTTTTAGGATCTGAGATTTTGACGTGAATATTGGCTTGAATTGTTAGGCACGATTTTTGCGTAAACGAGGGTTTAATAATTCACTGACCCCTTCCCCAATAAAGGAAAGACCAACAACCATCGTCGTTAGGGCCAATCCAGGGAAAAAAGTTGTCCACCAAATGCCTGTGGAAAGATCGCCTAAAGCTTCTTTAAGATCGTGACCCCATTCCGGCCATTCTTCCGGTAAACCTAGGCCCAAAAAGCCCAAACCGCCCAAAATCAATATGGCATCGGCTGCATTGAGAGTAAATAGAACAGGTACACTTTGAATGACATTGCCAAACAGATAACGGGATAATACTCTGGTGGGCGTTGCACCCATCGCCCTGGCGGCCTCGATAAAGAGTTCGGTTTTGACGCTGGTGGTATGGTTTCTGACTAAACGATAATACTGGGGAATATAGGCAATGCTCACAGCGATCGCCACATTGAGAATACCGCGTCCTAAAATAAAAGCCAATGTAATGGATAACAAGAGGCCAGGCAGGGTGTAAATTGTATCCATTAAGAAGAGTAAGCATTTATCCACTTTCCCCCCTAAATAACCACTGATTAAACCCAAGGGAACCCCAATAAAGACTGATAAACTGGTGGCTAACAGAACGACCTGGAGGGCAGCTTGACTACCAAATAAAGTACGAGAGAACACATCGTAACCCCGCACGTTTGTCCCAAACCAGTGGGAAAAACTAGGAGCCTCTAACGGTAGGCTATTTAATAAATCGGTGGGATCGGGCAGTAAACCGATCGCCTGTAAAATAGGAGATAAAAGGGCGATCACCAAAAAACTAGCGGTAATGATCAGCCCAAGCTGCATTAATCGTCGAGACAGACTAGGACGGGTAGCCTGGATGAGGGGAAGTTTTAGTGTTGTCATCATCTCAACGGGTTTAGCATGAGGATTTATTCTGAGAATTTAAGCAATGATATCTATTCCACTACAATATGCCATTCGTGTAATTCGTACTCCACACAAGCATTTTCCACCAGAGGATCTTTGGCCACGATCGCCTTAGCCTGACTGAGAGAATCGGCCCAAAACAGGAGCATCCCACCGCCAAAATCTCCCCAATACCCAGTTTTCGCCTGATGTCCCTGGTCAATGAGCGTCTGAACATAGGCCAGATGAGCCGGTACAAATTGATCAAAAACGCTTTTTTCGACAACACCCCGTTCAATTTTCACAAACCAAGACATGGCGATCGCCTGCAATCTTTATCATTAGAATTAATCAGCAATAGTTTACACTGATTTTTCTTCAATTTTTCTCCAATAAATGGCATCCGATGGACAGCGCAGGGCAGATTACCACAGAAATCACCGCAGAACAGGTAAAAGCGAGGGCGAAGGAACTAGGGTTTCATCTAGTGGGTATCGCGGCGGTAGAAGATGAAAATGCTGACCATGCTCAAGTACTAGCTCATTTAAAAAACTGGTTAGATCAAGGTTATCATGCCCAGATGCAGTGGATGGCGAACCCCAAGCGTTTTGATATTCGTGCCTGTCTGCCGGATGTCCAATCGGTAATTGCCGTTGCCCTCAACTATTATACTCCCCATCAACGCCCCGACGGTCTGGAATATGCCAAAATTTCCCGCTATGGTTGGGGACGGGATTATCACAAAGTCATGGAACGCCGTTTAAAGGCTCTGAGTCTGTGGTTAACCAGTCAGCATCCCGATATTAAAACTCGTCACTACGTCGATACTGGCCCCATTCAAGATAAGGTTTGGGCCCAACGAGCGGGTTTAGGCTGGATCGGCAAAAATGGCAATTTAATTACTCGTGATTATGGAAGTTGGGTTTTTCTGGGGGAAGTTCTAACTAATTTACCGCTAGACGGCGATCGCCCCCACAGTGAACATTGCGGAACCTGTCACCGATGCTTAGAGGCCTGTCCGACTCAGGCTATTCCCCGTCCCTTCGTCGTAGATGCCAATCGTTGCATTGCCTACCATACCATTGAAAATCGAGCCGCAGATCTACCGCCGCAGATTAAACCCCATTTAAACGGTTGGGTTGCCGGCTGTGATATTTGTCAAGAGGTCTGCCCCTGGAATCAACGCTTTGCCAAGGAGACTAATATTCCAGACTTTCATCCCTATGAGGGTAATGTTGCCCCAAAACTCGCAGAATTAGCTGAGATTACCGAGGAAAAATGGCAAAAGCAATTTCCGTCCTCCGCGTTACGAAGAATAAAGCCCGCTATGTTACGACGCAACGCTCGTGCTAATCTAGAATCATAAAAGTTTTTAATCAAGTTCCATATATAACTTCAAACCAGATCGGATACTAGTTGGCAGAGCTAGAGTCTGTCATCTCTGCATCGTTACGATTTCCTATGATGAACTGTCCCTAGATTTGAAATAAACGTTAAACCGAATGGTTATTAAAGCAGTCCTTTTTGATTTTGATGGTACGATCGCCGATACCCATGACGCTTTCCTGGAAATTGTCAATAATTTAGCTGATGAATTTGGCTATCCTCAAGTCGATCAAGTTCAGCTAGAAAGACTAAAAAATTTAAGTTCTATGGATATCATTCGCTATTCAGGAATTCCCTCTTTAAAGATTCCCTTTATTATTAAACGGGTTAAAAAAGAACTAAGTAAAAAAATTGCTACTCTCAAGCCCTACTATGCTATTGATAAAGCCCTATTAGCTCTTCATGAAAATGGTTATTTAATTGGTATTGTCACCTCCAACTTAAAAGAAAATGTGAACACTTTTCTGAAGAATAATGATTTAGATACTCTTTTTAGTTTTATTCATTCTGGCACGACCTTATTTGGCAAGAACAAAATGATCAATGCCGTGCTCAAGGAGCATAAACTAAGCTGCGATGAGGTTATTTATGTTGGAGATGAAACCAGAGATATTCATGCCGCCCAAAAAAGTAATATTTTGATGATTTCTGTAGGCTGGGGATTTAATTCACCGACCATATTGGCAAAGCATAAACCCGATTTTTTAGTCTATCATCCAATAGAACTGGTCAAGATTATCGAGCAATTAAGCTGATTTTTTGTAGAATGCAGTTATTCTAGAGTGGTGCGATCGCTGTTCTAATTTTCGTTTTTATAAAATGCGATCGCGGTTAAATTCGCTTGATTTTCAATAGAAGCCGTGCTAACGTTAGCAAATAATCGGTTTCTCTGAGATGACGGAACTTGAAATGAGCGATCACCGAACTATCCTGATTTTGTCTGCTAATCCCAAGGGGACAAATCCCTTGCGTCTGAGTGAGGAGATAAGGGAGATCAAAGAGGATGTAACCGTTCAGGGGGTAATCAAGAAAATGATCTACATGGAATTGGACGGAATCACGATGAAAAAGTAGTTGTAATTGATTTCATTGCAATAATTCTGAGTAGCAAAAGTCCTATGTCAAATTTCGGATCACCTTTTAGACCGCTTGGGCCAAATCATCCCATCGAATGAATCTCATCTATCCTTTGCTATACAAGGGTTTTAAGTATTTTGGTAAATGTGCTCCCCCCCTGAACGCTTACAAGAGGATTAGGCTGTGATCGCATTTCGATGGGTGATTTTAATCCCCAATTTGTAACGTTTGTAGCGATCACGCTAGACACAAGATAGCTTTAAGAATAAAGTGAATATGAGTCATTTGTTTAAAATGTACGACCAAAGTTAAACAGATGAGTAAAAGCTCTTGTTAAAATAGGTGGTTTCGTTATGACCAGTGGCTTTACAAGACAGGAAGCGATCGCCCTAACAGGCATTGCCTCTGGCAGGCTAAGCTATCTTGACCGAACGCGGTTGGTAGTGCCTCAAAAATTTGGTAATGTCAAGCATCCCCAGGTCGTCTATAGTTGGCGGCAAGTTTTAGAACTTAAAACCCTTGAAGTTTTGAGGGCCAAGCTTTCACTGCAAGAGATTCGTAATGTACTTGAGTTTTTAGTCAAGAGCAATTATGAGCCGTCTTTTTTTGTCCATAATCTTGTTTTTGTTAACAACCAGCTTTATCTGGTGGAAGACCTCAGAGATTTTGGGTTAACGGTATTAGAGGCATCGGGTCAAAATAAGGGTCAAGTTGTGATCCAGGAGGTCGGTGCGATCGGCGATATTATCTCCGAAATGAGAAAAGATGCGGAACGGCATCATGTACTGGATTTTGAGAAACGAGCGGGGCTTGCTCTAGCAAGTTAAGAAAGTTTATGGCTAATCAATTGCAGCCTAGTAGTGTCTTAGAAATAACAACAAAAGCTTGGCATGAACCCAAGCGAAAAATTCGTATGCCTGATATTGACAATACAAAAAAACCTGTTGTTATTGATGCTTTATGGACAGATTATGAGTTACGTCCGAATGCGGGTGTCTTGGCTTTTTTAATTCAACCTGTTACAGATCAAAAAAATTTAGAACTTTGGAAAAAAAGAGTAGAAGAATGGCCAATTCGTGGAGGTTTATTAGTTAGTCCAGATGAGACACTTCATCTCGTAGAACCGACTTCTGATTCTTCGCAAACATTAGGCTATAAAGTTTTAAGCATTGATGATTGGCGTGAAACTTTAGCATCTCCAAAACCTCATCTTTTTACTCCTAAAGCTCTATCACAGTTTCGTCGTGGCCAATTATCTCTAGCAGATATCGAAGAAACAATTGATAAAAGAAGTTTTAGTTTCATTTTACGTCAACAACAACAAATTGATCAGGCTTTTGAAAATGCAATCAAAGCAGCATTAAAAAAAGTTAATACTACTAAAAATTTAAGTTCATCTCGAAAAAATGTAAAAGGTCATATTGTTCGGGTCGCGATCGCCTATCTAGCTGCCAGAATTTTAGAAGATAAGGGCTTTTTCGGTGCTGATGAAGTTCCTCAAGCAGATGATCCATTGAATTCATTGCAACGGATGGTAGAGCATACCAACGGCTTTTTTAGTCGTGCTTTAGAATCAGCAGAATTTGTCAATGAAGTTATTCGACAGCAGTTAGCTGTTTATATGGGGCCATCGGTTAGTTTTACCCTCACAAATCACCGTGATGTGGGTAGATTATACGAAAAAGCAGTTATAAAATTACCTGATGATTTAGAAGATCAAATCTGGGGAGATTTAAACAGACATTACACCCCGATCAAGGTTGCTGAAAAAATTCTGGAATTGCTTCCTTTAGAACGGATTCGACCTGAAGAACGTTTTATTTTTGATCCTGCGGCAGGTTCAGGAAGTCTTTTATTAGCCGCAACTTTGCGATTGTCTCAAATGTCTGATATTCCCTATGATCAGACTTTACGAAGAGAATATTTATCTAATCATGTCATTGGTAATGATTTGGATGAAGATGTCAAATTAATTACTCAACTTCGTTATTTTTTAGCGAGTGAAGCTGTAAATATTTCCGATTTACTGCCATCTCCCCAATTTTATAATGAAAATTATGAATCTTTTAATAGAGATAATATTTCACAGAAAATTGGAAATAAACCGAAAATTATTGTTGCCAATCCACCTTTTGACATAATAGGGGATAAACAATTGGCTTTTGAATTTATCAAAAACGCCATTGGCTGGTTAGATGATGGTTCCCAATTTGCATTTATTTTGCCAAGCTCTTTCCTTTCAGAGAAAAAATTTGGTGCATTAGACACACGAAAATTATTATCTCAAAAATGTGACTTATTTGAGGTATGGCAATTTCCAGTAGGAACCATTGGAATTAATGCTAGACAGGATGTTTGTGTTATTACTGGTTCAGTCGGACAAATTCAAAACAAGCATTTTACCGTTTCAAAAAGTGTTGTTTCAGGAGCAGAGATTTCTGCCATACAAGATGATGGTTACTTAGGTAATTCATGGATTACAAATATTAATCCTAACGGTGATTTGATTCCTCTTGCAACAAATGGAATAAAGCCAGTTAATCCAATGATTGTATTAGGTAAACTTTTTTTTGTTTTCACTGGTGTTTTACCTCGGAAAGGTCATCCTAGAATTGAACATCCTCTTAGCGACAGACCGTGTAAATTAACATGGCGAATGAGATGGGCTAAAAAGGGTTCTCTTTGGGCTGACCCATCACTAGATGTTGATTTAGAAGATGCAGATCGTAAATTACGTTGGGTAATTTATGACAACATTGCTTTGGAGTCACCTAGAAAACAAGTTCAGCATTTATTTGATAAGCCTAAAATTCTTGTAGGCCGCATAGCGAATATTGCATCAAGTAAATCTTTGTCTGTACAACTAGATACTACTGGTTTTTGTCCTAATAACAGTATTTGGTGTATCTTACCGATTCAAGAAGCAGAAAAGACAAACAAAGGATATCAACAAAATTTAAAACCAGAAAATTGGGAAAAATTAGGCTTTGAAAAACAGAGATTATGGTTATTAGGTATCCTCGCTTCAAATTTGGCTGTTGAGTTATCTATGCCTGGTCGTGGAACTGTCAATCTAGCAAAAGATATTCTCCTAAAATTCCCTTTACCTTTATATGTTGACCCAAAAATTATTGATATTACGGCTCAAATGGTTAAGCGTGATCAAAATCGGGAACCTATTCCAGAAAATGATCCTTTACGCAAAGAATTAAACCGTTTAGTCGAAAAATCCTATGGCAATCCTACTTTCATTAAACGTCAACGTACAGGAAAATCACCTGAATTAAAAGCTTGGCAAAATGAACAGGAAAAACCAACAAAAATGGCTATTGGTCAAGTTTTAGAAATTTCCGAAAATCAAAGCGAAGTTCGTATGTATATCAGTCGCTTAATGGACGACGATGAAACGGAAGGTGAGTGGATTCCCTTACCTCAAGAATTGCCTGGCTGGGCCTTAGATGGTACTCCCTTTGAAGTGCAATTAAGCAAGGATATTAAAACATTTGAACAACTCAGAGAACGTCCCTGGGCATTAAGAAAATTTGTCCATGAACCTCGTGCTTACCTTACTAACGAAGAGTTAGAAGAATTTTTAAGAATCCCAGAATTGGAGCTTCCATTGTGACCTGTACAATTTCTTTTTTGCCTGTTGGGAATGCCGATAGTATTGTGATTCAAACCGACGATTCCATGATTGTTGTAGATTTGGGTAATCTTTCTGTCTTGGAAGAATGGATTGAGCAACATCAAATAACAAAGATTGATCGAATTTATATCACTCATGCTCACGGTGATCATTTTCCTTCATTGATTAAACTCACAACTTTTATTGATAACTACCAAAGCAAAATAAAAATAGAAAAAATTCATCTTCCTTATAAAGTAATTGAGATAGCTACACAGAAAATATTATCGGCTCAAAATGATCCTAAAAATGGAAAACTTAGGTTTGCACTTAAACGTATTAAAGAATGGTATATCAATCGAGAGATCAAACATTCACCTATCTTTTTAGACGGAGAGAATTATTCTGATAAAATTCTCAAAATCGAGCCTTTGCACCCAAGTCAACATTATATTGAAAGTCATTTTGGTTTGGATAAAAGTAAATTAAATGAAATTTCTGTGGTTTTAAGAGTTGTTTACGGTGAATTTTCGGTGATTTTACTGGCAGATATTGAAGGAGATGGTTTAACTGAGTTATTACAATTGAAAACAGAATTTACTGCTAATGTTGTCAAAATTCCTCATCATGGAGCTTGGCCAAAAAATGGAGAAGACCTTAAAACCTTGCTAGGATTTATCGATCCTGAAATTGCAGTTTTATCAGTGGGCAGTCAAAATAAATATGGTCATGTAAAACCTGAACTTTTTGACGCATTGATCAATCTCAAAAATGATTCTTCAAAACGATTAAGTCAATTTATTTGCACAGAAGTTACGCGAACTTGTAAATATTCTGATTGTTCAGCAATGGATAAAAAAGGATTGTCTTCAACTGAAAAATGTGCAGGAGAAATTACCATTATTGCCGAGGAATCTGGAAAATGGACATACCAAACAGAAGCCCAAAATCATACTCAGGTGGTTGCCAAACTACCCTATGCTGCCTGTAAATAGATAATTTGTGATTAGTGCGATCACTCTTCTTATTCTGGTCTTATAAAATGCGATCATTTTGGGAATTTAGGTAAACATTAGTGTCAGTCTATATTATTAGAAAAAAAGACATAGGGAGTAATTAAGTTGCCTGCTAGAGATTCCAGTCACGAAGCGATTAAACAAGCAGTCATTAATGATGGTTGGGTAATTACGGATGATCCCTATGTTATTTCCTATGACGATCGTTTTTTGTTTGTTGATTTAGGTGCAAATCGTTTTATTGGTATTCGTCGTGACGATCAACACATTGCGATTGAAATTAAGCAATTTAAAGGTCAATCCCAGATTACTGATTTAGAGCAAGCTATTGGTCAATATTTATTGTATAAAATCTTGCTTAATCAGGTTGATCCAGACCGTGATCTCTATCTAGCGATTTCTGAAACAACCTATAATGATATATTTAGCGAACCCATTGGCCAACTGGCGATCGCCGAAATTCCGTTAAAACTTCTTATTATCAATATTGAGCATCAGGAGATCATTCAATGGATACCTTAAAAACTTATCAGGAAATTATTAAACAAGTGATTAGTGATTATGCAAAACTGCGGCCATCTCACGGCGATATTCATCTTGATCCAGTATTCGATGATCATCATAATCGTTATGCTTTAATGCAGGTTGGTTGGGATCGAGAACGTCGGGTTCGTGGCAATTTAATTTATGTCAATATTGAAAACAATAAAGTTGTTATCGAGTATGATGGTCTGGAAAATGGAATTACTCAAGATTTAATTGAAAGGGGTATTTCAAAAGATGATATTATTCT